>JBQCJF010000152.1:0-44112 GCA_051953015.1 Luteimonas sp.
GCTGGTGAGAATGTGATTCGACCGGCGCTGTGCGAGGATGCACTCCGCCTGGGCCGCGTGCTGGCGGGCCTGGCGCCTGAGGAGGCGGAGGTCCACGGACTGGTGGCGCTGATGGAGATCCAGGCGTCGCGGCTGCGCGCGCGCCAGCGACGCCCGGCCCTCGCCGACCAGCGCGCGATCCCAGCACGCGCGATCCTGGTCGGCGAGCAGGATGGGCGTGCCGTCCGCGGCGACGCGCGCCTGCAGCCGCGAGGCCTGCAGCGCCATCAGCGCGAGCAGCCCGTGCGCTTCGGCCTGCGCCGGCACCAGCCCGGCGACCAGGCGCCCGAGGCGCAGCGCCTCCGCGCACAGCTGCGGACGGATCCAGTCGTCGCCCGCCGTGGCCGCGTAGCCTTCGTTGAACACCAGGTACAGCACCGCCAGCACCGGATCCAGGCGCGCGTGCAGGTCGACCGCGCGCGGCTCCTCGAACGCGGCCTCCGATTCGCCCAGCGTGCGCTTGGCGCGCACGATGCGCTGCGCGATCGTCGGCTCCGGCACCAGGAACGCGCGCGCGATCTCGTCCGTCGCCAGGCCGCCGAGCAGGCGCAGCGTCAGCGCGACCTGCGCCTCGCGCGAGAGCTTCGGGTGGCAGGCGATGAACACCAGCCGCAGCAGGTCGTCGCCGACCGCGTCGTCGGCGTCGTCCTCCGGGCGCGGCGCGTCCTCGTGCGCCGATTCCAGCTCGAACGCGAGCTCCTCGTGCTTGCGCTGCAGCAGCTTGTTGCGGCGCAGGTGGTCGATGCCGCGGTTCTTCGCCGCGGCCATCATCCATGTCCCCGGATTGTCGGGCACGCCGTCGCGCGGCCACTTCTCCAGCGCGGCGACGAGCGCGTCCTGCGCGAGCTCCTCGGCCAGGTCCACGTCGCGCAGCATCCGCACCAGCACCGCGACCACGCGCGCGGATTCCGCGCGCCACGCGGCCTCGATGCTCGCGCGCACGTCGCGTGGGCCGGCCGGCGGGCCGCTGCGTTCGATCGTGGCCATGCGGCCATTAGAGCATCCCGGACCGGCGGCGCCGGCATCGCGGACTCCTGGGCGGGCGATACGGGCAAGACGGACGAGGGCCCGCGGATTCGACACGCGGGGCATAATCGGGGCCCGCCCGCCCGGAGCCGATCGATGCAATTCCTGCTGCTGGTCTACAACGACCCCGGAATGGCCGGGGCGCTGCCCGAGGGCCGCTACGACACGATGATGCACGACTGCTTCGTGCACGCCGACGAGCTGCGCGCGCAGGGCAAGCTGCTGCAGTCGCAGCAGCTCGAGCCGGCGGCCGGCGCGAAGTCGGTGCGCATCCGCGGCGGCAGGACGTCGATCACCGACGGCCCCTTCGCCGAGACCCGGGAGCTGCTCGGCGGCTTCAACCTCATCGAAGCGGCGGACATGGACGAGGCCGTGCGCATCGCGTCGGAATTCCCGTGGGCCGCGACCGGCTGCATCGAGGTGCGCGCGGTGCACGACATCGACGCCGAACGCCGTCGCGTCGGCGCCTGACGGATTGCAAGGCATGCGCGCCGCGGGAAGCGACGTGACGCGCATGAACGGGAGCTTCGCGCAGCCTGAATGGACGCTGCGGCATTCCGCCGGATTGAGCGGCGCTTCATCGACGCGGTCCTAGGATCCGGATCGTGCCCACGCGGGCATGTTCGATCCCAAGGAGACTGCAATGAAACGCCTTCTGCTCGCCGCTTCCATCGCCCTCGCGCTGTCGCCGGCGCTGGCGTTCGCCTCCCCGTCGCCGCAGCCGCAGCGCTGGTCGCAGAGCCACGGCCACGGCCATGGCAGCCACGATCGCAACGACCACGATCGCGGCGATCGTTCCCGGTACGACCGCGGCCGTTATGACCGCCGCCCGGTCGTCGTCGTCCAGCACGACCGCCGCCCGGTCATCGTCCGCCACGACAACGGCCGCCACCTGGGCTGGTACAAGCGCGGTGGGCGCATGCCGGTCGTCTACCTGCAGCCGCGCTACTACGTGAACGACTACCGCGCGTACGGCCTCGCGCCGCCGCCCTACGGCTATCGCTGGGTGCGTCCGTACGGCGACGATCGCTACCTGCTGGTGCAGGTCGCCACCGGCCTGATCATGCAGGTGCTCGGTTACTGATCCCGGGAGGGATGAAGCACGACTTGAACGGCCCCTTCACGGGGCCGTTCTTTTTTTTGGATGGAACGAGCCCTGCGCGCGCGATGTCAGCGACCGTTCAGCGCCACGGCGCGGATTTCACGCGGCCTCGGAAGCGTCCCCGGCTAGCCTTTCCGCGAAGGATGCGACGACGCATCACGACAGGAACCGCAATGACCCGCCGTGCTTCGATCCTGCTGCTGGCTGCCGCGCTCGCCGCCCATGGCGCGTGCTTCGCGCAGGGACTGCCGGACGCGGTCGCCGGCGATGCGCCGGTCGCCTCCGCTGCGGCGTCCGATCCCGCGCTGCCGGCGGCGCCGCAGGGCGAAACGCGCAGCGCGTTCGGCCGGGTGATGGCGGTGATGATCCGCGCGCTGCAGCACCAGTCCGGCGCGCCGTCGCAGACGGTCGCGCCAGTGCGCACGACCGCCGCGGGCACGCCGATGGACATCGAGGTGGGCGCGAACTTCCGCGACGCGCTCGAAGGCGGCGCGATCCGCGCGCGCCAGAAGACAGGGACCGGCGGCGCCGCGGCAGCGCCCTCGCCGCGCGCGGCGCCGCCGGAAAATCTGGCCCTGCGCCAGGCTACGGCGGCGCGGCCGGATTGAGCCGCGGCGTCCGGGCGGGGTTCCGTTTTGCGATCGACGTCACGCGAGATCCGTGCAAGCCGACGGCGGCGCTCACTCGGTCTTACCGGTCCAGCCAATAGCGTGCCCGCCATGCTCCCCCACGAGCTGCCCCCGCCGCAGGCGGGGCCGGGCGCCGACAACCCGGCCGATGCCCTCGCCGACGCGCGTCGCGAGAGCGCTGCGCTGCGCGAGGCGCTGCAGCGCGCGAACGGCGCCATCGCCGCGATCGCCGACGGCGTCGCGGTCACCGACCTGGAAGGCCGCATCACCAGCCTCAATCCCGTCGCGACGCACCTCACCGGCTGGACGAGCACCGAGGCGATCGCGCGCAACATCTCCGAGGTCGTGCGCCTCGTCGATGCCGGCGGCATCGGCGTCGATCCGCTGCGCGCCGGCTTCCGCAACCGCGACGACGTGATGTCGCTGGTGCGCCACGACGGGCACGTGATCCTGGTCGACGGCGCGGTGGCCGAGATCCAGGACGAGGGCCACCATCCGCTGGGCTACATCCTCACCTTCCGCAACGTCACCGCCGCCACCCGCCTGTCGCGCGAGCTCTCCTGGCACGCGAACCACGATCCGCTCACGGGCCTGCTCAATCGCCGCGTGCTCGAGGCGCGGCTGCAGCGCGCGCTCGACAGCGCCGGCCGGCTCGGCTGCCGCCACGCGCTGGTCTACCTCGACCTGGACCGGTTCAAGGCGGTCAACGACAGCGGCGGACACGTCGCCGGCGACGAGTTGCTGCGGCAGCTCGCGATGGCGCTGCGGCGGCAGCTGCGCGAGGGCGACACGCTCGCGCGCATCGGCGGCGACGAATTCGCGGCATTGCTGGAGAACACCGACGTCGAGCAGGCGGGCGCCGTCGCGCGCAAGCTCATCGAATCGGTCGAGCAGTTCCGCTTCGCGTGGCAGGGCTTCGGCTACCGGCTCGGCGCGAGCGCGGGGCTGATCGAGTTCAGCGGCGAAGGGCTCGAGGCGGAGGACGTCATCGAGGCCGCGGACCGGATGTGCTACGTGGCCAAGGAAGGCGGCCGCGGCCGCGTCGCCACCGACGTGCTGCGCGCGGTCCGGCCGGGGCCGCGCGCGGTCAGTCCTGCTCAGCCGACAGGTCGTAGCGCTCGATCCGACGCCCCAGCCAGCGCACGGCGATCGTGAGCTCGCCGGCGACCACGCCCGCGGCGATCGCGCCGAACACCGGCAGCGCCGCGATCGGCCCCATCGTCCAGTAGACGCCCGCCGCCACGATCCCGCCGACGATCGCCGCCGGCAGCAGCGCCACGGCGATCACCAGCATGTAGCCGCCGAAGAAGATCAGGCGCTGGCCCATCACCTCGACGCCGCCGCCGCCGCGCGGACGGCCCACCCACGCCGGGAACAGCAGCACCCCCGCGAACGGCAGGCACAGCAGCAGCCCGCACAGCGGCAGCACCAGCAGCGCCGCGCCGATCGCGCCCGCGATCGCGGTGCCCGCGGTCAGGAAGTGCGCGCCGCCCAGCAGCACCGCGAACAGCGCCATCGCCAGCAGCAGCCATTCGGCCGCCGCCAGCAGCAGCATCGGCGCGAGCAGCTCGCCCAGCGCGAGCTGCCAGCCCGGCAGCGGCGCCGACTTCAGCGTGTCCATGTGCGCGAGCACGCGATGCAGCGAGCGCTGCACGAACATCGGCCCGACCACGAGCAGCCAGGCGGCGGCACCCAGGCCCAGCCCGAAGAACAGCTTGAGCAGGGGGCGCAGGTTCGGGTCGTTCGCGATCCAGGCTTCGCCCGCGAGCACGACCAGCGGGATCGCGGCGTAGGTGTGCAGCCGCGTCGTGCCCAGCGCGATGAGGTTGCGCCACAGCATCGCGACGGGCGGGAAGCCCGTGCCCGCGAGCCGGAACGGCGCCGGGCGCGCCTTGCGCGGCGCGCCGGAGCGCCAGCGGCCCTCGCGCCGCGCCGCGATCCGCTGCGCCTGGCGCTGCGCGTGCGAGATCGCCGCCTCCTCGAAGCTGGCGTCGGATCGGACGATCCAGACGAAGTGCAGCGCCATCACCGCCAGCGCCCACGGCACCGCGCGCCAGAACGCCGGCGCGTCGGGCGCGAGCATCGGCGCGACGACCTTCTCCAGCGGCCACAGCGCCCACGCCAGCGCCGGCACCGCGAGCACCTGCTGCGCCCACGGCAGCAGCGCATCGCCCTGCGGCGGCGGCACGTGCGTGCGCACCCACCACAGCAGCGCGACCGCGGCCGCGAGCACGACTGCCGCGGTGGCGATGTTGCGCAGCCAGGCCCAGCGCCCGCCGTCGCCGCGGATGCGGTCGTGGACGAACGAGGCGCCGATGTAGTGCATGCGCACCGTCGACAGCACGATCCACCAGCCGATCGCGTGCAGCCACGGGCTGCCGCCGAACGCGCCGCCGCGGCGCAGCACCACCGTCAGCAGGATCGACGAGACCAGGATCGCGAGCTGCGAGCGCAGCAGCTTGTAGCGCACGAGCTGCGAGCGAGTCATCGGCGCGGGGAACAGGAACGCCACTTCCGCCTCGCTGAAGGCGATCGCGCTGCGGTCGCCCGGCAGCACCCACGCCACCAGCAGCACCACCAGCAGCACGAGCGCGGCGCCGCCGAGCACGAGCGCGGCGATCGACGGATCGTGCAGCCAGCCCACCGCTTCGGCCAGGCCGGGGCCCTTGCGCTGCGCGCGCTCCTGGAACGCGTGGCGGAACACGAAGAAATAGAAGTACGCGACGCCCGCCACCGCGCCCGCCAGGTACTTCGGCTGCTTCAGCCGCAGCAGCCGCTGGCGCACCGCGTTGTAGACCGACAACGCCTGCTGGTACAGGCAGGCGCTCCACGGCGAACCGGACGTGGTGGCCCGCATCGCGCGCGCGGCGCTCATCCGGCGTCGGCGGCGCTGCCGCCGCGGCCCGCGCCATCGCCGTCGACATCGCCGGTCGCGCGGAAGAACACGTCCTCCAGGCTGCCGCCGCCGTCGCCCAGGTAGCGCGCATGGATCTCCGCGACGGTGCCGTCGGCGACCTTGCGGCCGTTCTTCAGGATCAGCAGGTGCGTGCACACTTCCTGGATCAGGCCGAGCATGTGCGAGCTCAGGATCACCGCCGCGCCGTCCGCCGCGAGCCGCTTCATCACCTGCTTCATGCGGCGGATGCCGCCCGGGTCGAGGCCGGTGAGCGGCTCGTCGAAGATCACGACCTTCGGCTGGTGCAGCAGGCCGCAGGCGATGACCAGCTTCTGCTTCATGCCGCGCGAGAGCTCGCCGGGCAGCAGGTCCTGCTTGTCCGCCATCTCCAGCTCTTCGAGGATCGGCAGCGCGCGCGTCGCGTAGTCGGCGACGCCGTACAGGCGCGCGACGAAGTTCAGGTGCTGCATCACCGTCAGGTGCTCGAACAGCCGCGGCTCGTCGGGCATGAAGGCGAGCTGGTGCTTCGCGCCGGCCGGATCCTCCGCGAGGTCGATGCCGTTCACGCGCACCGCGCCCGAGGTTGCCGGGATGATGCCGGTGACGCAGCGCAGGGTCGTGGTCTTGCCCGCGCCGTTGGGGCCGACCAGCCCCATGATCTCGCCCGGCCGCACCGCGAACGACAGGTCGCTCACCGCGGCGAGGCGGTCGTACTGCTTGCAGAGCCCTTGCACTTCGATCACGACCTGCTCCCCATCGGCACTCCCCTGAACCCGTTCATCTTGCCACGGCGTCCCCCGCCCGCGGAAAAGGACCGGACGCGCCGATGCGACGCTATGCTGGCACCGTTTCCAGCCGCCTCAAGTTACATTCGTCATGAATTTCCCCCGCTTTCTGCTGCTCGGCGTTCTCCTCGGCGCCAGCGCCCCTTCCTTCGCCGGCCTGTCTTCCGCGCAACTCGAAAAGGTCGTCAGTAGTCTCTCGCTGTCCGGCACGATCGAAGTCGACCCGCAGGGCCACGTCGTCGCGTATGCGATCAACGACGCGGCTGCCTACGACCAGGCGGTGATCGACCTGCTCAGCCGCGACATTCCCCGCTGGACCTTCAAGCCGGTGGTCCTCGACGGCGTCGCGCGGCAGGCGCGCTTCGACATGTACCTGCGGCTGGAAGCGAAGCCGCTCGACGGCAAGCGCTACGCGGTCGAGATCGCGAGCGCCGCCTTCGGGCGCAGGGAAGCGGCGCCGCCGCACACCGAAGTCTCCGCGCACCATCGGCTGGAGCCGCCGCGCTACCCGGCGGACGAAGCGCGCAAGGGCGTCGGGGCCAAGGTCGTCCTCGTACTCCGCATCGATCGCGCGGGCCGCGCCGAAGCGGGCGTCGAACAGACCGATCTACGCGCCGTCGGCAAGGACGGCGCGATGCAGAAATGGCGCGACGATTTCGAGCGCGCGGCGCTGCTGGCGGCGCGCCACTGGACGTTCGATCCGCCCAGCGCCGGGCGGCTCGCCGACGCGCCCTACTGGTATGCGCGGGTGCCCGTGGTGTTTTCGATGTCGCGCAGGGACAGCCCCCGGACCGGGGAATGGGAAAGCTACGTCCCGGGCCCCCGCCGGCCGCTGCCTTGGGCAGAAAAGAAGGACATCGCCGACAGCGGCGTGGACGCGCTCCCGGACGGGCGGATCTTCCCGCTCGAGCAGCCGCTGCAGCTGTTGACGCCCCTCAACCAGGGATGACCGGCATGCGCACGAAACCCCTGCTGCTGTGCTGCCTGCTGCTGGCCGCGAGCGCCCCGCTGGCTGCGCGCACGCCGGCGGCCCGCGCGCTCGACCAGGCGATCAACACGCTTGCGGTGGACGGATCGATCGAGATCGACGCCGACGGAAAGGTGCAGCGCTACGCGATCGAGCATCCCGAGGCGTACAGCGCCGCGGTCCGCGACATGCTCGACCGCGTCGTGCCGCAATGGACGTTCCGCCCGGTGCTGGTCGACGGCGCTCCGCGCGCGGCGCGTTCGTCGATGCACCTGCGCCTGCGGGCGGATCCGATCGGGGACGGCCAGTTCCGCGTCGTCGTGGCCGGCGCCAGCTTCGACGGCGCGGCCGCGCCGGGCACGGAGGTCGCGCTCGACCTACGTGCCCCCATGCCGCCGCCGAAAATGCCGAAGGCCGAATGGAGCGCGAACATCGGCGCCCAGGTCCTGGTGGTACTCCGGATCGGCCGCAACGGCCGGGTCGAGGACGCCATCGCCGAGCAGACCAATCTGGACCAGCTGGGCACGCCGAAGGCGATGGCCCGGTGGCGCCGCGACTTCGAAGCCGCCGCAGTGGGCGGGTTGAAGCACTGGACGTTCATCACGCCCACCAGGGGCCCCGACGCGGACGCGCCCTACTGGAGCGTGCGCATCCCGGTCGTCTTCACCCCGATCGGCAGCGCCGCTCCGGCCCACGCTCCCGGGAAATGGGAAAGCTACGTCCCCGGCCCGCAGCATCCGGTGCCGTGGGCGACGGAAGAAGAGCAGGCGCTGGCCGCCGGTACGCTCGATGCACTCCCGGGCAGCGGTGTCTTCCGCTCAAGCCCGCGCTGCAGCTGCTGACGCCCCTCGACGCGGGTTGAACCCCGCGCGCCGCGCTATGCTCGCCGTATCCCGTTCAAGGACGAACCCCATGACGATCCGCATCCTCCCGCTCCCGACCGTCGCGACCGCGCTGCTGCTCGTCGCGAGCGCCACCTCGGTGGCCGCCAGGAAAAGCGAACCCCTGCTGGACCAGGCCGTGCATTCGATGTTCGTCCGCGGCTCCATCGACGTCGGTCCGGACGGCAAGGTCGAGCGCTCCTCGATCGACGATGCCGAAGCGTACAGCCCGCCCATCCGGGAGATGCTGGATCGCGTCATCCCGCAATGGACGTTCCGCCCCGGCGCCGGCGACGCCGCCGCGCAGTCGGTGCATTCGCCGATGTACCTGCGCCTCCAGGCCAACCCGGCTGGCGATGGCCAGTTCAAGGTGGACATCGCCAGCGCGGCGTTCGGCGCGCGCTCCGGCCGGCTCCCGAGCGATTCGCTCTCGAGCGCGCGGATGGGGCCGCCGGACTACCCGCATGACGAGCTCCGGGCGCAAGTCGGCGCGCAGGTGATCGCCGCGATCAAGGTGCGGCGCGACGGCAGCGTCGAGGACGTGGTGATCGAGCAGACCAACCTCGCGCAGACCGGCACCAAGCGCGCGATGGCGCAATGGCGCAAGGACTTCGAGAAGGCCGTGGTGGCTGCGGCGAGGCAATGGCGCTTCGTGCCGCCCACCACGGGCGCGGACGCGTCGCGCAGCTACTGGAGCGTTCGCATTCCGTCGATTTTCACCGCGGGGCCCGGAGCGAGTTCCGCGGGCCAATGGCGGACCTTCGTCCCCGGCCCGCAGCATCCGGTGCCGTGGGCGACGGAGGAAGAGCAGGCGCTGGCCGCCGGTACGCTCGATGCCCTCCCGGGCAGCGGCGTCTTCCCGCTCAAGCCCGCGCTGCAGCTGCTGACGCCCCTCAACGCGGGTTGAGCGCGCGCCGCCGGCCGACGGCGGCGAGCGCGGCGACCAGCAGCGCGATGCCGGTCCACTCGGCGCCGTCGGGCGCCTCGTGCAGCACCCACCACGCGAACAGCACGCCGAGGATCGGGATCACCAGGCTCGACACGCCGGCCACCTGCGCGGGCAGCTTGTCGACGAGCCAGCTCCACAGCAGCCACGCCAGGCCCGACGCGAGCACGCCGTTGTAGGCCAGCGCGAGCACGAGCCCGGTGTTCCATTGCATCGGCTTCTCGTCCACCGCCAGCGCGACCAGCACGAGGCCGACGGTGCCCACCGCCATCTGCCACGCGGTGAGCTGCAGCACGCCGGCTTCGCCGCGCTGGAACATGCGCTTGCTCAGGACCACGCCGACCGCCCAGCACAGGCCGCCGCCGATCGCGAGCAGCGTGCTCCGCGAACCGCCCATGCCCTTCCACGGCTCGAGCAGGAACAGCAGGCCCGCGAACGCGAGCGCCAGGCTCGCCCATTGCCAGCGCGACGGCCGGTCGCGCAGCAGCCACCACGCGAGCAGCACGACCCAGAACGGCATCGTGTAGGCGAGCAACGCGGTGCGCCCGGCGCCGCCGTCGACCAGCGCCCACTGCACCAGCGCCTGGAAACCGAGCGTCTGCGCGAGGCCCACCAGCAGCAGCGGCCGCCAGCGCGGCGGCGCGAGCGCGTGGCCGCGCCAGCGCAGCAGCGCGAACAGCATCATCGTGCCGAGCCCCGCGCGCCACGCGGCGAATTCGAACGGGCCCGTCCACGCGAGGGCCTGTTTCATCACCACCCAGTTGCAGCTCCAGATCAGGCTGAGCAGGGCGAGCGCGGCGAGCGCGCCGCGGGACGCGGGCAGGCGGGGCATCGGGTGGCCTTGGACGGCGGTGCGCCAGTCTACGCGCGCTTCGGCAGCTTCCAGCCGGGCCGCACGTAGTGGCTGGTGTAGCCGGTCGGATACCGCTGCAGGTAATCCTGGTGCTCCGGCTCGGCCTCCCAGAAGTCGCCGGCGGGCGCGACTTCGGTGATCACCTTGCCCGGCCACAGCCCGGAGGCCTCGACGTCCACGATCGTCTCGAGCGCGACCTGCCGCTGCTCCGGCGTCGTGTAGAAGATCGCCGACCGGTAGGACGTGCCGCGGTCGTTGCCCTGGCGGTCCGGCGTGCTCGGGTCGTGGATCTGGAAGAAGAACTCGAGCAGGTCGCGATACGAAATCCCGGACGGGTCGAACACGATCTCCACCCCCTCGGCGTGGGTGCCGTGGTTGCGGTAGGTCGCGTTCGGCACGTCGCCGCCGCTGTAGCCGACGCGCGTCGACACGACGCCCGGCATCTTGCGCAGCAGCTCCTGCACGCCCCAGAAGCAGCCGCCGGCGAGGAGGGCGCGTTCGGTCGTCATGCGATGTCCTCCACCTGGCCGAGATAGGCGCCGTAACCTTCCGCCTCCATGCGTTCGCGCGGGATGAAGCGCAACGACGCGGAATTGATGCAGTAGCGCAGGCCGCCGCGATCGCGCGGGCCATCGGTGAACACGTGGCCGAGGTGGCTGTCGCCATGGGCCGAACGCACTTCGGTGCGGATCATGCCGTGCGTCGCGTCGCGCAGTTCCTGCACGTGCGCCGGCTCGATCGGCTTCGTGAAGCTCGGCCAGCCGCAGCCCGACTCGAACTTGTCGGACGAGGCGAACAGCGGCTCGCCCGACACGATGTCGACGTAGATGCCCGGCCGCTGCTCGTGCAGGTGCTCGCCGGTGCCGGGACGTTCGGTGCCGCTTTCCTGGGTGACGCGGTACTGCTCCGGGGTGAGGCGGGCGATCGCGTCGGGATCCTTGCGGTAGCTGGCCATGCGGTGCGCTCCTGCAGCGGGGGTGCCCATGAAATGGGGCCGCCGGGCGGCCCGCAAAAGGCCCCGGCGCGATTCCCGGCCCTCATACGGGCCCTCGGTCGCCCCCGCGGGGGTTCCGTCGCACGCCGCTGGCGCCCTCCCGCGGCATGGCTATGCTTCGCTGCAACTCTCGCCACCGGCCAACCACGTGATCCGCAGCGCCTTCTTCCTGCTTCGCTTCCTCGCCGCCTGGCTGCTGGTCTTCATGCTGGCGGCCGGCTGGTGGTCCACCCTGCCCTTCATCGGCCAGGACGAATGGCCGATCGTGCTGGCCTGCGGCGTCACCGCCGCGCTGGTGGTCGGCGGCCTGTTCTCGCACATCAACCGCGTGCGCCTGATCGCGGGCCGCATCGACGGCAACGCGCTCGCCAACCGGCAGCGCCGCCAGATCGAGATTCCGTTCGAGGCGGGCGAAGCCTTCGACCTGCTCGACGCCGCGATCCGCGAGCTTCCGCACGTCGAGCAGGTGCTCAGCGCCCGCGACAGCCTGCAGATCACCGCGAAGGTCGGGCGCCCGAATCCGTACGGCCATCGCCCGCTCGGCCGCTGGAACCCGCTGGAATGGTTCGGCACGCCGCGCAACCAGCTCAGCGCGACGGTCACGCCGAACCACGACAGCGGAAGCGTCACGCTGATCTGCGAGCCGGAAAGCCCGGCGTGGACCGACCTGTTCCGCGTCGACGAAGGCACCAACCTGGAGAACGCCGAGGCGATCGCGCGCGCCATCACCCGCCGCGTCGCCGAGCGCCGCCGCACCGAACGCGCCGCGGCCGCGCAGACCGTCACCGAGAAGGAGCTCACCCAGGCGAAGCTGAGCCTGCTGCACGCGCAGGTCGAGCCGCACTTCCTCTACAACACGCTGGCCAGCGCGCAGCTGCTCACGCGCCAGGATCCGCAGCGCGCCGACGAGATGCTCGGCCACCTGATCCAGTACCTGCGCCATTCGCTGCCGCGCACGCAGGACGATCCGTCCACGCTCGGCGCCGAACTCGAGCGCGCCGTGGCCTACCTCGAGATCCTGAAGGTCCGCATGGGGTCGCGCCTGGACGTGCAGCTCGACGTGCCGGAGGACCTGCTGCCCACGCCGCTGCCGCCGATGATGTTGCAGACGCTGGTGGAAAACGCGATCAAGCACGGCCTGGAACCGCGCAGCGGCGGCGGCAGCGTGTGGATCCGCGCGCGCCGCGCCGACGGCGACATGGTGGCGATCACGGTGGCCGACGACGGCGACGGCTTCACCGGCAAGACCAGCGGCACCGGCATCGGCCTGCGCAACGTGCGCGAGCGGCTGCAGCTGATGTACGGCGGCGCCGCGTCGCTGGCGGTGGCGGGCAACTTCCCGAACGGCGTGGCGGCGACGATTTCGGTCCCCGCCTCGGGACCCGTCGGCCCGGTCGCGAACGCCGCCGGTGCGGGGAGCGCGCGCAATGGCTGAGCGCGCCTGGACCGCGATCGTCGCCGAGGACGAGGCGCTGCTGCGCGACGCGCTGGTGGCGATGCTCGCCGAGGCCTGGCCTGGGCTCGAAGTGGTCGCCACCTGCGACGACGGCGCCACCGCGCTCGAAGCGCTCGCCGAGCACCAGCCCGACGTCGCCTTCCTCGACATCCGCATGCCCGGCCTCACCGGCCTGGAAGTCGCGACGGCCGCGGCGGAGGCGAGCCCGCGCACGCAGGTCGTGTTCGCGACCGCCTACGACCAGTACGCCATCGACGCCTTCGAGCGCGGCGCCATCGACTACCTCCTCAAGCCGATCGCGCCCGAGCGCCTCGCGGCCACCGTGGAGCGCCTGCAGGCGCGCGGCCAGGCCGACGCGGGCGCGATGGCCGAGTTGCTCGAGCAGCTCGGCCCGACGCTGTCGCGCCGCGACGACGCGCGCGAGCCGCTGACCTGGCTCACCGCCAGCGCTGGCCGCGAGACGCGCCTGGTGCTCGTCGACGACGTCGCCTACTTCCGCGCCAGCGACAAGTACACCTCGGTGGTCACCGCCGAGGGCGAAGCGCTGCTGCGCACGCCGATCCGCGAACTGCTGGAACGGCTCGACCCGTCGGTGTTCAAGCAGATCCACCGCTCCACCATCGTCAACCTGCGCGCCGTCGCCGCGGTGGTCCGCGACGAGAACGGCCGCGGCATCCTGCGCCTGCGCAACCGGCCGGAGACGCTTACCGTCAGCCAGCCGTTCATGACGCTGTTCCGCAACATGTGACGCACGCGGCGCGCGCGCGGCGCGCGCCGGGCCACGACAGGAAGGAATCCATCATGCTCATCGCCAAGCTCGCCACCCTCTTCGCCTTCACCCTGTCGTTGATGGGCTGCCCGCTGGGCCGCACCACCTGGAGCCACCGCATCACCGACGGCCACGGCGACAGCCTGTACAGCAAGGCCTGGGCGAAGGACGGCCGCGCCCGCTTCGAATGCGTGGAAAGCAGCACCGGCAAGTGCTGGTACACGGTGTTCCGCGAGGATTGCGACAGCGACGCCTGCGTGGACGAACCGCTGACGCACTTCGCCCTGGCCCGCGGCGACGAGCGCGAATTCAACGGCCTGCGCGACTTCCGCTTCTGCGTGACGCGCGCCGCGGCGCCGGCGCGCCCCGACTGCCGCGAGCCCTGACCGGCGCCGCCGCAGGCTTTGGCGCATAACCCGCGCGCGTTTCCCGAACCACGCTGAAGCGATACCCCAGCGCGCCCATCACCTTGAGCACGGTGCCGAAACTGGGGTTGCCCTCGTCGGACAGCGCCTTGTAGAGGCCTTCGCGCGTCAATCCCGTATCGCGCGCCAGCTGGCTCATGTTGCGCGATCTCGCAACGACGCCAAGCGCATGTGCGACAAGACCCGCATCGTCGCCCGCCTCCTCCAGGCAGGCCTCGAGGTAAGCCGCGCGGTCTTCCTCGGTCCCTAGATATTGCGCGGAATCCCAGCGTGTGGTCTTGAGCGCCATCAGGTTTCCTCCAGCATGCGTTTCAGCGTCGCGGCGAGCTCGATGTCATGGCGCTGTGTGCGCTTGTCGCCCCCGCACAGCAACACGATCGCCACGTTGTTCCGCTCCGTGCAATACAGTCGATATCCCGGCCCGTGGTCGATCTTCATCTCGTACAAGCCGCCTGCAAGGACGCGGTGCTGGCCACGATTTCCGAGTGTCAGCCGGTCGATGCGGACCTGGATTCGCGCTCGCGCCTGTCGGTCGCGCAGCCCCGCGAACCATGCGTCGAACACCTCGGTCGTCCTGACCTCGCCCACGTCCCGATTGTGATCCACAGTTCACAATTAGTCAACCGGCTCATCCAGCCCGCAGCTCTTGAGCCATCGCATCCGGTGCGACAAACCCCTGCTTTTATGCTTGAAGGTTCGGCTGCGGAGATACTGTGATGGACGAGCTTTTACGGATTGGGGGAGCGCGTTTTTTCGTCCCGGCAGTGCTGTCGGCAGCGACCCTGTACGCCATTCGTGGCGTCTTCAGCCTTCACGGCAGGCGCAGTCAGCAGCGAAAGGACTTTTTGCAGCTCTGGCGGGATGCCCCGAAGATGGACGACCTCTGGCTTGAAGTCGCCGTTCGCCATCTCTTTGGTGCACTGTTGCCTGCACCGGTCATCCGCGTGGCCATGGCGCAACCGGACCAGGCCCAATCCTTGCAGGACATTGCGAACCTGTGGCCCTTGATGAAGATCGATTCTGGCACCGGCGATCTGAAGTGGAACAACGGTTGGTACCAGGGATTGGTCCCGTTGAATCTCAGGCCACATGGATGGTTCGGTGCTTACGTTGTATTGGTTTTGGCCGCCATGGCTTGCGGATACATTTCATACAATGCCGAAGCGGCGTCGCCTCTCGCCTGGATCTATGGAACCGCCGCGATCGGCTGCCTTGTGGCCGCGTTTTCAAGCCTTCTGAAGCGTGATGCGACTGCGCTCGCGGCAGACCGGGGCGAACTGTGGTTGGCACTGCTGAACCGGAAATGCAGTCTGGTTCGGCGTTGACCTGCTCGAGCGTCAGGCCCGGACGCCTCCCATTGCCAGGCGGGGCCGGATCGGTGACGCTGGCGGCCATGGCCGCCGCGCGCTTCCGATTCGACGATTTCGAGCTCGACGCCGTCGAGCGCCGGCTGCTGCGCGGCGATGCGCCGGTCGAGCTCAACGCGCGCTACCTCGACGCGCTGGTGCTGCTGGTGCGCGAGCAGGGGCGGCTGGTGTCGAAGGACCGCTTCCTCGACACGGTATGGCAGGGCATCCCGGTCACCGAGGAGGCGCTGACGCAGTGCATCCGCACCCTGCGGAAGCAGCTGGGCGACAGCGTGGCGAATCCGCGCTACATCGAGACGGTGCCGAAGCACGGCTATCGGTTCATCGCGCCCGTGACGGGCGGCGACGCTGCGGACGAAAGCGTGCACACCGCTGCGGCGACGCCGGTCGCGCGCACGCAGGCTCCGGCCGGCCTTGCGGCTGCCGCGGGTGGCTGGACCTGGCGCCAGTCGCTGCTGCTCGCCGCGGCCGGCACCACCGGCGCCGGCGTGGCCGGCGTGCTCGGCGGACTGTTCTACGGTTTCGCCGGCGCATCGCAGCCGCTCGCGCCGGGCATGGGCGCGGTGTCGATGCTGCTGGTGATGGTCTGCCTGACGGTCGTCGCCGCGGTCGCCGGCGGCGCGGCGGTGAGCGCGGGCATCGCGGCGGCTGCGCTGCTGCCGGGCAGCGCGCGCGATCCCGGCAAGCGCTGGCGCTGGAGCGTCACCGGCGGCGCGTTCGGCGGGCTGCTCGTCGGCGCCGCGGCGAAACTGCTCGGCCTCGACGCGTTCAACCTGCTGCTCGGGCGCTCGCCGGGCGACATCACCGGCGCGCCGGAGGGCCTCGCGCTGGGCGCGGCGGTCGGCTTCGGCCTGTGGTTCGGCGCGCGCAACGGCGCGTCGCCGTGGCAGCGGCGCAGCGCGATCGCCGCGGCCCTGGCCGGCGCAGTCGCCGGCGCCGCGATCCCGTTGCTCGGCGGGCGCCTGATGGGCGGCAGCCTCGACCTGCTGGCGCGCAGCTTCCCGAACTCGCGCCTGCGCCTCGACCAGGTCGGCGCGCTGTTCGGCGAACACGGCTTCGGCACGTTCGCGCAGGCGGCCACCGGCATGCTCGAGGGCGCGCTGTTCGGCGCCTGCATCGTCGGCGCGATGGCCGCGTTCGCGCCGCTGTTCGCGCCGGCGCAGGAGCCGCCCGGCCGCGACGGATGACATGTCCGAAAGCGGCGCGTCCCGCGTCCGCGAGCGCCATACCCTGCACGGCATCCCCACCCACCGGAGCCGCGCATGGCCTTCCGCATCACCGGGCTGTCGCCCGCACCGTTCCGCCACCTGTTCGGCCTGCCCGACGATGAACTCGCCGCGCGCGGCGTGCAGCGCTGGCACGCCGCCGAAGGCTCGCGCCTGCCCGACCGCATCGAGGTGCGCGACGCCCAGCCGGGCGAATCGGTGCTGCTGGTCAACTTCGAACACCAGCCGGCGGACACGCCCTATCGCGCTTCGCACGCGATCTTCGTCCGCGAGGGCGCGACCGACGCCTACGACCGCAACGACGAGATCCCGGAAGCGATGCGCAGCCGCATGCTGTCGCTGCGCGCGTTCGACCGCGCGCACCTGATGGTCGATGCCGAACTGGTCGACGGGCGCGACGCGGAAGCCGCGATCGGCCGCCTGTTCGCGAATCCCGGGATCGACTACCTGCAGGCCCACTACGCCACGCGCGGCTGCTACGCCGCGCGCGTCGAGCGGGCCTGAACCGCCGCGGCGGGGCTCATCCGGCCGCCGTCTCCCGCGCGGCCAGCCGGAACAGCCCCGCCGAGAACAGGTACGGCAGCACGAAGCACAGCGAGAGCAGCGCGCCGCGCATGTCCGTGGTGGCGACCAGCGCGACCAGCGCGACCACCCCGTGCAGGGCCGCGGTCGCGTAGAGCGCGCGCGCCATCCCGGCCGGCCGGAACCACGACAGCAGCGCGATCGCCGCGCCGAGCACGATCGCCGCGAGGAACAGCAGGTTGTACGGGTTCGGGCCGTCCCCGATCATCCCGACCGCCGCGTTCGCCCAGAACACCAGGAAGCCGGTCGCGATCGCCGCGCCGACGCCCAGCCGGTAGTGGCGGTTCGGCGACATCCGAGACACCAGCTCGTAGGCGCCGCACGCGACCAGCAGCATCACGCCCCAGACCAGGAAGTCGAAGCCGGTCCACTTCACCTCGGCGGTGAACTGCATCGCCACCAGCGGCAGCAGGAACAGCGCCACCGCCAGCACCCACACCGCCACCCGCAGCCGGTTGCCGCGCGCGGCCATCCCGCTGCCGCCCATGCCCGCCCCGCCCATGTCGTTCGCCATCGCCCGCCTCCCTGGATGAATGAAGGCGCCAGCCTGCCCCCGGGGCCGCTGAACGGCCTGAGCGCGGCCTGAGGAAATCCTGAGCAATCGCCGGAACCGCCGTCGCCCGTAGACTGCCCACATGTCCGCCCCGCATCCCGACCGCGTCGCCATCCTCACCCCCGCGCCGACCGGCCCCGAGCCGGAAGGCGGCTGGCGCGGCGTGCTCGACCGGCTCGCCGCGGCCCTGGCGCGCGCCGGACTCGACGCCGTGCCGACGCCCTGGACCGCGCACGCCGAGGACTGCCGCCAACTGCTCGCCTACCCGCTGGTGCTGCCGCTGCTGGCCTGGGGCTACCACCTCGAGCATGCGCGCTGGTTGCGCGCCTGCCGGGCGTGGCGCGACGCCGGGGTCCGCATCGCCAACCCGCCCACGGTGCTCGCCGACAACTCCGACAAGCGCTACCTCGCCGCCCTCGAAGCGCGCGGCGTGGCGATCCCGCCGACCGCGTGGACGGACCGCCTCGACCAGGCCCAGGTCGACGCCATGTTCGACGCGACCGGCGCCGGAGCCGTGATCGTGAAGCCGACCGTTTCCGGCGGCGCGTGGAAGACGCTGCGCCTGCGCCGCGGCGACGCCCTCGACGGCGCGCGCGATCGCGTGCCCGACGGCGCCGCGATGATCCAGCCCTACCTGCCCACGATCGAAACCGAAGGCGAGACCTCGCTGCTGTTCTTCGGCGGTCGCTTCAGCCACGCGGTCAACAAGCGGCCCGTGCCCGGCGACTTCCGCATCCAGTCCGAATACGGCGGCGACTATCGCGCCGTGGCGCCGGCGCCCGGCGCGCTGGCCCTCGCGCAGCAGGTGCTCGATGCGACGGGCGCGCCGCTGCTGTATGCGCGCATCGACGTCGTGCCCGACGAACACGGCCGCTGGCTGCTGATGGAAGCCGAACTGATCGAGCCCGACCTCTACCTCGGCCAGGCGCCCGACGCGGGCGCCGCGTTCGCCGACGCGGTGCGCGCGCTGCTAGCCGCGCGCGGCCTGGATCATCTTCCAGCCATTGCCTGAGGGATCGCGGAAGCCCGCATCGACGGTGCCGTAGCGCTCCACCGGCTTCTGCGTGAACTCCACGCCCTGCGCGCGCAGCCGCTCGAAAGTGCCGCGGCAGTCATCGACCATCAGCACCAGCGGCGGCATCGCGCCCTTGGCCACCAGTTCGCCCGCGGCCTGCGCGGTGGCGGCGTCGAGGACCGGCGCCTGCGGCCGGAACAGGCCCAGCTGGAACGAGGGCTGCTCCGGATGCTGCACCGTCAGCCAGCGATAGTCGCCGTTGCGCGCGTCGGTGTGGACGCGGAACCCCAGCTTGTCGACATAGAACGCGAGCGCCTCGTCCTGGTCGCGGACGTACAGGCCCACCACTCCGACACCCTGGCTCATGCGGTTTCCTCCTCGTTTTCGGTTGCGATGGGCGCATTGTCGGCCGCCGCCGCCGCCCGCCGCTTCTCCGAAACTGCGCTCCTGAGGTCGGGGCGGTGCGCCGCGCTCAGGTAGCACGCGGGCACGGGGCCGGGCGAGGCCGGCCTGGCGCGTTCGCGCGCGCGGAAATCGCCGGGGCTCTCGCCGGTGACGTCGCGGAAGGTGCGGCCGAAGGTGCCTAGGCTCTTCCAGCCCGCGTCGAGCGCGATGTCGAGGATCGGCGCGTCGGTGCCGCGCAGCAGCGCCGTCGCGCGCTCGATGCGCCGGGTCAGGAGGTAGCGGTGCGGCGGCAGGCCGAACGCATCGCGGAATGCGCGCGCGAAGTGCGCCGGCGACACGCCGCTGACGCATGCGAGCCGCGCGACCGGCCAGTCCTCGTGCGACGCCGCGTCGATACGGTCCTTCGCGCGCAGCAGGCGGCGCAGCAGGCGGGCGTCGTGGCGCGGCGCATTCATTGCGCCGATGGTACGACGCGCGCCGGGCAGCCCTCGTCGGGCCGCCGGCGCGCGCCTTCATGCGGCTCAGGCGCAGCCGCAGCCGCCCTGGGCTTCCTGCTCGCAGTTGCAGCACTGGCAGTCCACGCAGCTGCAGGGCGCACAGGCGCAGCAGCCACAGGGGCCGGCGGCCTTGGCGGGGGCGGTGTCGATGTTGTCGTTCATGGCGGAATCCTCGTCGTTGGTGGTGCGGCCCATCGCCGCAGGACACAGGCTGGGCCTTGCCCCCGGGTCAAGGTCAACGCACCATCCGCGCATGGCCCGAACCGCCCCCCGCCCCGAACTGGCCGAAGCCCGCGAACAGGGCTTCCACAACATCGGCGAAGCCGCCGCCGCGACCGGCGTCAGCGCCAAGATGATCCGCGAGTACGAGCGCAACGGCCTGATCCCGCCCGCGCAGCGCACCTTCGCCGGCTATCGCCTGTACAACGACGCCGACCTGCACCGCCTGCACTTCATCAAGCGCGCACGCAACCTCGGCTTCCCGATGAAGCAGGTCGCCGTGCTGCTCGACCTCTGGAACAACCGCAGCCGCGCCAGCGCCGACGTCAAGGCGCTCGCGCTGCAGCACGCCGACGAGCTGCGCGCGCGCATCGCCGAGATGCAGGCGATGCAGCGCACCCTCGAGGACCTCGCGCGCAAGTGCCACGGCGACGGGCGGCCGGACTGCCCGATCATCGACGGGCTGGCGGCGCCATCCACAGCGTTGAAGACAAGCCCATCGCGAGCTCAAAAAGCGATGTGAAGCCGATTAGCATTTCCGGCATCGGGGCATTGATTGCCTATTCTGCGCCGTCACGACTCGTCGGAATTTCCGCTTTTCCTGCTGCGCGCCAATCAGTTTTCGTGGTCAATTCTGGATAGTACTGATGCAGCCATCGGAGCGGGAGGTTAGATAGTGCGTCGATCGGTGGCAAATTCGGATAACTCCGGATGCACAATTCGAGCTCGGCAACCACCTTCTTCTCGATCTCCCCAATGTGGTCAGCCATGTGTCCAAGCTCATGGCCGATTTCCTGCAGCGAATTTGCCAAATGCAATTTTGACTCCGCTGCTGTCCTGGGATGAATTGCCTGCGACTCCGAATGCGCCGCCTCCAAGTTACGGCGTTTGGCGACGATCTGAAGGTGATCGAAAGCACACCGGTCGAACCATACGCATAACCCATATCGGTGGGCCAATGCACCGAGCAAAGAAATGTCATGCTCTTTTGCTCCGCCTTTCTTACACGCCTCACAAGGCTGAGCCAACAAGCGCCCCATAGACGCCTTTTCGTATTTCTTTCCATGAAAATTAGTGCAGAAGAGTATTTGCTTGATCGCCGCCTCGCAGAAGCGCGCCGAATAGATGATCAATTCCGACTCGTAACGTATTCGAGAAATTTCAGCATCGACAGAATCGATATCATCTGTCGACTCAGAAAAATGGATGGCATCGTTCATCGAAGCACACCATGCGTGGCTTATCGCCGCCAAGCTATAGGTATATGGATTGCCCGGTTGACAGGTGAGCGTTTGCGCCAATTTCGTAACTAGCGGAACCGCATTTGTTTTTTGTTGCGTCCAGAGCTTCATCTGCTCCGCAAACGGAATGATGTTTGGCCTGACCGGGAGCTTTCCCACCCAGATAACAGCTTCGCGCCGGAATGCCCACATGGGATGTGACGCACCATGCGGCCCACGGCCGGAGTTACAACTGTCGGCATTCTGCTGCATGATCTTCAATCCGAACTTCGCGCAACCGTACGAAGTCTACGTATGTTGGTCGAGATGGTCACTCCATCGCGGACTTGGTTGCGCTTGCGAGCCACTGCATTGCGCCGCGATACGGACCAGGCCCGTGGCTGATGCGCGCGACGCCGAGTTCGGCCAGTCGCGCGCGGCTCGGGGCGCCCGGCATCGCCATGACGTTGACCGGCAGCGGCGAGGCTTCGGCGATGCGCGCGATCAGCGCCTCGGCGACGACGCCCGGCACGAACAGCCCGCTCGCGCCGGCGTCGGCGTACGCGCGGGCGCGTTCGAGCGTGGCCTCCGCCATCCCGGCGTCATGCGCGGCGGCGGGCTTCTGGAAGAACACGTCGGTGCGCGCGTTGATGAAGAAGCCGCCGAGACCGGCCGCATCCGCGGCGTCGCGCGCGGCCGCGAGGCGCGCGGCGTGGATGGCGATGTCGCGTAGCGAGCCGTCGGCCGGGACGCTGTCCTCGAGGTTGCAGCCGATCGCGCCGGCCTCGATCGCTGCGGCCACCGTCGCGGCGACGGACTGCGGCGCGTCGCCGTAGCCGCTCTCCAGGTCGATCGTCACCGGCAGCATCGGCACGGCGCCGGCGATGCGCCGCAGGTTCTCCAGCGCGAACGCGAACGGCAGATGCTCGCCGTCAGCGAACCCGTTCGCGGCCGCCACCGACCAGCTGCCGGTGGCGATCGCCAGCGCGCCGGCATCGGCCACCGCGCGCGCGCTGCCCGCGTCCCAGGCGTTGAACAGCACCAGCGGCGTCCCGGGCACGTGCAGTGCGCGGAACGCCCCGGCCTTGTCGGCCTGCGTGGGTGCGGGCAGCACCGCGGTCTCGGGCGTGGACATCGCGCTCAACCCTGCTGCTGCGCCGTGGCGGACGCGTACGCTTCCTTCAGCTTCACCGCGCAGTCCTCGCAGCAGACCTCCACGGTCTTGCCGCCGACGCGGACCTGGATGGCGCTGTCGTCCAGCGGATAGTCGCAGGCGGCGCAGGTCTTCTCGCTCATGGTCTTGCTCCGGTTGGTCGCCCCGATCGGGCGAGGCCATTAAGCGCCGGGGCGCGGCGGGCCGCTGTCGGATTCTTTAGCGACCCTACAGCGTGGCGCTGTCGATCACGAAGCGGTACTTCACGTCGCTGCGCACCATCCGGTCGTAGGCCTTGTCGATGTCCTGCGCGGCGATCAGCTCGATGTCGGCGACGATGCCGTGCTCCGCGCAGAAGTCCAGCATTTCCTGCGTCTCCGGCAGCCCGCCGATCAGCGAGCCGGCGATCGCGCGCCGCTTGAAGATCAGGTTGCCGACGTTCGGCGAGGGATGCGCGTGCTCCGGCACGCCGACCAGCACCAGCGTGCCGTCGCGCTTGAGCAGCGAGGTGAACGCATCGAGGTCGTGGCTCGCCGCGACCGTGTCGAGGATCATGTCGAAGCTGCCGGCGTGCGGCCGCATCTGCCCCTTGTCGCGCGAGATCACGACCTCGTCCGCGCCCAGCGCCAGCGCATCGCGGATCTTGCCGTCGCTGCTGGTGAACGCGACCACGTGCGCGCCCATGGCATGGGCGATCTTGATGCCCATGTGGCCCAGCCCGCCGATCCCGACGATCCCCACCTTCTTGCCGGGCCCCACGTTCCAGTGCCGCAGCGGCGAATACGTGGTGATGCCCGCGCACAGCAGCGGCGCGACCGCGGCGAGCTGGTCCTCCGGATGGCGGATGTGCAGCACGAAGCGCTCGTCGACCACGATCCGCTGCGAGTAGCCGCCGAGCGTGTGGCCCGGCGCATCCGCCGTCGGCCCGTTGTAGGTGCCGACGAAGCCGTTCTCGCAATAGTTCTCCAGGCCTTCGTCGCAGGCGGCGCAGTGGCCGCAGCTGCCGACCAGGCAACCGACGCCGACCGTGTCGCCCACCTTGAACCCCGTCACCTCGCCGCCGACCGCGCTGACCTTGCCGACGATCTCGTGCCCCGGCACGCAGGGATACAGGGTGCCGCCCCATTCGGCGCGCGCGGTGTGCAGGTCCGAATGGCAGACGCCGCAGAAGGCGATCTCCACCTGCACGTCGCGCGGGCCGGGCGCGCGGCGCGCGATGGCCATGGATTCCAGCGATTTGTCGGCGCCGTGGGTGCCGTAGGCTTTCGTGGTCATTCGATTTCTCCGGACGAAGGGGGCTGGCGCCATCTTGCGCGCATTCCGCATCACCCGCGCGACACGGCCAGCCTGCGTTCGAGCCGGCGCAGGCGCTGCACCAGCGCTGCTGGCGGCTCATCGATCGACAGCGCCGCAAGACAGCGCTGCAGCCAGCCGTTGCGCTCGCGCAGTCCGGCCAGGGCCTGTTCCAGCGCAATGGCGACGTCTTGCCTGCCATAGGCTTCGCCGGCCTTTCCCAGCGCCTGCGCGCGGACGCGCGGCGGCAAGGGCATGAACGCCAGGTCGATCGCATCGCGCGAGAAGACGCTGTCGTCCCGCCAACGATCCACGTTGGCCAGCAGTTTGGTCGCGGCAAGGTCGACGACGCGGAGGGCAGCCACGCCGCAAACCACGTCGCCTCGCAGCGGCTTTGCCAGTGCGATCCGTCCCTCGCTCACGATCTCGAACTTGATCGGCGTGCGGCCTGCGTCGACGAAGCCGCGGATGCCGTATTGGTCCGCGCGCATTTCGCGCGTCGTGGCCAGCGGCACCGCGCCTGATCGCGTCACCCCGGCCAGGTCGTGCGCTCCGCGAAGGCGCTGCCGCAGTTCCCGGAACCCGTGGGTATCGGAAACGACGAAATCGATGTCGAGCGATTCGCGAAACTCACCGAAACGCAGGGCGATGGCGGTGCCGCCGCCGAACCAGCAGCCGCAGCCGCGCAACAGGCGCGCGTCGAGCGATTCCAGGACCCGCGCGACCTGCCGATGATGCGGGCGCGCGAAGCTCATGGGCGCGTGCCGTCGAACACCGTCCGCAAGTTGCGCAGCAGCGCCTCTTCGTGCGGCATCAGCGAGGATTCGTCGACATGGCGTGCGTTGCGCTCGTACAACCCGAACGCTTCGCGCGGCGTGAGCGTGTCGATACCTTCGCCGACCTGCCACGCGAGCCTGCGCAGCGCGGGATAGTCCTCCAGGCGGATCTCCAGTGGCAACGCGCCGGCGGCAGGCGGGGCGCGACCAACCGTCCCGTCCCCGGGCGCCAGCAACTGGAGATCGAGACCCACGGCCGTTGCCGCCGCCAGCAACAGTCCCCACGCCACGCCGGTTTCGCCCTGCTCCAGGCGATGCCAGGTGGCACGGTGCATGCCCGCGGCTTCCGCGGCCGCGGTCATGTTGATGCCCAGCGCCTTGCGCCGTTTGCGGAGCGCGGCGCCCAGCTGGATTGCGCGGTCAGCAGGGGTGGCCATGGCGGCTTTCCATATGAAAAGTGTCGCTGATTTTATACATTTCGGCCAGAATGTCAATAATCAGCAACACTTTCAGCGGCACAGCACGGCCTGCCGGAACTCGCTCGGCGTGCGCCCGTAGGCCTGCTGGAACGCCGCGGTGAAGTGGCTGTGGCTCGAGAAGCCAAGATGCAGCCCGAGCGCGGTGAGATCGTCGAACTCGCCCAGCAGGTCCAGCGCGCGCGCCAGCCGCAGCCGCAGCTGGTAGCGGTACAGCGGCACGCCTTCGACCTCGCGGAAGCTCTGGGTCAGGTACACCGCCGACACGCCGACCTCGGCCGCGACCTCGGCCAGCGTCCAGCGCCGCGCCAGGTCGCGCGCGAGCACCAGCTTGGCGCGATCGACGAGCCGCTGGCGCCCATGGCTGGCGCCGGCCGCGTGCGTCGTGCGCGGCGCCAGCGCGCGATGCACCAGCGTCAGCGCCAGGCTCTCGCCCTCCAGCGGCTCGGCGATGCCCGTGTGCAGCGCGTGGCGCAGCATCGCCACCAGCACCTGCGCGCGCGGATCGATGCGCAGCCGCAGCGCGCGGAAGCGCAGCGGCTCGGTGCTGCGCAGCAACGCCGGCGGCGCGATCTCGCGCAGCAGTCCCTCGTCCACCGACAGCGCCAGGCTCGCATCGCCGCCCGGGTTCGGATGGCTGACCTGGTAGTCCTCGCCCGCATGGAAGAACAGCACCTGGCTCGCGTCGGCCACCACTTCGTCGTCGCCGACGTGGCGCACGTAGGTGCCGCGATACGGAAAGACCAGCGTCGTGCGCGCGGAGCGCTCGACCTCGCCCTTGTGGCGGCAGGTGCCCGCGCACAGCACGTCGCGCACCTCGATCAGCGGCGTCGCCAGCAGCGTCTGGACGGTGAAGTCTTCCGGCATCGCCCCATGATATTCGGGCCGGCCGGCGCCGTGACCGGGCCCGGAAATCACGGCGCCTCCACCTACCGGACCCGCGACTGAAGCCGGCCCGCCGCTTTCCCTCGGCGTTCATGGGAAGCGTGGAGACTGGCCCATGGTCCACCAACAGGAGGCGCGACCATGCATTCGAATTCGCTCAAAACCGGTTCGCTCGTTTCGATCGCCGGCCTGGCCACGGCCCTCGCGCTGGCGCTCCCGGCCCCGGCCGCGCAGGCGGCCTCGCCGGACATCAACTGCCGCATCGACTACCACCTCACCGGCTGGTCGCTGATCTACAAGCACACCACCGGCACCGGCGTGGTGACCTGCGACAACGGCGCGTCCATGCCGGTCAAGCTCTCGGCCCGCGCCGTGGGCATCACCGCCGGCAAGTGGCACATCGACAACGGCGTCGGCCGCTTCTCGGACGTGCACAACATCCATGAGGTCCTCGGCAATTACGCCCAGGCCAACGCCAACGCCGCGGTCGTGAAATCCGCCGAGGCGCAGGTGCTGACCAAGGGCACCGTGTCGCTGGCGCTGGCCGGCGGCGGCGAGGGCATCGCCCTCGGCGTGGACATCGGCACGCTGCACATCGACCCGGCCCGCTGACACCCGGCCGCCGTCGCGCGGCGGAAACAGACGAAAGCAGGCGGAGGGCATCGTCCCTCCGCCTGTTTTTTTCGGCTACAGCTCGTCGCGGTCGCCGCTGATCTGCTTCTCCATGTCGTCCGCCATCTGCGCGGCGAGGTCCATCGCCGTTTCGAGCAGTTCGGCGTCCGCGCTGTCGGGCAGCTTGATCACGTAGTACAGCAGGTCGTCGTCGGTTTCCCAGGCGCCGATCTTCCGGGTGCGGCTGTTGCGGAGCAGCTCCCGCGCGAGATCGCCGGTGACGCCGCCCTCCTTCAGGCGCGCCGCCGGCGCGAAGACCTCGCGCACCTTCAGCCCGCCGAAATCCTCGGTGCCGCCGCTGACGAACACGATCTGGGTGCGCTCGTCCTCCTCGAAGGAGAAGACCAGCTTGTAGTCGCCGTCCTCGTCGACCTCGAACTTGATGTCGCGCGCGTCCAGCCGCGTCTTGACCGAGGGATCGGGCACCTTCGCCGGCGCGGCGGCCTTCGGCGGATCGGACGCCTGCGGCGCCCCCGCGGCCTGCACCGGATCCGCGGCATGCGCCACGCCCGTGGTGGCCAGGGCGAGCGGAACGAACAGCGCAACACGCAACCATGGCGACATCGCAATCCCCTTCGAAGATGCCCGGAACGGCGAGCCGATTCTGGCATGCGGCCGACCCCGGCGGAACGGCAGGCGCAGGCGTCAGGCCTTGAGTTTCCACCCCGTCCGGAAGATCCACCACACCGCCGCCAGGCACAGCACCAGGAACCCGGCGATCGCCGCGATGCTGATTCCCACCGGCACGTCGGCGTTGCCGTAGAAGCTCCAGCGGAACCCGCTGACCAGGTACACCACCGGGTTGAACAGGGTGACCGTCTGCCAGAACGGCGGCAGCATCTTGATGGAGTAGAACGCGCCGCCGAGGAAGGTCAGCGGCGTCATCACCATCAGCGGCACGATCTGCAGCTTCTGGAAGTCGTCGGCCCACAGCCCGATGATGAAGCCGAACAGGCTGAAGCTGATCGCCGTGAGCAGCAGGAACGCGAGCATCCACACCGGATGCAGGATCTCGTAGTCCACGAACAGCCGCGCAGTGACCAGGATCAGCACGCCGAGGATCAGCGACTTGGTCGCGGCCGCGCCGACGTAGCCCAGCACCACCTCGACGAAGGACACCGGCGCCGACAGCAGTTCGTAGATCGTGCCCGCCCACTTGGGCATGTAGATACCGAACGAGGCGTTGGAGATGCTCTCGCTGAGCAGCGACAGCATCAGCAGGCCCGGGATGATGAAGGCGCCGTAGCCCACGCCGTCGATGTTGCCCATGCGCGAGCCGATCGCCGCGCCGAACACGATGAAGTACAACGACGTCGACAGCACCGGCGAGGCGATGGATTCGAACAGCGTGCGGAAGGTGCGCGCCATCTCGAAGCGGTAGATCGCGCGGACGGCGTGCAGGTTGAGGCCGGCGACGGCGGCTCCACGGGTATTCATGCGCGCGGCTCCCGCACCAGGCTCACGAAGATGTCCTCGAGCGAGCTCTCGCTCGAATGCAGGTCCTTGAAGTCCACGCCCTGCTCGGCCAGCCGCCGCAACAGCGCTGCGATGCCGGTGCGCTCCCCTTCCTGCACGTCGAACGTGTAGGTCAGCGTGCCGCCGTCCTCCGACAGCTCCAGCGGCAGGTCCGCCAGCGCCGCCGGGATCGCCGGCAGCGGCGCCTGCAGCGTCAGCGCCAGCTGCCGCTTGCCGAGCTTGCGCATCAACGTCGCCTTCTCCTCCACCACCACCAGCTCGCCGTGGTTGATCACGCCGATGCGGTCGGCCATCTCCTCGGCCTCCTCGATGTAGTGCGTGGTCAGGATGATGGTCACCCCGTCCTCGCGCAGGCGCCGCACCATCTGCCACATGTCGTGGCGCAGCTCCACGTCCACGCCGGCGGTGGGCTCGTCGAGGAACAGGATGCGCGGCTCGTGCGCCAGCGCCTTGGCGATCAGCACGCGCCGCTTCATGCCGCCCGACAGCGCCATGATCTTGCTGTCGCGCTTGTCCCATAGCGACAGCTGCCGCAGCACCTTCTCCAGGTGCGCCGGATCCGGCGCCTTGCCGAACAGTCCCCGGCTGAACCGGCAGGTGGCCCAGACCGACTCGAACGCATCGGTGGACAGCTCCTGCGGCACCAGCCCGACCAGCCCCCGCGCCGCCCGGTAGTCCCGGACGATGTCGTGGCCGTCCACGGCGACGGTGCCCGCGCTGGCATTGACGATGCCGCAGACGATGCTGATCAGCGTGGTCTTGCCGGCCCCGTTGGGCCCGAGTAGCGCGAAGATCTCGCCGCGGCGGATGTCCAGGTCGATGCCCTTGAGGGCCTGGAAGCCGGAGGCGTAGGTCTTGGTGAGGTTGCGGATGGAGATGATGGGGGGCATGGGGCAATATCGTGCCATGCACTGGCGTCAGATGGCTGGAGAGGATAAAGCCCGAGGCAGGAGAGATCGGCCAGGAGTCAAAACTTAGGAGGCTGGCGGTCTTTATGGAAATTGCCGGGGTTTTTATTGCCGCTCTATCGGCCTGCTCTGCGCTTCTTGGCGTAGCGCTCGGCCATCGATTTACGACGCGACGGTCGCGCGATGCGGAGCTTGCTGCTCTCAAAATCTCCTCTTACGTAGACTTCATTCGTTCAACTGCACGTCTCGTTACCGCTCGAAGAACCGGCCGAACTACCGATGAACTCGAGGAATTGACGCTATTGAATGACGCAAAGATACGCGTGTGTATCTGTGCCGAGCTTCCCGTCGTCGAACGACTGCAAGAGTTTTGGCTTCAAGGAGGAACGCTAGAACGAGAACAAGAGATCTTGGCGTTCCGCGCGCTATGCGACGAAATGCGTTTAAGCCTTGGCAGGGAGAGAATAAGTTTGAAAGTTGATCTGTCTGGCATTCTGTTCAAAGTGGAACCATCTACATATTCATACCGGACTCGCAAGCCACAATCTTAAATCACTATTTCAGATGCCTACTTTTGAGCCCTTTGTCATACGCACTTGCGAAGCGTCTACCGGAGAATTGGCGCGCGTTCATAGCTACAAACCGAAGCCGGACCAACCTTTCGCGCCATTCGAAATCCACGATCCTTTCGGACTGCGAAATGCCATTGTACCGGTGTTCTGCCAGCAGATAGATGGGCGAATGTATGGAGTCGGGACTGCATTCCACGTCGATGGCTTTGGCAACTTCCTGACCGCCTATCACGTGGTCGACTTCGTGGAAAAGCACCTTGCCGGCCGACCGATCCTGTTCTTGAGCATGCACGCGGACGTATTTGGAACTGTCAACATTCCCCCCGACTGTTTCGTGCCCGCGCACCAGATATTCGCGTCGATGATGGAGTCAGACGATCCGATGACGGCGCTCCGTGGCCAGGCATCTCGGCGACCCGCCATCGACGTAGCCATGTTGAAGCCAGAACCGATCGGCCCCGACGTTCAGCCGCCACAGACTTTGCCAATACGAACAAATGGTTTTGCGCCGAGATTAGGCGAAATCGTGTTTGCAATCGGCTTTCCGCAGCTGGATCTTTCGGAAGTTGACCCTTCCAAGCAATCGGCGTTACTCGAAGAAGGCATGTACGGCGCCTATGGCCGGGTCATTGCAATCCATAAAGAAGGGGTTAGCCGCCTAAATCCAACCCCAGTATTCGAGGTGGAGAGCGATTGGCCAAGCGGCATGAGTGGCGGCCCGGTGTTTAACCGCAGAGGCGAGGTTGTTGGCATGGTGAGTCGATCACTGCGCGCCGACTCTGAACATTCTGGCACCGGATACGCGGTGCATTTCAACTTGGCCCGCGACATCGAACTACTAACGCCATACGTGGACCGACACAATCCAGGTTGGCGTAAGTGTTGGGCTGTGTTTACTCCGTCGAGCCCAGAACCAATCGACATGCACACCACAAGGGAGCAGGCCGAAGCTGCCGCGTTGAAGATCGGGGAGCGCACCAATGTTCGACCAATCGCCCATCGGATTGGTACGACTGACTTCATTGACCTGAGCGTCTGACGGCTTAATTATCCGCTATTAGTTCAATCTTAGCGCCGCACCCGCGATTGCAAAAATACGCTATCGCGATGGAAAGCTAAATATGAACGCTGCCCCTCGGAAAACCCGCCGACGTTGCGGCGAAGGATCGCTTCGTCGAGACCCATCCGGTGCAAAGACTCGCGATGTGTAACAGGCGAAACTAAAAGTTTGCCGTTGTCCTCAAAACTAATGAAGCCACGGTCAAACAGATGGTCGACATCAGGGGTTAGCAACAGTCCGTTTTCACCATCGAGACGCTCTTCGTTGTTCGCGTCTCGCCACGGCTTGCAATGGCTGGCGCGAAGATGCTCGATCTTTTCCACACCAGTCACTCGGCACTTGGACTCGAGGCGCTGCACATTCTGCTTGAAGAGCCCTTGCCCTCGCCTAGCAAGTACCACAGCCTTTCGCGTCGTCTCAGGAATCGTCCGATCAGCGATGACTTCTTCCATCTGATGGACTTCCCACTCTGCCAAACCGACTGCGACGGATGTATCAGCCGTATCGGCCAGGCGCCTCATGTCGATGATCGAACGAGCTTCGCGACCAGCCAAGTCGGCAAGCTTGGTGGCAAAATCGTTCGGAAGAAGCGTGAGATATACGCCCTGGAGTCCGCCTCCACTGGCTTGTAATGGTGCATAGCGGTCCGGCAAGAGCGATCCAAGCTCGGTCATGTGCTCAGCCGGCTTGATAGGGCTCCGCAGTTCAACGAACTGAACATCCACCCGCCAACCAATGTTGTCCCAATATGCACCGGCCTGCCCGAATTCGCGCGGCTTGGGAGCTTCATATGCGTGCGAGGCAGCGATGCCTATGGCCTTGATGTAGGTGTCCGAAAAGGAAAACACCACATCGCCCGGCGCAACTTCGCGCATGAAGTCATAGAACGGATTCCGCCCCCCGTTCCGATTGCGCTTTGGCGACCACAGATATCCGCCGGGGATCTCGTGCCGGTATGTCTGGTTCTGATTGACCCACCAATAGCGCATGTGAACGATGCCCTAAGTTGGTATACCGCGACCGCTCTTACCGCAATGCAACGAGATCCGCATAAGCATCCATACGACCGACAGATAAATATAGAGGGGGGAGCTCTGTCACGGCAACACCAGGGCGAAAGGCTATCCGAAATTCATGCTGATAGGCATATGCGAAGTGTTTCGCCATATGGGGCACCTTGAACTTGCTGTAGTCCAGATATGGGTCGTAATAAGTAACAGCGCCATGCATCGCTATCCACGAGGGAAATTGATTTAAGAACGCCGCGGCGAGAAGACGGGTAAACCGCTCCGTATCTTTGATTACAAGCGCAGCATCTGCATTGAAGTCCGTCGGCATGCGATAGTGAATTCGGTCGCACATACTGAACAGATAGTAGTCGTCAAAAATTAGCGGTAGCTCTATGTCGTCATCACCGAATTCAATCCGGTGACCCTGAAAGTCGAGATGGGTTTCGCCCCTGATTCGTTCTCTATATGTTGGCAAATAGAACGTGCGGCTCGTTTCGTCGTCGCGCACCGCATCTATGTGTCCTGAATTTTTGTATGAATTGGCGTTTGCGATCCGCAAATTCCCGCCTCGGTACATTGCCTCCAAATGTTCCTTCTTGCCGTACTTAACGAGGTACGCCCCTTTAGGAATATCGTAATTCTCGAACATTTGTATGCCTATCGGGGTTCCGCCCTCAAAGTACCTAGCAAGCGGCGCGCCAGCGGAGGCGAAGAGTGGGTCGGATGGCTTTTGGCCACGCCCGTCAAGCTCCTCGAGTAGATGCGTAAATAATTTTATGAATTCATCTGTTTGTTCCATTGGGACGGGCTGCAACTTGCCGGAACTCCCCAACTCCATAACGTTAATGAATACTTGTTTGAAACGTTCGCTAACCCGACTATCAGGAGCACCAATTAGGTAAGGGTATGCAAGATACTGGTGGCGCCACATTTCGTGTCGCCTTAACTTACCGGGTTGCTGCACTTGCCATTCGTAGAAGCGACGACGCTGCTCCATCGCCCTCAATCGTTCGCGAATTTGCTCTGGACTGACCATGCCGCTTCCCAAAGAAAGCCCCGTTTGGCTTGAGCGCTTGGCAAAGCCCATTAAGCAATAAATTTACGTGTTTGAAAAACAAGAGCGGCCACGCGGCGGCTCTCTAAGGAAATCCAAAGGCTAGACGAGTAGGGGTTGGGACGTCCCCTATCGAGCGCATACAACTTGATAGCCCTCGATGCGTCCTACGTCGAGCGGGTTAGGGATGCACTCGGCAAGCATGAGAACCCGTCACTTGTACTCGCTCATTGCCCGTGATGCGACACAAGTCGTCACATCCAAGACATGCTCGCTAGAAATCTGTGCTGCGTCTTCGCCAATGAAATAAGCGTGGTCGTCGCGGACGGGGTCTACGACGTACCCTATCGAATACTCATGGTAGAAGAACTCTCTCTGGGTCTTCCTGTCTGTGCCACTGAAGAAAGCACCAAGATTCGGATGGCTATGAAACCAGCCAACGACGAGAAGTCCGATTTCGGTTCTGACCGACTCCCAGACGGATGGCCCCATGTGAAGGGAAACACTGGTCCCGTGGTATTCATGGGATGGAACGGCCTTCGAAATGATTACCACTGGGAACTGAACTGGGGCGGTGAGATTACTGGGCACGAATGCCTCGCCGAGCAGGAGGCCACCGCTCTCTTCGCGTCGCGCCGAGACGTGATTGAGTATCGACGCCCTTGCCTCCGGCTCAAAAAGAACCAAAGGCCCCTTGAGGAGCGTCGAGGCTATTGCCAGCGCGTCAACGAACGACAGCCGAGCCAAAGCCCCAGTTAGGTCTTTCGCCATGGAATCAGGCTGAACTGCCTTCCACTGGATCATGTGCGGGCCGGGAAAGACTTGTTGCAGCTAGGGCAAGCAACATTTCCGGTCTTGCCTGCAGGAATTCTTAAATTTGCGCGGCAATGCGGGCACGCGACCAAAACACGGTCAATTGTGGCGGAGGTGACAGTGCTCTTGTCCATCCAGCTCATTGTAGGCTTCTGCGTTCCGCCCGAAGCGAGCAAAGAATCGCTAGGAAAGTCGCCGGGGCTTGACGCCCTAGCGCGGATGTACCATCTCGCCGCATCGCCGTTCGCCGCGGAGGACGTATTAATGATGCCCTCGTCGAATGCAAGAATCTTAAAGAGCCGTTGCGCAAGCAGGTCGAGATATTCCGTCGCAATCCATTTCGACCCGAGGCAAACCCTCCCGCTTGTGTAGATGTTGGGATTGAATACCTTCGTCGAAATCGAAACGGCTGGCTCCTCGAAGGGATATCTAGCTCCGAGCTGGATAGCGGCATCCACCTCTGAGATTGTCTTCGTAGGGTACTTGTCATCCGCTGCGGTACGCACCAAAAACTTCAGCGAAATCTTTGAAATGGGGCTTCCTGAGTGCCCGACCACCCGAATTCGTCCATGAGTGGCCCGCTCCAAGGCTTTGAGCTTTGCCACGTCCTCCTCTCGCCGTGCATTGAATGCGCTCACGGTCCGTCAGCCCGCAACGAGCATGGGCTGAACTTCCAAAATGTCACCATTTTGGACGCCCTGCGTATCAAGAGCGACCGCTGGTTGAATTGGCTTGGCAAGGCGGGTGTTCACCAGTGAGTAATCGGTGTCTTTGGGAAGAGACCAGTTATCAACCGCCGCTTGAATCACATCCGCACCGGTATGCGAACCTGGTAGCGAAACTTCGGCTTTTCGGGTCTGGTCTGCGGTGCGAATAATTACGCTAACTTCACTCATGGCTCTCTCCGTCAAATAGCTCAATCAAGATTTGCGTATCGCCACTACTGGCCGTGACGAATTTCCCGGGAAGGTTCTTGCCTCGGAATTCGGAAAGCTCCTCCATGGTGAATTGATCACGAATATTTGCAAGCCGTTGCTGAAGGCCGCAACGACTGCAAGAAGTGTCGGCGTCAGAAAAATCTGAGGCCAGAGCGAAGACGACTTCTCGAGTCGGACCGCAGGTTGAGCAATTCATGATGTCCCATGAGACCAATATAGGGTCGCTGACGGTCACCACAATGTCAGGCGCCGGCAAGATGTCGGCAAGGATTCCATCGACGGACCGAATTGCCTTCAGGGTCAACTGCTCTTTTTGCCGACTACCACAGCAAGCGCACATCGAGTCCTTCGGGAGAGATATCACCGACGTAGCCAAAGTGACCGTGTCGAGAAACGCGCGTCTCGCACCAGGCTCGGCGTCGTCCCGGAAGGAGTACAGAAATAGTGAGGTTGCCAGCGCACCCGCAAAGCTGGCCGTTATTGCAGTAGTTGGCACTTTTCTCTCTTCGAACGCGACCTTGCGTAACCAGCCGCATGAAAATCTCTCCGAAATGCGTTGGTACACCGAAGGAGGAAGGGCGCACTCATAACACCCCGAATCCGGGTCTCTCATGAAGGGAAAAATTTCCGCAGACACGAATCTCGAATCAATCCCGGCGTTAATGAGATCCACACCAAGAAGGCTACAAAGCTGGTTAATTCGGATTCGCGCAATGAATCCATCGACACAAGAGAAGACCACTGTGCAATTTCGAAGCGTGGCGAAGTCTATCGAGTCCCAAATGTCGCCAACAATTGATTTGACCTGACAGTTTGGGTCGAGTCTTCGCGCCCCCTCGGCCGCAACTTCAGCTTTGTATCTTCCGATGTCGTTCTCGCTGAAAAGAACGCTTCGTGTCAGGTTGTGAATTTCGATGCTGTCGAAGTCGACAACTGTGATTGCGCCAACACCAAGCAATGCGAGGTTTTTTATCACCTCATTACCCACGGCGCCAGCACCCACAACCAGCGCGTGCGTGCCCTTTAAGTGCTCCTGGTCGAACCAATCGATTAGGTCGTGACGAAGATATCGTTCCATTACATCCCCCGAACGCGACAAACGTGTTCGTAAGCAGCGTTTATTATCTTGATGACTTCTTGGGCGTGGAGGCGGACAAACTCGTCTTGACGGTCCGGGTGATATGCACGGACCTTCTTGCGATATGCCAGTCGCACTTCATCGTTGCTGGCTGTCGAGTTGGTCCCCAAGACGGCGAACGGGTCCTCGGTTAGCAGGACCCTCAGTGCGGCCACCCTGTCTTGGTATGTGTTGGAGATGTTTTTCCATTTCATCACGACACCCTCAAAATCATTGCAGGGTCATCTACGATGATTTCTGGTCCAAAAGTCTTGTCGTTGATGAGCAATCCGCGAATGGTCAGGGTCTTGCCTGCGTAGCTCTTGAGCTTGGTTCCGCCGCCGAGATTTCTTACCCCGCCTCGAAATGCCACCATCTTGAGGCCCTTCGTCCATGACTTCGCTTCGAACATGACGGCGTAGTCGACGCCTCTGCGGCTCTGCTTCACCTCGTGGACATACCCGGTGAAAGTTACGACCTGACCGATGTATTCCCGATAGTTGGTCAGTGTGATTGCGCCTGGCGTGTGATTTCGCGCCCCAGCGTTCGAGTCACCCTTCCCGTGCCTTCTAAGCTGCGAGCTGCCGCACGCCATGCACTTGGAGGCATTTGCCTCCCGAAGGACCGCCATGCTCGCTTCTTGATAGAAGACGTGGCAGTTCGCGCACTCGAATATGGGTTGCGCAAGGTCGAGACGCCTGCCGGTGAAAGCGTCGTTGATATCCCTCAGGTCTTCCGCTCGCGGGCCAGAGCCTTGCCGGCCACCGCCGGTGCCAAAGTTGATGGGTTTCGTCCTCGACCTGCTGGAAGGTCGATAGGTGTCAGGCGGTGGCTGTTTGGTGCGTGGCCCGGGTGGGGGAGAGCTGGGCGGAGATCGTGGGGAGGCGCTCCCCCCGGAGCCTCCCTTGAGCCAGGAGATCAACATCCAAACAATAAAGATAACAACAAGAATTTCCACGAGCTTGCCCCTCCCCCGAGGTGCTGCCCCACCACCTCAGGAGGGCCGTGTTTCCTGCCAAAGTAGGCCACGGAGGTGACCGGTTCACAAGAATCGCTTCAGGTGATTGACGGTAGCAAAGCGGTCAGCTGACTCCCAGCGCCCCAGTGATGTAGATCGGCCAGAATTTGATAGCCATCCAAGGTCCGCAGTATCGACCACTGATACTCAAACGCAAAAGGCGGCCAAACGGCCGCCTTTTGCGTTGCACAACGCCCAGGAATCAGGCGTGGAGCGGATTCGGCCTCTTCCCGTCGATCCCGTAAAGCTCGATCGCCTTCGAAACGTCCTTTCCGGTCACCTTCCCCTCCGCCGCCAGCGCCGCCACAGCCGCCTGCGCCACGTAATACCGGTTCACCTCGAAGTGCCTCCGCAGGTTCTCCCGGGTATCCGACCGCCCATACCCGTCCGTCCCCAGCACGGTGTACCGCATCGGTACGAACGCCCGCACCTGCTCCGGGTACATGCGGATGTAGTCGGTCGCCGCGATCGCCGGGCCCGAACGGCCTTCCAGCAGCGAGGTCACATACGGCACCCGCCGCTCGCCTTCCGGGTTCAACCGGTTCCACCGCTCCGCGTCCCAGCCGTCGCGGGCCAGCTCGTTGAAGCTCGGGCACGACCAGATGTCGGCCTTCACCCCGAAGTCCTGCTCCAGCAGCTCGGCCGCGGCGATCACTTCGCGCAGGATCGTGCCGGAGCCCATCAGCTGCACGCGCAGCTCGCCCTTCTTCGGCTTGCCGGCGTCGCGGAACAGGTACATGCCGCGCAGGATCCCCTCGGCCGAGCCCTCCGGCATGTCGGGGTGCGCGTAGTTCTCGTTCATCAGCGTCACGTACCAGTACTCGTCGTGCTGGTCGGTGAGCATGCGCTGCATGCCGTGCTGGATGATGGTGACCACTTCGTAGGAGAAGGTGGGGTCGTAGCTGCGGACGTTCGGGATCAGGCCGGCCTGGATCAGCGAATGGCCGTCCTCGTGCTGCAGGCCTTCGCCGTTGAGCGTGGTGCGGCCGGCGGTGGCGCCGAGCAGGAAGCCGCGCGCGCGCATGTCGCCGGCCTGCCAGGCGCTGTCGCCGATGCGCTGGAAGCCGAACATCGAGTAGTAGATGTAGAACGGCAACAGCTGCAGGTCGTTGGTGCTGTAGCTGGTGGCGCAGGCGAGCCACGAGGCGAACGCGCCGGCCTCGGTGATGCCTTCCTCCAGCACCTGGCCGGCCGCGTCCTCGCGGTAGTACATGAGCTGGTCGCGGTCGACGGGCTTGTACTTCTGGCCCTGCGGCGCGTAGATGCCGAGCTGGCGGAACATGCCTTCCATGCCGAAGGTGCGCGCTTCGTCGGCGACGATCGGCACCAGGCGCGGGCCGACCTGCTTGTCCCTCAATGCGATGTTGAGCATCTGCACGAAGGCCATCGTGGTGCTGATCTCGCGCTCGCCGGTGGACTTGAGCAGGCGCTCGTAGGTCTGCAGCGGCGGCACCGGCAGCGAGGTGCTGCTCTTGCGGCGGCGCTGCGGCAGGAAGCCGCCCAGCGCCTTGCGGCGCTCGAGCATGTACTGCACTTCCGGCGAATCCGGACCCGGGTGGTAGAACGGCACCTTGCCGTCGGCGAGCTGCTCGTCGGTGACGGGGATCTGGAAGCGGTCGCGGAACGTCTTGACGTCCTCGTCGTCCATCTTCTTGGTGCCGTGCGTCGGGTTCAGCGCCTCGCCGGCCTTGCCCATGCCGTAGCCCTTGACCGTCTTGGCCAGGATCACGGTCGGCATGCCCTTCGTCTTCACCGCCGCGTCGTAGGCCGCGTACACCTTGTGCGGGTCGTGGCCGCCGCGGTTGAGGCGCCAGATGTCGTCGTCGCTGAGGTTGGCGACCAGCGCCAGCGTCTCCGGCGTCTTGCCGAAGAAGTGCTCGCGCGTGTACGCGCCGCCGAAGGCCTTGCAGTTCTGGTACTCGCCGTCGACGGTTTCCATCATCACCTGGCGCAGCTGGCCGCCGGTGTCGCGCGCGAGCAGCGGATCCCAGGCGCTGCCCCAGATCGTCTTGATGACGTTCCAGCCGGCCCCGCGGAACTGGCCTTCCAGCTCCTGGATGATCTTGCCGTTGCCGCGCACCGGGCCGTCGAGGCGCTGCAGGTTGCAGTTGATGACGAAGATCAGGTTGTCGAGGCCTTCGCGGCCGGCGACGCTGATCGCGCCGAGGCTTTCGGGCTCGTCCGTCTCGCCGTCGCCGAGGAAGCACCACACCTTGCGGTCGCTCTTCGGCATCAGGCCGCGCGACTCGAGGTACTTGAACGCGCGCGCCTGGTAGATCGCGGCGATCGGGCCCAGGCCCATGCTCACCGTCGGCGTCTGCCAGTAGTCGGGCATCAGCCACGGATGCGGGTAGGAGCTGACGCCCTTGCCGTCGACTTCCATGCGGAAGTGGTCGAGCTGGTCCTCGCTGATGCGGCCTTCGAGGAACGAACGCGCGTACACGCCGGGCGAGCCGTGGCCCTGGATGGAGAGCAGGTCGCCCGGATGGTCGTCGGACGGGGCGCGCCAGAAGTGGTTGAAGCCGACGTCGTAGAGCGTGGCGCTGCTGCCGAACGTGGCGATGTGGCCGCCGAGCTCGCCCGGCTTGCGGTTGGCGCGCACGACCATGGCCATCGCGTTCCAGCGGATGATCGAGCGGATCCGCCACTCCATCGCGGCGTCGCCGGGGCTCTTGGCCTCCTGGCCGGCGGGGATGGTGTTGATGTAGTCGGTGGTCGGCTGGAACGGCAGGTTCGCGCCGGCGCGGCGGGTGACCTCGACCACGTTCTCGAGCAGCTGGTGGGCACGGCCGGCGCCCTCGCGCTCGAGGACCGCCTGGATCGACTCGACCCACTCGCGGGTCTCGGTCGGATCGGGGTCGTCGCGCAGCAACTCGTTGAGCTCGTTCATGGGTCGGGCCTCCGCGCCGGCCCTTTGGCCGCGCCTGTCGAAAACGTTTGTGGAAGCCCGATGGTAGCAGGGTGCCGCCCGCGCCGAACGGGCCTTTCGATTATCGTCCGGGGATAAATAAAAGGGGACGGAGGTAGTTAATTTCGGGACAGGGCATTGGGGGAAATCCCACCGGCTCCGTCCCGAAATTAACTACCCCCGTCCCCATTTCCCGAAGCTCGAATCCCGGGTTGACATCAATTCCATAATTCCGGAATATTGGAATCATGGACACGACCCAAGCCCTGTCAGCCCTCACCGCGCTCAGCCACGAATCCCGCCTGGCCGCCTTCCGCGCCTTGGTCCAGGCCGGCCCCGACGGCCTCTCCGTCGGCGAACTCCGCGCCCAGCTCCAGCTCGCCCCCGCCACGCTGACCGCCCACCTCAACGTGCTCCGCGCCGCCGGCATGGTCCAGGACCAGCGCGAGGGCCGCGTCATCCGCGTCCGCGCCGACTACCCGCGCATGGACGCGCTGCTCGCCTACCTCACCGAGAACTGCTGCGCCGGCACCGCCGGCTGCGGCCCCACCCAGAGCTGCACCCCGCGCAAGAAGGACACCGAACGATGAATCGCTTCCACGTGCACCTCAATGTCGCCGACCTGCCGGCGAGCATCCGCTTCTACGCCGAGCTGTTCGGCGCGCAGCCCAGCGTCCTCAAGGACGACTACGCGAAGTGGATGCTCGAGGATCCGCGCGTCAACTTCGCGATCTCCAACACCGGCCGCACGCCCGGCGTCGACCACCTCGGCATCCAGGCCGACAGCGGCGACGCGCTCGCCGCGATCGGCGTGCGCCTCGACGCGGCCGGCGGCACCGTCGTGCCCGAGGAAGCGACGGTCTGCTGCTACGCGCAGTCGGACAAGCTGTGGACGGAGGATCCGCAGGGCACGCGCTGGGAGACCTTCCACACCTTCGGCGAGGCCACGACGTACCACGGCGCGGGCGCGCCCTGCGCGACCGACGGCACCTCGTGCAGCCCGGACATCGCGAGCGTCGGCCCGAAGACCGGCGACGGCGCGGCGTGCTGCGGCCCGAACGCCGGCTGCTGCTGAAGCGTGGCGTCCATGAAGCGCGTGCTCTTCGTCTGCGTCGAGAACTCGAACCGCAGCCAGATGGCCGAAGCCTTCGCGCGCATGCACGGCGGCGCGCAGGTCGAGGCGCTGAGCGCGGGCTCGAAGCCTTCGGGCCGCATCAAACCGAAGGCGATCCGCTTCATGGCCGAGCTCGGCGTCGACCTCGCCACGCATGCCTCGAAGTCACTCGCCGACATCTCCGGCGACTTCGACGCCGTGGTCACGATGGGTTGCGGCGACGATTGCCCGTGGGTTCCGGCGAAGCGCCGCGAGGACTGGGCGCTGCCGGACCCGAGGGACCTGGACGACGAGGGCTACCGCGCGGTGCGCGACGAGATCGGGCGCCGCGTGCAGGCGCTGCTGGCTTCGCTGTGAGCGCCGCGAACCTGCCGGGCGCCAACGCCGCGCCGCCGCCGCCGTCGCCTTCGCTGCGCCGGCGCCTGCTCGCCGAGTTCCTCGGCACCGCGCTGCTGCTCGCCACCGTCGTCGGCTCCGGGATCATGGGCGTCGCGCTGTCGCGCGGCAACGACGGTGTCGCGCTGCTCGCGAACGCGGGCGCGACGGCGGCGATCCTCTACGTGCTGATCGTCGTGCTCGGTCCCACGTCCGGGGCGCACTTCAACCCGGTGGTGACGCTGGCGGCGCGCCTCGATCGCGGCCTCGGCAACCGCGAGGCGGCCGCGTACATCGCTCTGCAGCTGGTCGGCGCCGTGGCGGGCGTGCTGCTCGCGCACGCGATGTTCGGACAGGCGCTGTGGCAACCCGGCGACCACGCGCGCACCGGCAGCGCGCAGTGGCTCAGCGAAGCGGTGGCGACGTTCGGCCTGGTGCTGACGATCCAGCTCGGCGCGCGCCGCAGGCCCGCCGCGGTGGCCGCGCTCGTGGCGGCCTACATCTTCGCCGCGTACTGGTTCACCGCGAGCACCTCGTTCGCGAACCCCGCGGTGACGCTGGCGCGCTCGCTGACCCTGAGCTTCGCGGGTATCCGCCCGGACGACGTGCCGGGCTTCGTGCTGGCGCAGTGCGCCGGGGCCGCCGGCGGGTGGTGGGTCGCCCGGCGCCTGGCGGACTGACGGCCGGGCCGGGGGCGGGCGCCGCGGCGCCCGGCGCACTCCGGCGCACCCCGGCGTTCCGCGCCCCGGCGCCCAGCCCCAGCGCTCGAAGGCGCGATCACGACCCTCTTGCAACTCCCCCGGCCCCGCCGTACAGTGAACCAAATGGTTCAGCATCAAGCCCGGCTCGACGCCACCTTCGCCGCCCTCTCCGACGTCACCCGCCGGGGCGTCCTGGAGCAGCTCTGGCGCGCCGACGCCTCGATCAGCGACCTCGCCGAAAAGTTCGACATGACCCTGACGGGCATGAAGAAGCACGTCGGGGTGCTCGAGCAGGCCGGCCTCGTGACCACGCAGAAGGTCGGCCGCGTCCGCACCTGCAAGCTCGGCCCGCGCCGGCTCGAGGAAGAAGCCGCGTGGATCGCGCGGCACCATGAACTCTGGAGCGCGCGCTTCGACGCTCTGGACCGGATCGTCGAAGAACTCAAACGCAAGGAGAACGAAGATGGCCAACGCAACAGGTAGCGCCTCCGCGATGAACCCCACCAACGTCGAGCGCAAATCCGACCGCGAATTCGTCGCGACGCGCACGTTCGACGCGCCCGCCCGCCTCGTCTACGAGGCCTGGAGCAACCCGGAGCTGTTCCGCCGCTGGTGGGTGCCGGAGGGCGCGGGCATGACGCTCGAGTCGTGCGAGATGGACGTGCGCACCGGCGGCAGCTACCGCCTGGTGTTCCGCCACCCCGCGTTCGACGAGCCGATGGCGTTCTTCGGCAAGTACCGGGACGTCGTGCCGGGCCAGCGCATGGTCTGGTCGAACGAGGAAGGCGGCGACGACGGCGCGGTGACCACCGTGACCTTCGAGGAGCGCGACGGCCGGACCCTCGTCAGCTACAGCGAGCTCTACCCGACCGCGGCGGCCTGCGACGAAGCCCTCGCCGGCTCGGCCGAAGGCCTGCCGATGCAGTTCGCGCAGCTCGAGGCGATGCTCGCCGCCGGCTGGTAACGCTGAAAAAGGGGACGGAGGTAGTTAATTCCGGGACAGTACTTTCGGAAAAGCCTGCCCGCTCCGTCCCCTTCTTAATTACCTCCGTCCCCTTTCTTTCCGGAGCTGGGCGTCGACGGCGGCGATGGCGGTCATGTTGATGACGCGGCGCGGGGTGGAGGCGGTGGTGAGGATGTGCGCCGGCTGGTCGAGACCCATCAGGATCGGGCCGATGGCGACGCCGTCGGTCATCACCCGCGTCATGTTGTAGGCGATGTTGGCGGCGTCGAGGTTCGGCATCACGAACAGGTTGGCGCGGCCGTGCAGCGTGGTGCCCGGCAGCATCGACTCGCGCAGCTGCGGGTTCCAGGCGGTGTCGGCCATCATCTCGCCATCGACCTCGAGCTTCGGCGCGCGCGCGCGGATGATCGCCAGCGCCTCGCGCATCTTGCGCGCGCTCGCGTCGTCGTGGCTGCCGAAGTTGGAATGCGACAACAGCGCGACCTTCGGCTCGACGCCGAACAGCTTGAGCCGGTACGCCCCCTGCAGCGTTGCCTCGGCGATCTGCTCCGGCGAGGGATCGAGCTGCACGTGCGTGTCGAGGAAGAACCAGACGCCTCGATCGTTGATGACGCCGGTCATGGCCGCGGTGCCGGTCACGCCCTTGTCGAAGTCGAACACGCTGCGCAGGTAGCCGAGCTTCTTGTGGTACCGGCCGACCAGGCCGCAGATCATCGCGTCGGCCTCGCCGCGCTCGACCATCAGCGCCGCGATCAGCGTCGGCCGCGAGCGGATCAGGTTCTTCGCCGCCGACGGGGTGACGCCGCGGCGCTCGGTGAGCCGGTGGTACTGCTGCCAGTAGTCGTGGAAGCGCGGGTCGTCGTTGATGTTGGTCAGCTCGAAGTCGACGCCGGGCTTCATGCGCAGGCCGAGCCTGGCGATGCGCGAGGCGATGACGTCCGGGCGGCCGATCAGGATGGGCTTCGCCAGGCCTTCGTCGACCACCGTCTGCACGGCGCGCAGCGTGACTTCCTCCTCGCCCTCCGCGTACACCACGCGCTGCCGGTCGGCGCGCGCGCGGTCGTACACCGGCTTCATCAGCAGGCCGGTGCGGTAGATGAACTGGCCGAGCTTCTCTTCGTAGGCGTCGAAGTCGGCGATCGGGCGATCGGCGATGCCCGACTCCATCGCGGCGCGCGCGACGGCCGGCGCCAGCATCACCAGCAGGCGCGGATCGAACGGGCGCGGGATCAGGTATTCCGGGCCGAACGACGGGATGTCGTCGCCGTAGGCCGCCGCGAGGTCGCCGGCTTCCATTCGCGCGAGCTTCGCGATCGCACGCACGCAGGCGAGCTTCATCGCCTCGTTGATCTCGCGCGCGCCGACGTCGAGCGCGCCGCGGAAGATGTACGGGAAGCACAGCGCGTTGTTGACCTGGTTCGGATAGTCGCTGCGGCCGGTGGCGATGATGCAGTCCGGGCGCACGCGCCTCGCGTCCTCCGGCAGGATTTCCGGGTTCGGATTGGCGAGCGCGAGGATGATCGGCTTGTCCGCCATCTTCGCGACCATCTCCGGCTTCAGCACGCCGCCGGCGGAGAGGCCGAGGAACACGTCGGCACCGTCCACGATCTCCGCGAGCGTGCGCTTCGTCGTGTCGCGCGCGTAGCGCTGCTTGTCCGGATCCATGTGGCCGCGGCCGGTGTACAGCACGCCGTCGCGGTCGACCGCGAGGATGTTCTCCGGCTTCATGCCCAGCGCCACGAGCATGTCGAGGCAGGCGATGCCCGCCGCGCCCGCGCCCGAGGTCGCGAGCTTGACGTCTTCGATCTTCTTGCCGACGACTTCCAGCGCGTTGACCACCGCGGCGCCGACGATGATCGCGGTGCCGTGCTGGTCGTCGTGGAAGACCGGGATGTTCATCCGCTCGCGCAGCTTGCGCTCGACGATGAAGCACTCCGGCGCCTTGATGTCCTCGAGGTTGATGCCGCCGAAGGTCGG
>JBQCJF010000153.1:0-3721 GCA_051953015.1 Luteimonas sp.
GCGCCGTCCGCGAGCCGCGGCGCGCGCGCGCGCAGGTCGACCGGCGGCTGCAGCAGCTCGCCCTTGTTCTTCATGCCTGCCGGGCGCCAGCCGGAGAAGCGCAGCGCGCCGGCGACCAGCATCGAGCCGAAGAACAGCGCGAAGATCAGCAGCAGCAGGCCGCGGTTGCGCTTGCGGAGGCGGTCGGCGTCGGCGCCGGCGTTGCGGGTGTCGTTCATGGGCGTCGGAAGGACTTGCGGAGCGTGACCACCAGCGCGGTGGCGAGCACCGCGATGGCGAGGCCGAACCACTGCACGGCGTAGCCGAGGTGGCGTTCGGGCGGACGGGTGTTCGGCAGGATGTCGCGGTCGCGCACGTACGCCGGCGCGCCGGCGGGCAGGGCCTGCGCGGGATCGAGCTTGAGCACGCGCGGCGCGAGCGCCGGCAGGCGCAGCGCGGCGCGCAGCGCGTCGGGCTGCAGCGCGATGGCCAGCAGCGTGCCGTCGGGCTGCGGCATCGCGACGCCGCGCGCGAGCCCCGCCGATGGCGGCGGCGCCAGCAATCCGGCCACCGCGTGCACGCCGGCGGGCAGCGGCACGCGCGGCAGGGTGCGGTCGCCCGGCAGCGGCAGCCAGCCGAGTTCCACCAGCAGCGGCGCGCCGCCGTCGGCGGGCTGGAACGCGCGGTACGCGCGCACGCCGGCGCCGCGGTCTTCGCGGCCCCCGCTGTCGAAATGCTGGTTGTCCAGGAGGACTGCGGGCACGTCGAGGAAGCGCCCCTCGCCCGCCGCCCAGTCGTAGGCGCGCGAGCGCGCCGGATCCCCGGCCACCGCCAGCGGCCGCGGCTGCTTCGCCTGCAGCGTCGCGTGCACGGCGGCGAGCATGGCCTCCTTCTCGTGCATGCGCGCCAGCTGCCACACGCCGAGCCGCGCGAACAGCGCCGCGACCGCGAGGGCCAGCACCCAGCCGAGCACGGGATTGCGCCGGACGGTCACGCCGGCCCGGCCCCCGCCTGCGATAATGCGGCCGATGCGCCGCCCCGGCGCGCCACCGCGACCATCCCGATGAACGACTCGCTCAAGACGCTGCTGATCGTCGCTTTCCTGGTGGTCATCCTCTGGAACCTCGGCGCCGGCCTGTACTACATGCTGGTGGACAAGGGCACCACCAAGCGCACCGTCAACGCCCTCACAAAGCGCATCGCGCTGTCGGTCGTGCTGATCCTGATCGTCGCCCTGTCCATCTACATGGGCTGGATCACGCCGCACGGCGTCGGGCGCGCTCCGTAAGGCGCGCCCGCGCGGTTCGTCTTACAGCACGTAGACGAACAGGAACAGGCCCAGCCACACCACGTCGACGAAGTGCCAGTACCAGGCCACCGCCTCGAAGGCGAAGTGGTCGTCGCGGTTGAAGTGGCCCTTCAGGCAGCGGAACCAGATCACCAGCAGCATGATCGTGCCGAGGGTGACGTGCGCGCCGTGGAAGCCGGTGAGCATGAAGAACGTCGAGCCGTAGATGCCCGAGCCGAGCGTCAGGTTGAGCTCGGTGTAGGCCTCGATGTACTCGTGCGCCTGGCAGTACAGGAACGTCGCGCCGAGCAGGATCGTCAGGCCCAGGAACACCAGCAGCTGCCTGCGATGGCCGGCCTTCAGCGCGTGGTGCGCGATGGTGACGGTGACGCCGGAGGTCAGCAGGATCAGGGTGTTGAGCAGCGGCAGGCCCCACGCCGGCACGGTCTGGAACGAGCCGCCGATCGCGGCCGGGCCGTTGCTCGGCCAGCCGGCCGAGAACTGCGGCCACAGCAGCGCGTTGGTCTGCACGCCGTCGCCCACGCCGTTGAGCCACGGCATCGCGTACTGGCGCGCGTAGAACAGCGCGCCGAAGAACGCGGCGAAGAACATCACCTCGGAGAAGATGAACCACACCATCCCCATCCGGAACGAGGTGTCGACCTGCTTGTTGTAGTAGCCGCGCAGCGACTCGGTGATGACGTCGGCGAACCACTTGAACAGGATCAGCGCGAGCACGACCAGGCCGACGAAGAACAGCGGGCGGCCGAAGCTCGCCTCGTTCAGCCAGCTGGCGAAGCCGACCATCGTCGCGAACAGCGCCACCGAGGCGAGCACCGGCCAGCGGCTGCCGTGCGGGACGTAGTAGACGTTCGCGTCGTGCGTGTGGGAGTCGTGCGCTTGGGCCATGGTCGTGGTTCCGGTGCGGAGGCTTGCGGTTGCGTGATGGTGGCGCGCGGCGTCAGCCGCGGCCCGGAGCGGGCGCCGCGTCGGCCTGGGCCGTCAGCGCATCGTTCCGGAAGAAGGTGTAGGACAGGGTGATCGTGGTGACGTCGGCCGGCAGGTCCGGCGCGACGATGAAGCGCACCGGCATGTCGCGCGACTCGCCGGCCTGCAGCGTCTGCGCGGTGAAGCAGAAGCACTCGGTCTTGCTGAAGTAGCCCGACGCGCGCGCCGGCGCGATCGAGGGCACGGCGTTGCCGACGATGGCGCGGTCGCCGTCGTTGCGGGCGAAGAACTTCGCCTCGTACTGCTTGCCCGGCTGCACTTTCATGGTCGCCTGCTCGGTGCGGAACGCCCACGGCAGCTTCGAGTTCACCGCGCCGTCGAACTGCACCGTGACCCAGCGGTCCGTGGCCGGCGCGGCGGCGCGCGCATGGGCCTCCGCGTCGGCCGGGCCCTGCGCCAGGCGCACGCCGAACACCTTCTGGCAGGCGATGTTGTACAGCGGCACCAGCGCGAACGTGAACGCGAACGCGCCCAGGGCCACGCCCAGGAGCTTCAACGCGCCGGCGCCGTTGCGCTGCATCGCCTTACTCGTAGTCGCTGTGCACGAAGTCGCCGTGCGCCAGGTCGCCGTCCTGGATCACGGGCGGCACGGTGAAGGTGTGGTGCGGGGCCGGCGACGGCACCGTCCACTCCAGGCCGCGCGCGCCTTCCCACGAACGGGCGGCGGCCACCGGGCCGTGCTTCTTCGACCAGTACAGGATGCCGAACATCAGGAACGGCGTGACGAACATGCCGAACGCGCCGATCGAGCTGATCAGGTTCCAGTCCGCGAACACCACGTTGTAGTCCGGGATGCGGCGCGGCATGCCGGCCAGGCCCAGGAAGTGCTGCGGGAAGAACAGCAGGTTCACGAACACCATGCTCCACCAGAAGTGGATCTTGGCCCAGAACTCGCTGTACATGCGGCCGGTCCACTTCGGCCACCAGTAGTAGATGGCGGCGATGATCGCGAACAGCGCGCCGGTCACCAGCACGTAGTGGAAGTGCGCGACCACGAAGTAGGTGTCGTGGTACTGGAAGTCCGCCGGCACGATCGCGAGCATCAGGCCCGAGAAACCGCCGATGGTGAACAGGATCACGAACGAGATCGCCCACAGCATCGGCGCCTCGAAGCTCAGCGAGCCGCGCCACATGGTGCTGACCCAGTTGAACACCTTCACGCCGGTCGGGATCGAGATCAGCATGGTCGCGAACATGAAGTACACCTCGCCGCCCAGGGGCCTGCCGACGGTGAACATGTGGTGCGCCCACACGATGAACGACAGGAACGCGATCGCGGCGGTGGCGTACACCATCGCCTGGTAGCCGAACAGCGGCTTGCGGCTGAAGGTCGGGATGATCTCCGACACGATGCCGAACGCCGGCAGGATCATGATGTAGACCTCGGGGTGCCCGAAGAACCAGAAGATGTGCTGGTACATCACCGGGTCGCCGCCGCCGGCCGCG
>JBQCJF010000154.1:0-10212 GCA_051953015.1 Luteimonas sp.
GGCGAGGCGAAGGTGCCGTTCTTCTCGATTTCCGGTTCCGACTTCGTCGAGATGTTCGTCGGCGTCGGCGCCTCGCGCGTGCGCGACATGTTCGAGCAGGCGAAGAAGCACGCGCCGTGCATCATCTTCATCGACGAGATCGACGCGGTCGGCCGCCATCGCGGCGCCGGCCTGGGCGGCGGCCACGACGAGCGCGAGCAGACGCTGAACCAGTTGCTCGTGGAGATGGACGGCTTCGAGGGCGGCGAGGGCGTGATCGTCGTCGCCGCGACCAACCGGCCCGACGTGCTGGATCCCGCGCTGCTGCGCCCGGGCCGCTTCGACCGCCAGGTCGTGGTCGGGCTGCCGGACGTCAAGGGCCGCGAGCAGATCCTCAAGGTGCACATGCGCAAGGTGCCTGCGGCGGCCGATGTCGAACCGATGGTGGTCGCGCGCGGCACGCCGGGCTTCAGCGGCGCGGACCTGGCCAACCTCGTCAACGAGGCGGCGCTGTTCGCCGCGCGCGAGAACGCGAAGGAAGTGCGCATGGAGCACTTCGACAAGGCGCGCGACAAGATCCTGATGGGCGCCGAGCGCCGCTCGATGGCGATGAGCGAGCAGGAGAAGACGCTCACCGCCTACCACGAGGCCGGCCATGCGATCGTCGGCCGCCTCGTGCCCGAGCACGACCCGGTCTACAAGGTCACGATCATTCCCCGCGGCCGCGCCCTGGGCGTGACGATGTACCTGCCCGAGGGCGACAAGTATTCGTACAACCGCACCGCGATCGAATCGCAGCTGTGCTCGCTGTACGGCGGCCGCGTGGCCGAGGAGCTGATCTTCGGCGACGACAAGGTCACCACCGGCGCGTCCAACGACATCGAGCGCGCGACCAAGATGGCGCGCAACATGGTCACGAAGTGGGGCCTGTCGGAGCTCGGCCCGATCACCTTCGGCGAGGACGAGGACGAGGTGTTCCTCGGCCGCTCGGTCACGCAGCACAAGAGCGTGTCGGACGAGACCGCGCGCCGCATCGACGACGTCGTGCGCGGGATCCTCGACAAGGCCTACGGCCGGACCACGAAGATCCTCACCGACAACCTCGACAAGCTGCACGCGATGGCGAAGCTGCTGCTCGAGTACGAGACCATCGACGTGCCGCAGATCGACGCGATCATGGATGGCCGCGATCCGCCGCCGCCGATGGGCTGGAGCCCGGGCGGTCCGGCGAAGGACCGGCCGAAGCCGATCGTCATCGGCGGCCCCGCCGAGGTGTGACCCCCGTAGAGCCGACCCATGGTCGGCTCTCGCTTTTGTGCGGCACGCCTGCCGACCATGGTCGGCTCTATCGTATCCTTCCCGGCATGTTCGACACTTCGCCCCAGCTCGACTGCGCCGGCCGCGTGGTGACGCTCGATCGCCCGCGGGTGATGGGCATCGTCAACGTGACCCCGGATTCGTTCTCCGACGGCGGCGCGCACGCCGGCACGGACGCGGCGGTCGCGCACGGGCTGCGCCTGGCGGAAGAGGGCGCGGACATCCTCGACGTCGGCGGCGAATCGACGCGGCCCGGCGCGCAGGACGTGCCGGAGGACGAGGAGCTGCGCCGCGTCATCCCGGTCGTCGAGCGCCTCGCCAGGGAAACCGCGCTCCCGGTCAGCATCGACACCTCCAAGCCCGGCGTGATGCGCGCCGCGGTCGCCGCCGGCGCCGGCATGGTCAACGACGTGTACGCGCTGCGCCGCGAGGGCGCGCTCGACGCGGCCGCGTCCCTCGGCGTGCCGGTGGTCCTCGCGCACATGCTCGGCGAGCCGCGCTCGATGCAGGACGCGCCGCGCTACGACGACGTGGTCGCCGAAGTCCACCGCTTCCTCGCCGAGCGCATCTTCGCCGCGGAGATGGCGGGCATCGCGAAGAAGCGCATCGTCATCGACCCGGGCTTCGGCTTCGGCAAGACCCGCGACCACAACCTGCTGCTGCTGGCGCAGCTCGAGCGTTTCACCGAGCTCGGCGTGCCGGTGCTCGCCGGGCTGTCGCGCAAGCGCACGATCGGCGAGCTCACCGGCCGCGAGGACCCGCGCGAGCGCATCCACGGTTCGGTCGCCGCCCACGTGATCGCCGCGCAGCGCGGCGCGCGCCTGCTGCGCGTGCACGACGTGGCCGCGACCGTCGACGCGCTCGCGGTCTGGAACGCGGTGGCCGCGCAGCCGATGCCGAAGCCGAAGCCTGCGGCACCGGCCATCCGCTGGCCCGACGACGACTGAGCGCGCATCGCCGCATGCAACGGTTCCCCGAGCAACCCGAGGCGCTGGAGCGCGCGCTGCGCGAGGCCTTCTCGCAGCCGCGCCTGCTGGCCGCGGGCGAGGCGCTGGCGCAGGGGCAACTGCCGCGGGCCGAATCGCTGCTGCGCGAGCAGCTCGCGCAGGACCCGGGCGATCCCGCGGCGGCCTGCATGCTCGCCGACCTCGCCAGCCGCATCGGCCGCCACGACGACGCCTGCGCGCTGCTCGAGCGCTGCCTGGCGATCGTCCCGGGCTTCGATGCGGCGCGCGGCAACTACGCGCGCGTGCTGCACCTGGCGGATCGTCCCGCCGAAGCGCTCGCCCCGGTCGACCTGCTGCTCGCGCGCCTTCCGCGGGATCCGGCCTGGCGCAACCTGAAGGCGCTGGTGCTGTCGCGGATCGGCGAGTACGCGCAGGCCCTGCCGATCTTCGAGGGGCTGCTCGACGAATATCCCGGCGATGCTGGAACCTGGATCAGCCTGGCGCACGCGCTCAAGGCGGTGGGCCGTTCCGGGGAAGCGATCGCTGCCTACAGGCGGTGCATCGCGCTCGAGCCGTGGGCCGGCGACGCCTGGTGGAGCCTGGCGAACCTGAAGACGTTCCGGTTCGAGGACGCCGACATCGACGGCATGCGCGCGCAGCTCGCCCGCGCCGACCTCGGCGCCGGCGACCGCGCGCACCTGGAGTTCGCGCTGGGCAAGGCGCTGGAGGACCGCGCGGACCATGCGGCGTCGTTCGAGCACTACGCGCGCGGCAACGCGCTGCGGCGCGAACAGGCGCGGTACTCGGCCGATCGCAACACCGCACGCCTGCGCCGCGCCGCCGCGATCTACGACGCCGGTTTCTTCCGCGCGCGCGATGGCTGGGGCGCGCAGGCGCCCGACCCGATCTTCGTCGTCGGCATGCCGCGCGCCGGCTCGACCCTGGTCGAGCAGATCCTCGCCAGCCATCCGCTCGTGGAAGGCACGATGGAGCTGGAGGAGATCCTCGCCATCGCGCGGACCCTGTGGCGCGAGGCGGGCGCGGCGCACGCCGCATCGCCGGCGCGTTACGACGAAGCGCTGGCGGAACTCGGCCCGGCGGCGGTGCGCGCGCTGGGTGAGCGCTACCTCGAGCGGACCCGCATCCACCGCAAGACCGCGAAACCGTTCTTCATCGACAAGATGCCGAACAACTTCGCCCACGTCGGCCTGATCTGCGTGGCGCTCCCGGACGCGAAGATCGTGGACGTGCGCCGGCACCCGATGGCCTGCGGCTTCTCGATGTTCAAGCAGCAGTTCGCGCGCGGCCAGGACTTCAGCTACGGGCTCGACGACATCGGCCGCTACTACCGCGACTACGCGGCGTACATGGCGCATTTCGAACGCGTCCTGCCGGGGCGGATCCTGCGCGTCTCCTACGAGGACCTCGTCGCCGACACCGAAGCGCAGGTCCGCCGCCTGCTGGCCCATTGCGGGCTGCCGTTCGATCCGGCCTGCCTGCGCTTCTTCGAGAACGACCGCCCCGTGCGCACCGCCAGTTCCGAGCAGGTGCGCCAGCCGATCTACCGGGAAGGGCTGGACCACTGGAAGCATTTCGAGCCGTGGCTGGAGCCGCTGCGGAAGGCGCTGGGCCCGCTGGCCGACGCGCCCGGCTGAGGCGCCCCGGAGCGACCCCGGGTCGCCGTCTTGCGGGCCCGGTGGCGGGGCCGTACGCTCCGCCGGACAACCGGGGCAGGACATGCACCACGCATCGGCGGAGCCGGCCAGTACCCTCGATCGCGCCCTGTCGCGCGCCGTCGCCGACCCCGGGCTGATGGCCGCCGGCGAAGCCCTGGCCGGCAACGACATTCCCCGCGCCGAAGCGCTGCTGCGCGCGCACCTGCGCCGCGCGCCGGCCGACGTGGCCGCGATCCGGATGCTGGCCGAAGTGGCGGCCCGCATCGGCCGCTACGAGGACGCCGCCACGCTGCTCGAGCGTTGCCTGGAGCTCGAGCCCGGCTTCGACGCGGCGCGGCAGAACTACGCGATGGTCCTGCACCGCGGCAACCGCCCGGCCGAGGCCCTGGTGCAGGTCGAGCGCCTGCTCGCGTCGGATCCGCGCAATCCGCACTACCGGAACCTCAAGGCGGTGGTGCTCTGCCGCACCGGCGAGTACGACGCGGCCAACGCGCTCTACGCCGGCATCCTCGCCGAGCATCCGGGCCAGGCGCGGATCTGGCTCAGCCATGGGCACGCGCTGAAGACGGCGGGCGACACCGCCGGCGCCGTGGAGGCCTACCGCCGCAGCGCCGCGCTCGAACCCTGGTTCGGCGACGCCTGGTGGAGCCTGGCCAACCTCAAGACCTTCCGCTTCGAGGACTCGGACGTGGCGGCGATGCGGGCGCAGCTCGCGCGCGACGGCCTCGGCGACGAGGACCGGCTGCACCTGGAATTCGCGCTGGCCAAGGCGCTCGAGGACCGCGCGGACCACGCCGCGGCGTTCGCGGGCTACGCGCGCGGGAACGCGCTGCGGCTCGCGCGCGTGCCGTATTCGGCCGCGGACAACGCGGCGCGCCTGCGCCGCGCCGCCGCGATCTACGACGCCGGTTTCTTCCGCGCGCGGGAAGGCTGGGGCGCGCCTGCGCCGGACCCGATCTTCATCGTCGGCATGCCGCGCGCCGGCTCGACCCTGGTCGAGCAGATCCTCGCCAGCCACCCGCTGGTCGAAGGGACGATGGAGCTGCCCGAGATCACCTCGCTGGCGCGCGTGCTGCGCAGGCAGGCCGACGACGGCTCGGCCGCCCCGTACCACGAAGCGCTCGCCGCGCTCGACGCGCCGGCGGTGCGCGCGCTGGGCGAGGCCTACCTCGAGCGCACGCGCATCCACCGCAAGACCGGCGCCCCGTTCTTCATCGACAAGATGCCGAACAACTTCGCCCACGTCGGCCTGATCCGCGTGGCGCTTCCGAACGCGAGGATCGTGGACGTGCGCAGGCATCCGATGGCCTGCGGCTTCTCGATGTTCAAGCAGCAGTTCGCGCGCGGCCAGGACTTCAGCTACAGCCTCGGGGACATCGGCCGCTACTACCGCGACTATGTGGACTACATGGCGCATTTCGAGCGGGTGCAGCCCGGCGCGATCCTGCGCGTGTCCTACGAGGCGCTGGTCGCCGACACCGAGGCGCAGGTCCGGCGGCTGCTCGACCATTGCGGGCTACCCTTCGATCCGGCCTGCCTGCGCTTCTTCGAGAACGAGCGCCCGGTGCGCACCGCCAGCTCCGAGCAGGTGCGGCGACCGATCTACCGGGAAGGGCTGGACCACTGGAAGCATTTCGAGCCGTGGCTCGGGCCGCTGCGGGACGCGCTGGGCCCGCTGGCCGGCGCCCCGGCAGCGGCGGCGTGAGCGCGGCGATCGACGGGGACACACACGCGGTATCCACCAGGGAGGAGGGGGAAATGCGCAACACGAAGAGGACGGGGAGGCGGGCGCTCGCGCGCCTGCCGCTGGCGATGGCGGTCTGCGTCGGCATGCAGGCGATGGGCGTGGCGCGGGCGCAGGATGCCGCGCCCGCGCAGGACCCGGCGCAGCAGGAGGCGGCGGCGACGCCGCAGCAGAAGGAGGCGAAGACGCTCGGCGCGGTCATTGTCACCGCGCAGAAGCGCGAGGAGAACGTGCAGGCCGTGCCGATCAGCCTGCAGGCGATCGGCCAGGAGCAGCTCGAGCAGCACGACGTCGCCGACTTCGACGACTACGCGAAGCTGATCCCGAGCCTGTCCTACGGCACCGCGGGCGGCGGCGTGTTCTCGGGCCCCGGCTTCCTGCAGGTCTACATGCGCGGCGTCGCCAGCGGCGGCGACGGCAACCACTCCGGCTCGCAGCCGAGCGTGGGCGTGTACCTCGACGAGCAGCCGATCACCACGATCACCGGCGCGCTCGACGTCCACATGTACGACATCGCCCGCGTCGAGGCGCTCGCCGGCCCGCAGGGCACGCTGTACGGCGCGAGCTCGCAGGCGGGCACGCTGCGCATCATCACCAACAAACCCGATCCCTCCGGCTTCGCGGCCAACGTCAGCGCCGAGCTCAACGCGATCCAGGACGGCGGCATCGGCCACGTGGTGGAGGCGATGGCCAACATCCCGACGGGCCAGCGCAGCGCGCTGCGCCTGGTGGGCTGGCAGAAGCACGACGCCGGCTACGTGGACAACGTGCACGGCACGGTGACGTTCCCGACCTCGGGCATCGTCGGCGACAACGCCGCGTTCGCGAAGAAGGACTACAACGAGGCGGACACCGTCGGCGCCCGCGCCGCGCTGCGCATCGACCTCGACGACGACTGGACGATCTCGCCCACGATCATGGGCCAGCACCAGGACGCGAAGGGCAGCACCGGCTACGACCCGGGCGTCGGCGATTTCGAGGTCATGCACGGGTATCCGGAATACTCGAAGGACAAGTGGATGCAGGCGGCGCTGACGGTGCAGGGCAAGGTCGGCAACTTCGACCTGACCTACGCCTACTCGCACCTGTCGCGCGACGTCGATTCGGCGGCCGACTACACCGACTACGGCTTCTGGTACGACACGCTCGCCGGCTACGGCGCGTACATGTGCTCGGACTTCGACCCGGTGTCGTTCAGCTGCGACCCGTCGACCTACGTCAACCCGTCGCAGCACATCCTGGCGAAGGACACGTACCGCACCGAGAGCCACGAGCTGCGGCTGGCCTCGCCGGCCGGCAACCGCTGGCGGGTGGTGGGCGGCCTGTTCTGGCAGCGCCAGCAGCACGACATCTTCCAGGACTACCTCGTGGACGGCCTGTCCACCGTGCAGGAAGTGCCCGGGTTCGCGGACACGATCTGGCTCACCGCACAGCAGCGCGTGGACCGCGACCAGGCCGTGTTCGGCGAGGCGTCGTTCGACATCACGCCGCGCCTGACCGCCACCGGCGGCATCCGCTTCTTCCAGTCCGACAACAGCCTGGTCGGCTTCTTCGGCTACGGCGACTGGGGCTGGAGCAGCTCCTCGGGCGTGGTGGTGTGCTTCGACGACCGCCAGGTCATGGGCGCGCCTTGCACGAACCTGGACAAGCGGGTCAAGGAAAGCGATTCGATCGGCAAGTTCAACCTGAGCTGGAAGCTCGACGACGACCGCATGCTCTACGCGACCTGGTCGCAGGGCTACCGCCCCGGCGGCATCAACCGCCGCGGCACCGTGCCGCCGTACACCTCCGACTACCTCACCAACTACGAGTTCGGCTGGAAGACGGAATGGCTCGACCACCGGCTGATCTTCAACGGCGCGGTGTTCCGCGAGGACTGGAAGGACTTCCAGTTCTCCTATCTCGGCCTCAACGGCCTCACCGAGATCCGCAACGCGAACCAGGCGCGGGTCGATGGCACCGAGATGGAGCTGCAGTGGCAGGCGAGCTACAACTTCATGCTCTCCGGCGGCGTGGCCTGGTACGACGCGCGGCTCACCGAGGACTATTGCGGCTTCAACGACGCCGACGGCAACCCGGTGAGCGTGTGCCCGCCCGGGACCATCAACCCGATCACCGGCGATCCCGTGGACGGCCCGCAGGCGCCCTCGGGCGCGCGCCTGCCGATCACCGCGCGCTTCAAGGGCAACCTCACCGGCCGCTACACCTGGAACGCGGGGCCGGGCGAGGCCTTCGTGCAGGGCGCGCTGTTCCACCAGGGCAACCGCCGCACCGACCTGCGCACCGAGGAGGACGCGCTGCTCGGCGACCTCGACGGCTACACGCTGTTCGACCTGTCGGCCGGCTACGCGTTCGGCGACTGGAAGCTCGACGCGTTCGTGCACAACCTGTTCAACGAGAAGACCGAGCTGACCAAGTTCGCCGAGTGCGCCACGCTGACCTGCGGCTACCAGCCGTACATCGTCAGCACGCCGCCGCGGACGATCGGGTTGCGGATCTCGAAGGACTTCTGACGGCGACGCCGCCCCCGGCTCCGGCCGGGGGCGGTCCGTCGCGCGGCGGCCGCCGATGCCGCACACTGTGGGCTCCTGACACGGGGGGTGCCACATGCAGGCCTGGCTGCGACGCAAGGACATCGATCGGGTCACCGTGCACGAGGAAGGGCGGCGGCTGGTGCCGAGCCTCGGCTGGCCGCACCTGGTGGCGCTGGGCATCGGCGCGATCGTCGGCACCGGCATCTACACGCTGATCGGCGTCGGCGCGAACCTCGCCGGCCCCGGGGTGCTGCTCTCGTTCCTCGTCGCCGGCATCGTCTGCGCCTGCGCGGCCCTGGCCTACGCCGAAATGGCGACGCTGATGCCCGCGGCGGGCAGCGCCTACACCTACAGCTACACCGTGCTCGGCGAGAGCATCGCCTGGATCGTCGGCTGGAGCCTGATCCTCGAGTACACGCTGGTGGTGAGCACGGTGGCGGTCGGCTGGTCCGGCTATGCGGTCGGCTTCCTGCAGGGCCTGGGCGTCCACCAGCCGCAGGCGCTCACCGTCGGCCCGCACGCGGGCGGCCTGCTGAACCTGCCGGCGATCGCCATCCCCTGGGTCGTCGCCGGCGCGCTCATCGCCGGCACCCGCGAGAGCGCGAACGTCAACGCCTTCCTCGTGGTCGTCAAGCTGCTCGCGCTGGGCGTGTTCGTCGCGATCGCGCTGCCCGCGTTCGACGCCTCGAACCTGCACCCGTTCCTGCCGCACGGATTCGCCGAGAGCATCGGCGCGGACGGCCGCAAGTACGGGGTGATGGCGGCCGCCGCGATCATCTTCTTCGCCTTCTACGGTTTCGACGCGATCTCCACCGCCGCGGAGGAAACGAAGAACCCGGCGCGCGACCTGTCGATCGGCATCGTCGGATCGATGGTGGGCTGCACCCTGATCTACATGATCGTGGCCCTGGCCGCGGTCGGCGCGATGCGCTACGGCGTGTTCGGGCAGAGCGCCGAGCCGCTGGCGCTGATCATGCGCGAGCTCGGCCACGGCGGCGCGGCGAAGATCGTCGCGGCGGCGGCGGTGGTCGCGTTGCCGACGGTGCTGCTCGCGTTCTTCTACGGCCAGAGCCGGATCTTCTTCGTGATGTCGCGCGACGGCCTGCTGCCGCACGGGCTGTCGCGGGTGAACCGGCGCGGCACGCCGGTGGCGATCACCGTGTTCACCGCCGTCGTCACCTCGGCGCTGGCGGGCGTCGCCCGCCTGGACGAAATCGCGGCGCTCGCCAACGCGGGCACGCTGATCGCGTTCGTCGCCGTCGCCGTCTGCCTGCTCGTGCTGCGCAGGCGCGACCCGGGCCGTCCGCGCGTGTTCCGCACGCCGCTGGCGTGGGTGGTCGGGCCGGTCGCGATCCTCGGCTGCGCCTACCTGTTCGCGAGCCTGCCGAGCAGGACGCAGCTGTGGTGCGTCGCCTGGAACGCGGTCGGCGTGCTCGTGTACGTGCTGTACGCGCGCCGCAACAGCCTGCTCGCCCGGGGCCAGGATGCCTGAGCCGGCGGCGCGCGCGCCGTGAGGCGATGATGGCTGTCGACACGCGGCCGCCCGCGATCGCGCTGATGGGCCCGACGGCGTCGGGCAAGTCGGCGCTTGCCCTGGACTGGGCGGCGCGCCTGGGCGGCGAGATCGTCAGCGTCGACTCGGCGCTGGTGTACCGCGGCCTCGACATCGGTTCGGCGAAGCCGGACGCGGCCGAGCGCGCCGCCGTGCCGCACCATCTCCTGGACGTGCGCGATCCGTGGCAGGCGTATTCGGCCGCGGAGTTCGCGGCGGACGCGCGCGCCGCGAGCGCGGCGAGCGTGGCGCGCGGCCGGATCCCGGTCCTGGCCGGCGGCACGGGCCTGTATTTCCACGCGCTGCTGCAGGGGCTGTCGGACATGCCGGGCGCCGACGCGGCGGTGCGCGCCGAGCTCGCGGCGGAAGCGGAAGCCGAAGGCTGGGCGGCGCTGCACGCGCGGCTGGCCGCGATCGACCCCGCCGCCGGCGCGCGCATCCACGCCACCGACGCGCAGCGCAT
>JBQCJF010000155.1:0-13537 GCA_051953015.1 Luteimonas sp.
GCGCTGGGCGTGGCGTGACCCCGGAACAGCGCATCCTGGCCATCGTGCGGGCGATACCCCGCGGCCAGGTCGCTGCCTACGGCGAAGTCGCGCGCCGCGCGGGCCTGCCGGGGCGGGCCCGGCTCGCGGCGAAGGTGCTCAGCGGCAACACCGATCCGGACCTGCCCTGGCACCGGGTGCTGCGTGCCGACGGACGCATCGCGTTCCCGGCGGGTTCCAGGGGCCATCGCGAGCAGGCGCGCCGGCTGAAGGCCGAGGGCGTGCGCGTGGACAAGGGCCGGGTGCGGATCGCGGCGACGGCCGGTTTCGACATGGACGTCGAGGTCTGGGCGCCGCGCTGAAGGCCGGGCGCCCCGCGTGGTACGCCCGGCGCCGGACGCGCCCCGGTCGGCCGACCGGTATCATTGGCGCGATGTTCTCGAATATCCCCCCCGTCACCAACGCGCTGCTGATCGCCAACGGCGCCGTGTTCCTGCTGCAGCAACTGCTCGGGGATCCGGCGTTCGCGGCGTTCATGCTGTGGCCGCTCGGCGCCGGCGCCGGCGACCCGTTCGGCGCGGCGACGATGTTCCTGCCATGGCAACTCGTCACCTACGCGTTCCTGCACGGCAGCTTCGCGCACGTGGGCTTCAACATGCTCGCGCTGCTGATGTTCGGCGCGCCGCTCGAATACACCTGGGGCCAGCGCCGTTTCCTCGCGTATTACTTCGTGTGCGTGATCGGCGCGGGCCTGTGCCAGCTCGCGGTGGGTTCGTGGGCGGTGGCGCAGGGCGGCATGGCGTATCCGACGGTCGGCGCGTCGGGCGGCATCTTCGGCCTGCTGCTGGCGTACGGCATGCTGTTCCCGAACCAGCGCGTGATGCTGCTGATCCCGCCGATCCCGATGCGCGCGCGCACCCTGGTGATCGTCTACGGCGCGATCGAACTATTGCTGGGCTTCACCGGGCTGCAGCCGGGCGTGGCGCATTTCGCGCACCTGGGCGGCATGCTCTTCGGCTGGCTGCTGATCCGCTACTGGCGCGGGCAGCCGCCGTTCGGCCGCGGCGGGCCGCGCCGGCCGCGCCCGCGCATCGTCCGCTGATCCGCTATCGCCACACCTTGATCTGCTGCGGGGCTGCACGCTGCATCGGCGTGCCCGCCGCGCAGGAGAACGCCGCGCCGAACCCCGGATCGTTCGCGAGCGGGCCGTTCGCGCGCCACTGGCCCGGCGCGTGCACGTCGGTGGCCGCCAGCCGCTGCGCGACGTCGGCCGACATCTGCTGCGCCCAGAGCCGCGCCCAGCCCTGGTAGAAGAACTGCTTCGCCACCTGCGCGGGATCGGGCGGCGCGGGCTGCGCGGACTTCTTCGCGGGCGCGGGCGACGCGCCCACAGGCGACGGCGCGGCGGCGGGCAGGGAAGCCTGCATCGCGTCCAGCGCCAGCTCGACGCCGGCGATGTCCGCCGCGTCCTCGACGCGGGTCTGGGCGCCGGCGACGAACGTGCCGGGGAGCCCCGGCCACGGATAGGCGCCGTACTGCACCGACACCGCCGAAAGCACCGACTCCCACGCCGTCGCGTCCGCCGGCGTCCACCAGTCGCGCACGGCGCCGGTGGCGTCGACGTTGCCGCCGATGCCGTCGAAGCCGTGGGTCAGCTCGTGGCCGACGAGCGCGCCGAACGCGCCATAGTTCGCCGCGGGCTCGCGCGCCAGGTCGAAGACCGGCGCCTGCAGCATCGCGGCGGTGACGATCAGCCGGTTCTGCGCGGGGTCGTAGGCCAGCGCCGGCTGCTGCGGCAGCACCGGCCAGCGGCGGTCGGCGTTGCCGCGGCCGATGCGCTTCATCTCCTCGCGGTGGCGCCAGGTGGACGCGATCAGCATGTTGCCGCCGAAGCTGCCGCGGCCCATCGGCTGCACGGTGTAGTCGAGGTCGCGCGCGGGCACGCCGACTTCGATCTTCAGCTGCGCCAGCTTGGCCTTCGCCTGCTCGCGCGTCGGCGGCGTCATCCACGCGGCGCGCTCGATGCCGCGGCCGAGCGCGTCGCGCACCTGCACGGCGATTTCCTGGGCGCGGACGCGCGCGTCCGCGGGGAGGTAGCGCGCGGCGTATTCGTGGCCGAGCATCGGGCCGGCGGCGAGGTTCATCGCCGCCAGCACCTGCTCGCGGCGCGGCGCCGGCGCGGTTTCGCCGCGCAGCACCGTTCCGCGGAAGCCGTAGTCGACGTCGCGCCAGGCCTTCGACAGGTACGGCGCCATCGCGGCCGCGACCTGGTAGCGCAGGTAGGCCTTCCACTGGTCGGGCTTGAGCCCGTCGACCAGCGTGTCGAGCTGCGCGAACAATTGCGGATTGGCGAGCGACACGCTGTCGTCCGCCACCCCCTGCGCCTGCAGGAACGCCTGCAGCTGCAGGTGCCGGAACTGCCTGTCCAGGCCGGCGATGGCGAGCGGCGCGTAGTTCTCGCGCGGATCGCGCAGCAGGCTCAGCGGGCGCGAGGCCTGGGCGATGCGCGTTTCGAGGTCGACCACCGCCTGGACGTCGGCCTGCAGCCGCTCGGGCCGCGTGCCGGCGAGGGTGAGGAGCTTGCCGACGTAGTCGCGGTAGCGGTCGAACAGCGCCTTCGCGTCCGCGTCGGTGCGGGTGTAGTACGCCGGATCCGGCAAGCCGAGGCCGCCCTGCGAGAAATACCCGATGTGCCGGGTCATGTCGTCCAGGTCCACGTCGGGGCCGAAATTGAACAGCACCGGGATCCCGACCTGGTGCAGCGCCGCGATCGCAGCGGGCACGTCCTTGGTGCGCCGGATCGAATCGATGCGCGACAGCAGCGGCGCGATCGGGTTGGCGCCGTCGCGCTCGACCGCGGCCTCGTCGAGGCCGCTGGCCCAGAAGTCGCCCAGCAGCTTGGCCACGCCGCCCTGCGCGCCGCGCATGTCCTCGTCGAGCATGTCGAACTGCTGCTGGTGCGCGCGGTCGGCGAGCTCGCCCAGCGCCGACTGCAGGCCGGTTCCGGCGACGAGCATGTTCGCCTTCAGCCAGTCGGCGTTCGCCTGGCCGTAGAAGTCCTGGCAGGCGGGTGCGATCGCGGGTTGCTTCGCCCGCGCCCGCTTCGTCGCGGCGCCGGCCGGCATGGAAGCCAGCAGCGCCGCCGCGGCGGCCAGGCCGGTGGAGAGCGCGAGCGCACGCAGTTTCGGCATCGGCGGATTCGTCCTGTGTGGGGCGCGGGCGAGTGTAGCAACGCGATGCGCACCCGCCGTGAACGCAGCGTGCGCAAAAAAAGGCCCGGCATCGGCCGGGCCCTTCGTCGCGCCTTGCGGCGCGGCGTGGCGTGGTTTACCAGATGACCACGCGCTTGTCGTCCGGGCGCACCATCGCGTCGCCCGCCTTGCACTGGAACGCCGCCGCGAAGGCCGGCATGTTCGAGGGCGCGCCGATCGCGCGGAACTGGGCGGGCGAGTGCGAATCGCTGTTCAGGCGCACCAGCTGCGCCTCGTCGCGGATGCTGCCGCGCCAGACCCGCGCCCAGTTGAGGAAGAAGCGCTGGTCGCGGCTGAGCCCGTCGATCATCGGGTCCGGCGTGCCGGCGGTGGCCGCCTTCATCGCGTCGTAGGCGAAGTTGAGGCCGCCGAGGTCGCCGATGTTCTCGCCCATCGTCAGCTTGCCGTTGACGTGCTTGTCGGGCATCGACGCGATCGGCGCGTAGGCGTCGAACTGCGCGCCGAGCTTCGCGGTGCGCTCGTCGAAGCGTGCACGGTCCTCCGCCGTCCACCAGTTGACGTTGTTGCCGGCGCCGTCGAACTGGCTGCCGCTGTCGTCGAAGCCGTGGCCGGCCTCGTGGCCGATCACCGCGCCGATGCCGCCGTAGTTGATCGCGTCGTCGCCGTTCGCGTAGAAGAACGGCGGCTGCAGGATCGCGGCGGGGAAGTTGATCGTGTTGGTGCCGGAGCTGTAGTAGGCGTTGACCGTCTGCGGGGTCATGCCCCATTCGTAGCGGTCGGTGGGCTTGCCGATGTGGTCCAGGTCGTAGCGGTTGTTGAAGCGGCTCGCCGCGCGCAGGTTGGCGTACCAGGCGTCCGGCCGGACCTCCAGGCCGTCCCAGCTGCGCCACTTGTCCGGATAGCCGATCTTCGGCAGGAAGGTGCTCCACTTCTCGAGCGCCTTCGCCTTGGTCTCGTCGCTCATCCAGTCCAGGTGCTCGATGCGGGCCTTGAGCGCGTTGCGGACGTTGTCGACCAGTTGCTGCGCGCGCGCCTTGGCTTCCGGCGGGAAGTATTCCTTCACGTACAGCTGGCCGAGGCCTTCGCCCATGCTGCCGTTGACGGCGCCGAGCACGCGCTTCCAGCGCGCGCGCTGCTCGGGCTGGCCGTTGAGGGTCTTGCCGTAGAAGTCGAAGTTCTCGTCCTCGAAGGCCTTCGACAGCGCGACGGAAGCGTCGTCGATGGCGTGGAACGCGAGGTAGTCCCGCCACTGCGCGGCCGGGACGTCGGCCAGCATCGCGTCGAACTCGGCGAAGAACTTCGGCTGCGACAGCGAGAAGCCGTCGCCCGCCGGGACGTCGAGCGCCTTGAAGAACGCGCCCCAGTCGAAGTGCGGGGTGATCGCGTTGGCTTCCGCGACGCTCATGAAGTGGTAGCGGTTCTTCGGATCGCGCAGCTCGACCCGCGACAGCGAGGCGTTCGCCAGGCGCGTCTCGAACGCGAGCACGCCATCGGCCTTCGCCTTCGCCTCGGCCGCGGGCGTGCCGGTCAGCTCGAAGAGCTTCGCGATGTGCGCGAGGTACTTCGCGCGCAGGTCCTTGTATTCGTCCTTCGTATAGTAGTCCGGCGTGGGCAGGCTGAGGCCGCCCTGGCTGGCGAACGCGATCTGCTTCGACGCGTCCTGGTAATCCGAGCTGGCGCCGAAGCGGAAGCCCTGGCCGTCGCCGTCGGCGAAGGCGCGGCCGAGCCAGGCGACGATGTCCTTCGTGTCCTTCAGCGCGGCGATCTTCGCCAGGTCGGGCTTGATCGGGTCGTAGCCTGCGCGCTCGATCGCGGCCTCGTCCATGCCGGAGCGGTACAGCCAGCCGATCTTCTGCTCGACCGAGCCCGCGGCCGCCGCGTCGGCGCCGGTGTCGGCGGCCTCGACCAGCGCGTGCTGCGCGTCGAGGCTCTTCTCGCCGAGCTCGTCGAACGCGCCCCAGCGGGTGCGGTCGGCGGGGATCGGGTTGGAGGCCACCCACTTGCCGTTGGCGTAGGCGTTGAAGTCCTGGCACGCGGACACCGACCCGTCGAGCTCGGACACGTCGAACACCGGCGCGGCCGCGGCGGGCGCCGGCGCCATCGCGGCGTGGTCCATGCCGGCATGCTGCTGCGCGGAGGCGGGCAGGGCGAGGCTCGCGGCGATCGCCGCGGTGAGCGCCAGCGGCGCGGAGGTGTTGCGGTTCATCGAAAGCTCCCCGGATGCGAAAGGCCGCGCGCGGCGCCTGCCGCGCGCGGGAGTACGGACTGCGTTACCAGATCACCACGCGCTTGTCGTCGGACGCCACCATCGCGTCGCCGGGCTTGCACTGGAACGCCGCCGCGAAGGCCGGCATGTTCGAGGGCGCGCCGATCGCGCGGAACTCGCCCGGCGCGTGCGGGTTGGTCGCGACGATCTCCTTCAGGTAGTCCGGCGCCATCTTGTCGCGCCACACCGTTTCCCAGTTGATGAAGAAGCGCTGGTCGCGGGTCAGGCCGTCGATCATCGGATCGGGCGTGCCGGCGGTCGCCGCCTTCATCGCGTCGTAGGCGGTGTTCAGGCCGCCGAGGTCGGCGATGTTCTCGCCCAGGGTCAGCTTGCCGTTGACCTTCAGGCCGGGAAGCGCCTCGTAGCCGCTGAACTGGTTCACGAGCTTGTCGGTGCGCGAGGCGAAGCCCTTGGCGTCGGCGTCGGTCCACCAGTTCTCGAAGTTGCCGGTGGGCCCGAAGCGGCTGCCCTGGTCGTCGTAGCCGTGGGTCATCTCGTGGCCGATCACCGCGCCGATGCCGCCGTAGTTGAGCGCGTCGTCGGCCTTCGGGTCGAAGAACGGCGGCTGCAGGATCGCCGCCGGGAACACGATCTCGTTCTGCAGCGGGTTGTAGTAGGCGTTGACCGTCTGCGGGCTCATCGTCCACTCGGTCTTGTCGACCGGCTTGCCGATCTTGGACAGCTGCCACTTGTAGTTGAACTCGTCCGCGGCCAGCACGTTGCCGATGTAGCTGTCGCGCGAGGTCTTGAGGCCGGACCAGTCGCGCCACTTGTCGGGGTAGCCGATCTTGGGCGTGAAGCTGTTCCACTTCGCGATCGCCTTGGCCTTGGTGTCGTCGCTCATCCAGTCGAGCTTCTCGATGCGGGCCTTGAGCGCGGTGCGCAGGTTCTGCACCAGCTGCTCCATGCGCGCCTTGGACTCGGCGGGGAACGCGGTCTTGACGTAGAGCTGGCCGAAGGCCTCGCCCGCGCCGCCCTCGAGGGCGCCGAGCACGCGCTTCCAGCGCGCCTTCTGTTCCTTCTGGCCGCGCATGGTCTTGCCGTAGAACTCGTAGCTCTCCTGCGCGAACGGCTCGCTCAGGTAGGGCGAAGCGCCGTCCACCGCGTGGAAGCGCAGGTAGGCCTTCCAGTCGTCGAGCGGCACGTCGCCCAGCATCCTGTCCACCTCCTGGTGGAAGGCGGGCATCGCGAGCGAGAACATCGCGGGCACCGCGACGCCCTGCGACTCGAAGAACTTCGTCCACGGGAAGTTCGGGGTCAGCTTGTCGGCGTCGGCCGGCGACACGGGGTTGTAGTACAGCGACACGTCGCGCGAAAGCTCTTCGCTGGACTTCGAGGCCTTGGCCAGGCGCGTCTCGAACGCGACGACGGCGTCGGCCTGCTTCGCGGCGTCCGCGGCGCTGGTCCCCGACAGCTCCAGCACCTTCGCGACGTGCTTGCGGTAGGCCTCGAGCTTGTCCTTCTTGTCCTTGTCGAAGTAGTAGCCGCGGTCGGGCAGGCCGAGGCCGTCCTGGGTCGCGTAGGCGATGTTCATCGACGAGTTCTTGAAGTCGGCTTCGGGGCCGAAGTCGAACAGCGGGTTCTGGTCCTTCGCCGCGGCCGTGCGCAGGTAATCGGCGAGGCCGGCCTGGTCGGCGATCCCGGCGATCGCGTCGAGCTCGCCCTGCATCGGCGCGATGCCCTGCGCGTTCACCTTGGCCTCGTCCATGCCCGTGGCGTAGAAGTCGCCGACGATCTTGTCCACGCCGGTCGCGCCGGCGTCGGCCGCGGCCTGCTCGGCCAGCTGGTGGCGCACCGCGAGCGAGCGCTCGGCGAGCATGTCGAACGCGCCCCACGACGAGCGGTCGCCGGGGATCTCGTTGGCGGCGAGCCACTTGCCGTTGACGTACTGGCCGAAGTCCTTGCACGCGTTGCCGGAAGCGTCGAGGTCGGCGGGCGTGAAGCGGATCACGGGCGGCAGCTTCGATTCATCCAGCGCGTAGGCCGGGGCCGCCGGCGCGGCCTTGCCGGCGTCGGCGTCGGCGTCGGCGGCGGGCGCGGCCGCCGGCTTGCAGGCGCCGAGGGCGAGGGTGGAGGCGAGGGCGGCGGCGAGCGCCGCCGGTTTCAGGAGGGTTCGGTTCATTCGTTGGATTCCCGGGGAAAAGGTTTCGTGGTTACCAGATGACGACGCGCTTGTCGTCCGGGCGCACCATCGCGTCGCCCGCCTTGCACTGGAACGCCGCCGCGAAGGCCGGCATGTTCGAGGGCGCGCCGATCGCGCGGAAGTTCGCCGGCGCGTGCGGGTCGGTGTTGAGGCGCACCTTCAGCTCTTCCGGGTTGAAGTTGCGGCGCCACACCGTGGCCCAGTTGAGGAAGAAGCGCTGGTCCTCGGTGTAGCCGTCGATCTTGTCGCTGCCGGACTTGCCGGCGTCGGCGAGCGCCTTCTCGTAGGCGTCGTGCGACACGGTCAGGCCGCCGAGGTCGGCGATGTTCTCGCCCAGCGTGAGCTCGCCCTTGACGTGGATGCCGTCGATCGACACGTAGTCGTCGAACTGCTTGACCAGCTTCGCGGTGCGCGACTCGAAGCCCTGCTTGTCGGCGGCTTCCCACCAGTTGGCGAAGTTGCCCTTGGCGTCGAACTGCGCGCCCTGGTCGTCGTACCCGTGCAGCATCTCGTGGCCGATGACCGCGCCGATGCCGCCGTAGTTGAGGGCCGGGTCGGCCTTCGGGTCGAAGAACGGCGGCTGCAGGATCGCGGCCGGGAACACGACTTCGTTCATCGACGGGTTGTAGTACGCGTTCACCGTCTGCGGGGTCATGCCCCACTCGGTGCGGTCGACGGGCTTGCCGATCTTGCCCATCTGCCAGTCGTGGTTGAACTTCGCCGCCGCCAGCGCGTTCTGCGCGTAGCCCTCGCGCGAGGTCGCCAGGCCGTCCCAGCTGCGCCACTTGTCGGGGTAGCCGATCTTCGGCATGAAACTGTTCCACTTCTCGATGGCCTTGGCCTTGGTGGCGTCGCTCATCCACTCGAGCTGCTCGAGGCGGGCCTTGAGCGAGGCGCGCAGGTTGTCGACCAGCGTTTCCATCGCCGCCTTGGACTCCGGCGGGAAGTACTGCTTCACGTACAGCTGGCCGAGCGCCTCGCCGACGTTGCCCTCGGTCGCGCCGAGCACGCGCTTCCAGCGCGGCTTCTGCTCCTTCTGGCCGCGCAGCTGCCGGCTGTAGAAGTCGAAGCGCTCGTCGGCGAAGGTGTCGGCGAGGTAGGGCGCCATGCCGTCGATCGCGTGGATGCGCAGGTAGGCCTGCCACTGGTCGGCCGGCACGTCGGCGACCATCCGGTCGAACTCGGCGAAGAACTTAGGCTTCGACAGCGAGAATCCGTCGACCGACAACCCGTTCGCCTTGAAGAAGTCGGCCCACGGGAAGTTCTTCGCGGCCTTGTCGGCGTCGGCGACGCTGACGTAGTGGTACTGGTTGTTCGGGTCGCGCAGCTCGATCGGCGACAGCGAGGCCTTCGCCAGGCGCATTTCGAACGCGAGCACGTCGGCGGCCTGCCTGTCCGCGGCGTCCTTCGCGACGCCGGCGTTCTGCAGCTGCTTGCTGACGTGGGCGACGAAGCCCTCGCGGATCTTCCTGTAGGAGCCGTCCTTGCCGTCCTCGAGGTAGTAGGCCTTCTCCGGCAGGGACAGGCCGTCCTGGAACGCCCAGGCGATTTCCTTCGAGGCGTCCTTGTAGTCCGCGCCGGCGAAGAAGCCGAACACCTCGCCGCGCCCGGCCGCGAATTCGTCGCGCAGGTAAGCGGCGACGTCGGCGGGCGACTTGATCGCGTCGATGCGGTCGAGGATCGGCTGGATCGGCGCCAGGCCGGCGGCGTTGATCGCGGCTTCGTCCATGCCGGTGGCGTAGAAGTCGCCGACCAGCTTGGAGACGCCGCTGGCGCCCTTGTCGGCGGCGGCGGCTTCCGCGATGTTCCTGCTCGCCGCCTCGGAGCGCTCGTCGAGCATCTCGAAGCTGCCCCACGTCGTCCGGTCCGCCGGGACGGGGTGCGCCGCTAGCCACTTGTCGTTTACGAACGCGGACAGGTCGTCGCAGGCGTTCTTGCCCGTGTCGAGGTCGGACACCTGGAACGCCGAGGTTGGCGGAAGCTCCGCGGCGACGGAGGCCGGCGTCTTCGCGGCGTCGGCGTCTGCGGCGTGCGGCGCGGTTTGCTGTTGCGTGCAGCCGGCGAGGGCGGCGGCGATGGCGACGGTCAGCGCGAGGACGTGCGGTCTGCTGCTCACGAAAGGCTCCGGAAGGTCGGGGGACCGTGCCTGACGCCGGCACGCGGGCAGCCTCCGGGCGGAGGCGTCCGCCGACTCTAGCCTTTGCGCGGGCGGGCAGGGGGTGTCGAAGGTCACGCCGGAGAATGCGGCGGACGCGTGCCCCGGAAATGAAAAAAGCCCGCATCGCTGCGAGCTTCGAAATCTTTGGCGCCCGAAGTTGGACTCGAACCAACGACCCCCTGATTAACAGTCAAGTGCTCTAACCGGCTGAGCTATTCGGGCGGGGCCGCATATTGTGCCGCCCGCCCCGGCACGGCGCAACCGCGCTCAGGGTGGCGCCATGCAGGCGCGCGCCGCGGCCGACGAGGGCGCGGACGCGTGCAGGCGTCCGCTCGACGCCAGCACCAGCGAAACGGCCCGCGCCGGGCCGCGCCCGTCGCAGAGCGTGAAGGTCACGTTGGTGCCGGCAGCGGCGCCGCCATGCGGATGCAGGACGAGCCGGCGGCGCCCCCGGGTGCTGCGCAGGTGCACGCGGCCGGGCAGGGCGGCCTGCCGCCGCAGGACCGGTTCGCCGGGGTCCGGGACGCGGTCGCCGTCGAGGTCGGACCAGGAGAACCAGCCGCCGCTCCAGTCCCAGATTCCCAGGCATGCCCCTTCCGCGCCGGGGCACAGCACGACGTCGTGCCCGCTCAGGGCGGCGTGGCGCATGGCGTGGTCGAGGGTGGCCTGCATGGCGCCGCGCGCGTCGACCGCCCGCGCCGCCTCGCTCGCGCTGCTCCACGCCGGCACGGCCACGCCCAGCAGCAGGCACGCGATGAGCAGCGCCAGCATGGCCTCGATCAGGGTGAAGCCTGCCTCCGACCATGTCGGGGAGTCCGTGGTGCGCATGGCGCTTCCTGCCGTTGTCCGTCCGCGACGGGGAAAGCCATGGTGCCTGCGGGCGTGCCGCGCCTGAATCGGAGCCGGCCGGTGCGCACTGTCGGAAAAAGCCGGGTGTGCACAGCGGAGTAAACTGACCGGTCCGATGACCGACACCCGCGCAGAAATCCGCTCCCGCGAGGGCGACCGCTTCGAGCTGGTCTCCCCGTACGCACCCGCCGGCGACCAGCCGCAGGCGATCGACAAGCTCGTCGCCGGCTTCGAGGCCGGCCTGGCGCGCCAGACCCTGCTCGGCGTCACCGGCTCGGGCAAGACCTACACCATCGCCAACGTCATCCAGCAGGTGCAGAAGCCCACGCTGGTCATGGCGCCGAACAAGACCCTGGCCGCACAGCTGTACGGCGAGTTCAAGGCGTTCTTCCCTCACAACGCGGTCGAGTACTTCGTCAGCTACTACGACTACTACCAGCCCGAAGCCTACGTCCCGTCCTCCGACACCTTCATCGAGAAGGACAGCTCGGTGAACGAGCACATCGAGCAGATGCGGCTCTCGGCGACCAAGGCGCTGCTGGAGCGGCGCGACGCGATCATCGTCTGCACGGTCTCGGCGATCTACGGCCTCGGCGATCCGGGCGAGTACCACAAGATGGTGCTGCACATGGTCCGCGGAGAGCGCATCGACCAGCGCGAGCTGATCCGGCGCCTCACCGAGATGCAGTACGACCGCAACGAGACCGAGCTGGCGCGCGGCACGTACCGAGTGCGCGGCGAGGTGATCGACGTGCACCCGGCCGAATCCGACGCCGAGGCGCTGCGCATCGAGCTGTTCGACGGCGAGATCGAGAACCTCACCCTGTTCGATCCGCTCACCGGCGAGACGCTGCGCAAGCTGCCGCGCTACACGATCTATCCCGGCTCGCACTACGTCACCACGCGCCGTACCGTGCTCGACGCCGTCGAGACGATCAAGGCCGAGCTGCGCGAGCGCCTGGAGTGGCTGTATTCGCAGAACAAGCTGGTGGAGGCGCAGCGCCTGGCGCAGCGCACCCAGTTCGACCTGGAGATGATGGCCGAGGTCGGCTACTGCAACGGCATCGAGAACTACTCGCGGCACCTCACCGGCTACATGCCGGGCGAACCGCCGCCGTGCCTGTTCGACTACCTGCCCTCCGACGCGCTGCTGGTGGTCGACGAATCGCACGTCACCGTCCCGCAGATCGGCGCGATGTACAAGGGCGACCGCTCGCGCAAGGAAACGCTGGTGGAATTCGGCTTCCGGCTGCCGTCGGCGCTCGACAACCGGCCGCTGAAGTTCGAGGAGTGGGAAGGCCGCGCGCCGCGCGCGATCTTCGTGTCGGCGACGCCCGGCCCGTACGAGCTGCGCATGTCGGAAGGGGAGGTCACCGAGCTGCTGGTGCGCCCCACCGGCCTCGTCGACCCGCAGGTCGAGATCCGCCCGGTGGCGACCCAGGTCGACGACGTGCTCGGCGAGATCAACGCGCGCGTCGCGATGGGGGACCGCGTGCTCGTCACGACGCTGACCAAGCGCATGGCCGAGAACCTCACCGAATACCTCGCCGAGCACGACGTGAAGGTGCGCTACCTGCACTCGGACGTGGACACGGTCGAGCGCGTGGAGATCATCCGCGACCTGCGCCTGGGCAAGTTCGACGTGCTGGTCGGCATCAACCTCCTGCGCGAGGGCCTGGACATGCCGGAAGTGTCGCTGGTCGCCATCCTCGACGCCGACAAGGAGGGCTTCCTGCGCTCCACCGGCTCGCTGATCCAGACCATCGGCCGCGCCGCGCGCAACCTGCGCGGCAGGGCGATCCTGTACGCCGACCGCATCACCAACTCGATGCAGAAGGCGATCGAGGAAACCGACCGCCGCCGCCAGAAGCAGGTCGAATACAACGCCGAGCACGGCATCACCCCGCAAAGCGTGCAGCGCGCGGTCATGGACGTCATGGAAGGCGCGCGCGCCGAGCCGGGCATGGTCAAGGTCGGCAAGGGCAAGGGCCGGCGCGTCGCCGAGGCCGGCGAGGACTACGCGGCGATGACGCCGTCCCAGGTCGCCGCCCGGATGAAGGCGCTGGAGCAGAAGATGCACCAGCACGCGCGCGACCTGGAGTTCGAGGAGGCCGCCCGGGCCCGCGACGAGTTGCGCCGCCTCAAGGACGCGCGACTCTCGCTGTAGGCGCCTTCGTCCGGCCCGGCCGGTTCCGCCGGGTTTCCGCGTCTTGCTCGGTAATCGGCAGCGTGGAGAGGGCATGCGACGCTCGGACCTCGGGGTGTGGCTCGGACTGCTGGCCTTGGCGTCACTGGTGGGCTGTCCCCGGGATGAAACGCAAGCCTCAGCGCCCCTGCTGCCGTCTACCGAGGTGGCGGCAGCCAGCGCACAGGGGACGTCACCGGTGCTGCGCGTGAACCTGCCGCCGTCCGAGCCGCGCCGGCAGGTCCCCCTGGACCTGACGCCGCGAATGCTGAGCGAGTCGGTGCGCACTGGCGTACTGATTGTCCAACTGGCCGACGGCTCGCGCTTTCCCGTTGCGATCCGGCAGGCAAAGCCGGCTTTCGGAGGACGCACCACCGTCGTCGGTCGCGTCAGGACGCCCTTGGGCATGCAATCGGCGGTCCTGACCTTCGGCCCGGATTCGGTGTCCTGGGTGTTGCCGCAGACGGACGGGCCCCTGCTTTCGATCAACACGGTCGCGGGGCAGGTGGTCATCGGTCGCGATCGCGGACTGGTACCGGATGGGGTCGACCCGGCCCGCCACCCGGACTATCGGGTGCCGGCGATGCCGACCCCTGGCAACGGTGGCCAGACGCCGCGCACGGCACTGTCGGGCGCGCCTTCGAAAGGCAGGTCTCTCGCCGCGGCGCCGGCAGAAGTCCGGTTCGACGTCCTCGGTCTGTACAGCGATGTGCTGGTTGCAATGGAAGGAAGCGTCGAAGCCGCC
>JBQCJF010000156.1:0-5266 GCA_051953015.1 Luteimonas sp.
TTCCACCTGCTCGCGCCGTCCGACTACCCGCTGTCGGCCGACGTCGACGCCGCGTTCTCGGATGCCGAGTCGCTGCTGTTCGAGCTGTCGCCCGCGGAGATGGCGTCGCCCACGCTCGCGATGCGCATGGGCCGGGCCGCGCTGCGCACCGACGGCACGCGCCTCGACAGCGCGTTGCCCGGCGCCACGCGCGGCGCGCTCGGCGCCTGGGTCCAGGCGCACGCCGCGGAACTGGCGGCCAAGGGCATGACCGCGCAGAACCTGCAGATGTTCGAGCCCTGGTTCGTCGGCCTGGTGGTGGGCATCTTCGGCATGACCGAAGCGGGCCTCGATCCCGAACTCGGCCTCGACCGGCATTTCGCCGCCGCCGCGGTCGCCGCCGGCAAGCCGGCGGGCGGATTCGAGACCGGCGACCAGCAGATCGCCTTCCTCGACGGCATGGATCCCGGCGAGCAACTGCAGTTCCTCGACGAAGCGCTGGCCGATGCCGCGCCCGGCAACGACGACGACCTCACCCTGCACGCGCTCTGGCGCGCCGGCGACGCGGACGCGATGTGGGCGCGCCTGGGCGGCGACATGCAGCGCGAGTATCCGCGCCTGTACCAGCGCATCGACGTGGAGCGGAACGCGGCGTGGCTGCCGGAGATCGAGCGGCGCCTGCAGGGCGCGGGCGACGACGACACCCTGGTCGTGGTCGGCGCGCTGCACCTGCTCGGGCCGGACGGCCTGGTCGAGCGCCTGCGCGCCGACGGCTACGACGTGCGCCGCATCTGCAGCGCCTGCGCGGCGCCAGGCGCCGCGCCCGAGCGGCGTTCGGAAACTCGCGCCGGGGCCGACGCCGGCGCGGCCGGCACCAGCACGATGCAGTCCACCGGGCAGGCGGGCACGCACAGCTCGCAGCCGGTGCACAGCGGTTCGACCACGGTGTGCATCAGCTTCGCCGCGCCGACGATCGCGTCGACCGGACAGGCCTGGATGCACTTGGTGCAGCCGATGCAGTCGTCCTCGACGACCAGCGCGACCGGCGCTGGCTTGTGCTCGCCGCGCGCCCGATCGAAAGGCACGGCCGCCACGCCGAGGACGCGGGCGAGCGCGCGCGCGCCGCGGTCGCCGCCGGGCGGACAGCGTTCCGGGCCCGCTTCGCCGCGCGCCATCGCTTCCGCGTACGGCCGGCAGCCGGCGTAGCCGCACTGGCCGCACTGGGTCTGCGGCAGGATGCGGTCGAGGCGTTCGGGGAGCGGGAGCGCGTTCGCGGTCATCGGCGGCCGCGTCTTCGGTGCCTGGAGCCGCGTCGGCTCACTTCACCGGCATGCCGGGCGCGGCGCCCGCGTCGGCGTCGAGCAGGTGCAGCGCGCCGGCGTCGAAGCCGGCGGACAGGATCATGCCCTCGCTGACGCCGAAGCGCATCTTGCGCGGCGCGAGGTTGGCGATGAACACGACGCTGCGGCCGACGAGCTTTCCGGGCTCGCCGTAGCTGGCGCGGATGCCGGAGAAGATCTGGCGCGTGCCGAGGTCGCCGGCTTCGAGCTCGAAGCGCAGCAGCTTGTCGGAGCCTTCCACGAACTCGCAGGCGAGCACCTTGCCGACGCGCAGGTCGAGCTTCGCGAAGTCGTCGATGGAGATCGTCGCCGCGCCGGCGCCGCTTGCGGCCGGAGCGGCCGCGGCCGCCTTCGGTGCTGCAGGCGCGCTGGCGGCGGTGGTCGCGTTGGCGGCGGCCGCCGGGGCGAGGGTGTCCTTCGAGGCTTCGGTCATGGCGTCGATCTGCTTCGGGTCGAGTCGGGTGAACAGCGGCTGGTAGTCGCGGATGGCGCGGCCGAGCAGCGGCGCGTCGGCGTCGTTCCAGCTGCGCAGCGGCGCGTCCATGAAGTCCTCGACGGCGCGCGCGAGCGCGGGCATCACCGGCGCCAGCGCGAGCGCGAGCACCCGGAACAGGTTCAGGCCCTGGGTGCAGACCGCCTGCAGCTCGGCGTCGGCGCCTTCCGCGCCTTCTCCGGTCCGCTTCGCGATCACCCAGGGCTTGCGGTCGTCGATGTAGCGGTTCGCGTCGTCGGCCACCGCCATCGCCAGGCGCAGCACCGTCGCCGGCTCGTTGCGCGCGTAGGCCTCGCGGATCGGGCCGAGCGCGGCGACGGCGCGCGCATAGGCCTCCGGATCAGGCAAGGCGTCCGCGAGGCGGCCGCCGAAGCGCTTGCCGATGAAGCCGGCGCAGCGGCTGGCGAGGTTGACGAACTTGCCGACGACGTCGCTGTTCACGCGCGCGACGAAGTCGGCGAGGTTGAGGTCGAGGTCGTCGACGCCGCCCGAGGACTTCGCGGCGAAGTAGTAGCGCAGCGCTTCCGGCGGCAGGGCGCAGTCGAGGTAGGTGCGCGCCATCACGAAGGTGCCGCGCGACTTCGACATCTTGGCGCCGTCCACCGTCAGGTAGCCGTTGACGTGCAGGCGCGTCGGCGCGCGCAGGCCGGCGCCGTGCAGCACCGCCGGCCAGAACAGGCCGTGGAAGTTGACGATGTCCTTGCCGATGAAGTGGTGCATCTCGGTGTCGGAACCGTTCGCGGTGTAGTCGTGGAACGCCAGCCCGGTGCGCTCGCACAGGGCCTGGAAGCTCGCCAGGTAGCCGATCGGCGCGTCGATCCAGACGTACAGGTACTTGCCCGGATGGCCCGGGATCCCGAAGCCGAAGTAGGGCGCGTCGCGCGAGATGTCCCACGGCCGCAGGCCGCCTTCGCCGTCGAGCCACTCCTGCAGCTTGGCCTTGACCCCGGGCACGGCGACGTCGCCGGCGAGCCATTCGCGCAGGAAGGCCTCGAACTGGCCGAGCTCGAAGAAGAAGTGCTCCGACTCGCGCAGTTCCGGCGTCGCGCCGCTGACCACGGAGTACGGCGATTTCAGGTCGGTCGGCGCATACGTCGCGCCGCAGTGCTCGCAGTTGTCGCCGTACTGGTCGGGCGTGCCGCAGTTCGGGCAGGTGCCCTTGACGTATCGGTCGGGCAGGAACATGCCCTTGACCGGGTCGTAGAGCTGCGCGACCGAGCGGCGCGAGACGTGGCCGTTCGCTTCCAGGCGCGCGGAGATGCCTTCGGTCAGGGCGCGGTTGCGCGCCGAGTTGGTGGAGTCGTAGTGGTCGAAGGCGACGCCGAAGTCGGCGAAGTCGCGCTCGTGCGAGGCCTGGATGCCGGCGATGAAGGCTTCCGGCGTGGTGCCGGCCTTTTCCGCGGCGAGCATGATCGGCGTGCCATGGGTGTCGTCCGCGCACACGAAGTGCGTCGTGCCGCCCGCCATCCGCCGCGCCCGCACCCAGATGTCGGCCTGGATGTAGCCCACCAGGTGGCCCAGGTGCAGCGGGCCGTTGGCGTAGGGCAGGGCGTTCGTGACGAGCGCGGGGCGCAGCATGGGATTCGCCGGGATTCGCGGGAGTAGCGGGCCGCGATTATCGCATGGGCCGCCAATGCGGACGGCCTGGGAATGCCGGGCCGTCCGTGGTGTTCCGATGGCGTGGCGCCCGTCGCGGCGCCGGCCGGCGCCTATTCGGCGCGCACCCAGGTCTGCGTGCGGCCGAGCAGCGAGAAGCCGAGGTAGCCGCGCACTTCCAGCTTCTTGCCGCCATCGACCGGCGTCATCTTCGCCGAGTACACCTTGCCGTTCTTGGGATCCATGATCTTGCCGTCGTCCCAGGCGTCGCCCTCGTGGCGCAGGCCCCAGGCGATGACCATGCCCTCGATCGGCTTGCCGTGGTTGGCGCCCTTGCACGCGTCGCACACCGGGTGCGGGCCCTGGTCCGAGTCGAGCACCTGCAGGACCGTGCCCTGCAGCGTGCCGTTCGCGGTTTCGGTGATTTCGACGATCGACTTCACCTTGCCGGTCTTGTCGTCGATGGTCCGCCACTTGCCGACGGGCGTGTTCTGGGCGAAGGCCGCGGACGAGAGCGCCGCGAGCGGCAGGACGAGCAGCAGGACGAGGAGCTTGGCGCGCATGTTCCCTCCAGGGGGATGCAGGATGCGCCGTTTATACCGCATCCGGGACCGTATGGAAGAGGGTGCGCGGCGCTACAATGCGCGCATGGATGAAGCTGTTCAGCAGGACCTTTCCCGGCGCATCGCCGCGATCGCCGATCCGCGCACCGGCCTGGCGCTGTCCGGCGCCGGCGTGCGGCCCCGGGTGGCGGCCGCCGGCGACGGCGTGGCCGTGTCGCTGGCCACGGGCTTCCCGGTGGCGACGGACGACCTCGCCGCGCTGCGCGAAGCCGTCGCCGCGGCGGTCGCGCCGCTTGCGCTGGCCGGTTTCGAGCTTGTGCCGCGGATCGCCGCGCATGCGCCGCAGCCCAACGTCGCGTTGTCGCCGCGGGTGCGGAACATCATCGCGGTCGGCGCCGGCAAGGGCGGCGTCGGCAAGTCGACGGTCGCGGTGAACCTGGCGCTCGCGCTCGCGGCGGACGGCGCGCGCGTCGGCGTGCTCGACGCCGACGTGTACGGGCCAAGCGTGCCGACCATGCTCGGCCTTTCCGGGCGGCCCGACAGCCCGGACGGCAAGGCGATCGAGCCCATGCGCGCGCACGGCATCGAGGCGATGTCCATCGGCCTGCTGGTCGAACAGGACACGCCGATGATCTGGCGCGGGCCGATGGCGACGTCGGCGCTCACGCAGCTGCTGGAACAGACGCTGTGGGGCGGCGACGGCGGGCTGGACTACCTCGTCGTGGACTTGCCCCCCGGCACCGGCGACATCCAGCTCACCCTCGCGCAGAAGATCCCGGTTGCGGGCGCGGTCGTGGTCACCACGCCGCAGGACGTCGCCACGCTCGACGCGCGCAAGGCGCTGCGCATGTTCGAGAAGGTGCAGGTGCCGGTGCTGGGCCTGGTGGAGAACATGGCGGTGCACACCTGCAGCCGCTGCGGCCACGCCGAGCACGTGTTCGGCGAGGGCGGCGGCGCGCGGATGGCGGCGCAGTACGGCGTGCCGTTGCTGGGCAGCCTGCCGCTGGAGATCGCGATCCGGGAGCAGGGCGACGCCGGCGTGCCGGTGGTCGCCGCGGCGCCCGGTTCGGCTGCCGCGCAGGCGTTCCGCGCGCTGGCGCGGGCGCTGGCGATGGGGCTGGCCGCGCGGCCGCGCGCAGCGATGCCGATCGCCGCCGCGCTCGCCTGACCGGCGCCCGCCTGCGGGCGGGGGCGGGCCCCCCCCCCCCCGCCGGCGGCCGCGCCAACGGCGCCCGGAGGGGGGGGGGCGGCCCCGGAGCCACAAAAACCACCCCCGCCGCACCCCGCGTGGCCGC
>JBQCJF010000157.1:0-4129 GCA_051953015.1 Luteimonas sp.
CTTGATAGCGACGATCGACGTCGGCGCGGCGGCAGAGGTCGGCGACATCCGAGAAGACACGCAGCGCACGTGCGGCAGCAATGCGCTCGGCGACATCCTGCGAGAAGCCGTTGACCAGCCGTAGCCCGAGCCGGATCGCCGGCTTGCTGCGGGGATCGCCGTCCGCGAATTCCAGCGTGCAGTCCCAGTCGCTGTAGCGCACGTCCACCGGCCGCACCGCGATGCCGTGGCGGCGCGCGTCGGCGACCAGCTGCGCCGGCAGGTAGAAGCCCATCGGCAGCGAGTTCAGCAGCGCGCAGGAGAAGGCCGCCGGCTCGTGGCACTTGATCCACGCACTGGCGTAGGCGAGCAGGGCGAAGCTGGCCGCGTGCGATTCCGGGAAGCCGTAGTCGCCGAAGCCCTTGATCTGCTCGAAGATGCGTTCGGCGAACTCGGTGGTGTAGCCGTTCTTCGCCATGCCGGCGAGCAGCGCGTCGCGGTGCCGGTCGAGGCCGCCGCGGCGCTTCCACGCGGCCATGTCGCGGCGCAGCTGGTCGGCCTCGCCGGGCGAATAGTCCGCGGCGACCATCGCGATGCGCATCACCTGTTCCTGGAACAGCGGCACGCCGAGGGTGCGCTGCAGGACCTCGCGCAGCGCTTCGGACGGGTAGTCGATCGGCTCCAGGCCCTGCCGCCGCCGCAGGTAGGGATGGATCATGCCGCCCTGGATCGGGCCGGGACGCACGATCGCCACTTCCACCACCAGGTCGTAGAAGGTTTCCGGCTTCAGCCGCGGCAGCATCGCCATCTGCGCGCGCGACTCGATCTGGAACGCGCCGATGACGTCGCCGCGCTGGATCATCGCGTAGGTCGCCGGGTCTTCCGCCGGGATCGTCGCCAGCGACAGGTCGCGCCCGCGATGCGCGCGCACCAATTCCAGCGCCTTGCGGATGCAGGTCAGCATGCCCAGCGCGAGCACGTCGACCTTGAGCAGCTTCAGCGTCTCCAGGTCGTCCTTGTCCCACTGGATGATGGTACGGTCGGCCATCGCCGCGTTCTCGACCGGGACCAGCGTGTGCAGCGGGTGCTCGGAGACGACGAAGCCGCCGACGTGCTGCGACAGGTGGCGCGGCTTGCCGAGCAGCTCGCCGACCAGCATCTGCAGCTGCCGGATGGCGCGGCCGTCCGGATCGAAGCCCTGCTCGCGCAGGCGGTCGGCGGCGGGCGCGTCGGTGGTCCAGGCGCCGACGGTGCGCGACAGGCGCGCGATCTCCTCCTCGCCGAAGCCCAGCGCGCGGGCCACGTCGCGCACCGCGCTGCGCGCGCGGTAGCGGATGACGGTGGCGGCGAGCGCCGCGCGTTCGCGCCCGTAGCGCCCGTAGATGTACTGGATGACCTCCTCGCGGCGCTCGTGCTCGAAGTCGATGTCGATGTCCGGCGGCTCGTTGCGTTCCTCCGACAGGAAGCGCTCGAACAGCAGGTTCATGCGCGCCGGGTCGATCGCGGTCACGCCCAGCGCGTAGCACACCACCGAATTCGCCGCCGAGCCGCGGCCCTGGCAGAGGATGCCGAGCGCGCGCGCGTGGCGGACGATGTCGTGCACGGTGAGGAAGTAGGATTCGTAGTCCTTTTTGCGGATCAGCGCGAGTTCCTTCTCGATGAGCTCGCGCGTCTTCGCGTCCTCGCCGCCGGGCCAGCGTTCGCGCGCGCCGGCCTCGACCAGCTCGCGCAGCCAGGACTGCGCCGTGTGGCCTTCCGGCACGAGTTCGTGCGGATACTGATAGCCGAGGCCCTGGCCGAGGTCGAAGCGGCAGCGCTCCGCCACGCGCAGCGTTTCCTCCAGCAGCTCGCGCGGATGGATCGCCGACAGCGCGCGGCGCGTGCGCAGGTGCCGCTCGCCGTTGGGGAACAGGCGCCGGCCCGCCTGCGCGACCGGGACGCGGTGGCGGATCGCGGTCATCGTGTCCTGCAGCGCGCGCCGCCCGCGCAGGTGCATGTGCACGTCGCCGGCGGCGACGGCGGGGATGCCGAGGCCGCTGGCCAGCGCGCGCAGCGCCTGCAGGCGCGCGGCGTCGTCGGCGCCGCGGTGCAGTTCGATCGCGAGCCACAGGCGGCCGTCGAAGCGGCGCTTCAGCCATTCGCCGTGTTCGCGTTCCGGCGTTTCGCCGGGGATCCACAGCGCGAGCAGGCCGGGCAGGGCATCGCCGTCGAGGTCCTCGCGCAGCAGCTGGTATTCGCCCTTGGCCGAACGCCGGCGGCCGCGGGTGATCAGCCGGCACAGCGAGGTGTAGCCCTCGCGGTCCTCGACCAGCAGCACCAGCTTCGGGCCGTCCTCCAGCGCGAACTCGGCGCCGACGATGAGCCGTACGCCGGTGGCCTGCGAGGCTTCGAGCGCGCGCACGATGCCGGCGAGCGAGCATTCGTCGGTGATCGCCAGCGCGCGGTAGCCCTGGCGGCGTGCGCGTTCGAACAGCTCGGCCGCGCTCGAGGCGCCACGGCCGAAGCTGAAATCGGACAGGCAGTGCAGCTCCGCGTACGCCGGGACCGCGTCCGGCCACCGCGCGCTCACGCGAACCACCCGTGCAGCATCGGCGGCGCATCCGCGTCGCCCGCGGGGCGGAACACCCACGCGCGCTGGCCGTCGCCGGTCTCGACGATGTAGTAGTCGCGACGCAGGCCGGCGCCGTCCCACCAGCCGCTTTCGATGCGCTCGGGGCCGGCCAGCGGCACGACGCCGTGGGCGCGCAGCGGCACCGGCTGCGGCAGCAGCCATGACGGGCGCGGCGCGGCCGGCGGCGTCGGCTGCGTGGCGGCGTACGACGCGGCCGTCGCCTGCACGGTCACGCGCCGCCACGCCTGCTCGGGACGATGGTCGTCGTGCGCGGCCAGCCGGTACACCGCCTCGCTGCCCAGGCGCGCGCGCAGGCGCTCGCGCAGCGCCTCCCACGGCAGCGACTGCGCCGGGCGCGCCTCGAACAGCTCGCGCGCGGCCGGCACGAACGGCGGCAGTTCCTCGGCGACGAGGCGGATCCCGCGCACCGGCGCCGGGACCCTGCGATGCGTCGTGCCGTCGAGCCGCTCCAGGCGGCTGCGCGCGATCTCGAACAGCAGCGCCGGATCGCGCTCGGCCGCGAGCAGGCCGACCACCACTTCGGTGTCGGGGTGGCCGTCGGGCCCTTGCCTGTCGTGCTCCAGCCGCAGCACGAAGCGCTGCACGCCGCCGTCGCGCCCGGCCAGGAACGCGGCCAGCGCCGACACCAGCCGGCGCAGCGGGAACAGCAGCGGCTGCGTGCTCTCCACGTCCCATTCGAGCTCGAAGCGCAGGTCGAAGCGGTCCGGCGGCGCGTACGCGTCCAGCGCCTCGGGCGCGCCGCGCAGGCGATCGAGGTGGTGCAGCAGCGCCGGGCCGAAGCGCTTGCCGAGCGCGGCGCGCGGCGCGGCGAACAGCTGTCCGAGCCGGCGCAGGCCCATCGCCTGCAGCGCCTGCGCCTGCTTCGGCTCGAGCTTCGCGCGCGCCACCGGGATGCGCGACAGCGCGGTGTCGAGGCGCGCTTCGTGCACGATCGCCAGCCCGTCGTGCATGCCCGCCAGCAGCCACGCCGCGCGCGGATTCGGCGCGACCGCGATGCGGCAGGCGACGCCGAGCGCGGCGAGGTCCTCGCGCAGGCGCCGTTCGAACGCGGGCCACGGCCCGAACAGGCGCAGGCTGGCTTCGATCTCCAGCACCACCGCGTCCTCGTAGCCGACGTGGACCAGCGAGCTGTAGCGGTACGCCCACGCGGCGAGCAGTTCGCGCCATTGCGCGGCGTCGCCGGCGGTGGCGTCGCCGGTCGCGGCCGACGGCGACAGGTGGAGGCAGGCCCAGAGCATCGCGATGCCGTTCAGCGCGCCGCGGCGTCGCCGATGGCGGCGGACTGCGCCGTCGCCGGCAGTTCCAGCGCGCGCGGCGGCGGATTGCCGCCGCGGCACTTGAGCACGCGCAGCCGCGGCGGCGTGCCCGCGTCCACCGCGATGCGCAGCGCCGCGGGCGAGGGGTTGGCCGCCTCGCGCAGGCCGCGGAACACGAACCCCGGCGTGCGCCCGCCGTCGGCGGCGACCTGCAGCCGGCGCAGGCCCATCGCCTGCAGCGCCTGCGCCTGCTTCGGCTCGA
>JBQCJF010000158.1:0-25914 GCA_051953015.1 Luteimonas sp.
CGAAGCCGTTGAGCTGGTCCACCATCGTGTTGACGGTGTCCTTCAGCTGCAGGATCTCGCCGCGCACGTCCACCGTGATCTTGCGCGAAAGGTCGCCCTTCGCCACCGCGGTGGTCACCTCGGCGATGTTGCGCACCTGCGACGTCAGGTTCGACGCCATCGCGTTCACCGAGTCGGTGAGGTCCTTCCACGTGCCGGCGACGCCGGGCACGATCGCCTGGCCGCCGAGCTTGCCCTCGGTGCCGACCTCGCGGGCCACGCGCGTCACCTCGGAGGCGAAGCCGCGCAGCTGGTCCACCATCGTGTTGATGGCCTCCTTCAGCTGCAGGATCTCGCCGCGCACGTCCACGGTGATCTTGCGCGAGAGGTCGCCGTTGGCCACCGCGATGGTCACGTCGGAGATGTTGCGCACCTGCGCGGTCAGGTTGTTCGCCATCTGGTTGACCGAGTCGGTCAGGTCCTTCCAGACGCCGGACACGCCCTTCACCTTCGCCTGGCCGCCGAGCAGGCCGGCGGTGCCGACCTCGAGCGCCACGCGCGTCACCTCGGACGAGAACTCGCCCATCTGCTCGATCATGCGGTTGACGATGTTCGCCGAGCGCAGGAACTCGCCCTGCAGCGGGCGGCCGTCGGCTTCCAGCGGCACGCTGCGGGTCAGGTCGCCCTTGGCGACGCCGGCCATCGCCTCGGTCATCGTCTCGACCGGGCGCACCAGGTCGTCGATCAGCTGGTTGACCGACTGCCGCATGTCGGACCAGGCGCCCTGGCGCGCGGCGGGGGCGACGCGCTGCCGGGTCTGGCCCTGGCGGCCGACCTTCTGCCCGACCCGCGCCAGTTCCGCGGCGAGCGCGCGGTTGGCGCTGACGATTTCGTTGAAGTGGGCCGCGAGCTTGCCGGCGATGCCTTCCCAGTGCAGCGGCAGCTGCACGGAGAAGTCGCCCGCATTCACGTCCTGCATCGCCGCGAGCAGGCGGGTCAGCGCCGCGGTCTGGTCGCCGGCGGGATCGCTGGCGACCGGCACGGTCGATGCGCCGTTGGCGAGCCCGTTGCCCGCGCGCGCGCGGCGTCGGGTGGTGGTGCCTGGTTCGTTCACTTGCGCCCCCTGCGGCCCGGATCGGTGTGGAAGGTCGGGTCGAGCACGATAAGGTAGCCCCCGTGGTCGCGGCATGCATGCACACGGCCTTCACGCCGCCGGCCCGCGGGGAACGCTGGTGTAAGCTGCGGCGAACCCGAGGGAGCCCCCGATGCCCGAACCCCAGACCTCTGCCCGGCCGAAGGGCGGCATGCCGCTGCACTGGAAGATGGCGATCGGCTTCTTCGCCGGCCTCGTCCTGGGACTGGTGGTGCATACCACCGGCGGCGCCGACGCGGCCTGGGTGCAGGGCCTGACCACCTGGGTGACGCAGCCGGTCGGCACGCTCTTCCTGCGCCTGATCTTCATGCTGGTGCTGCCGCTGCTGTTCTCGGCACTGGTGGTCGGCGTGGCCGAGATGGGCGACATCCGCTCGCTGGGGCGGATCGGCTGGAAGACGCTGGCGTACACGGTGGTCGTCTCCGGCATCGCGGTGCTGCTGGGGCTGGCGCTGGTGAACTGGCTGAAGCCGGGCGCGGGCGTGGATCCGGCGACCGCGCAGCAGCTGCTCGGCCAGGGTGCGCAGCGCGCGCAGGCCATCGTCAGCGGCCTCGGCGAGCAGCCGCGCGGCCTGGACATGCTGCTGTCGATCGTCCCGGACAACGTGATCGGCGCCGCGGCGTCGAACGGCATCCTCGCGGTGATGTTCTTCGCGCTGATGCTCGGCATCGGCCTGGTGCTGACCCCGTCGCCGGCCGCGCGCGTGCTGCTGCGCGGCATCGAGGGCCTGTTCGAGGTTTCGATGACCCTGATCGGGCTGGTGATCCGGCTCGCGCCCTACGCCGTGTTCTGCTTCATGTTCAACCTCGCCGCGCTGTTCGGCTGGGACCTGCTGGCGCGGCTGGGCGCCTACGTCGGCGTGGTGGTGCTGGCGCTGGCGATCCACATGTTCGTCGTGTATTCGATCGCGCTGAAGGCGGTGGCCGGCTGGTCGCCGCTGAGGTTCTTCCGCGGGGTGCAGGAGGCGATGGTGATGGCGTTCTCGACGGCCTCGTCGAACGCGACCCTGCCGACTTCGCTGCGCGTCGCCGAGGAAGAGCTGAAGCTGCCGAACAAGGTGTCGCGCTTCGTGCTCACCGTCGGCGCGACCGCCAACCAGAACGGCACGGCGCTGTTCGAGGGCGTCACCGTGCTGTTCCTCGCCCAGTTCTTCGGCGTCGACCTGTCGCTGGCGCAGCAGGCGACGGTGATGTTCGTGTGCATCCTCGGCGGCATCGGCACCGCGGGCGTGCCGGCGGGTTCGCTGCCGGTGGTGGCGCTGATCTGCGGGATGGTCGGGGTGCCGCCGGAGGGCATCGGCCTGATCCTCGGCGTGGACCGCTTCCTCGACATGTGCCGGACCACGCTCAACGTGACCGGCGACCTGGTCGCCGCGGCCGTGGTGTCGCGCGGCGAAGAGGACACGCACGGGATCGCGGACGCCTGACGGGTTGGTCCGCCCGAGGCAGGGCGATCGACGCGTGTGGGACAATGGGGGGCCCGCGAGCCGCCGGGCGCCGACTGACCAGAGCCCATGCCGACGCCCAGCCGCCGCGACCTCGCCAACGCCGTCCGTTTCCTCGCCGTGGACGCCGTCGAGGCGGCGAAATCGGGCCATCCGGGCATGCCGATGGGCATGGCGGACATCGCGGAGGTGCTCTGGAACGACTACCTCCAGCACAACCCGAACAACCCGAAGTGGTTCAATCGCGACCGCTTCGTGCTCTCCAACGGCCACGGTTCGATGCTGCAGTACGCGCTGCTCCACCTGTCGGGCTACGACCTGCCGCTGGACGAGCTGAAGCAGTTCCGCCAGCTGCATTCGAAGACGCCGGGCCACCCCGAGAATTTCGTCACCCCGGGCGTCGAAACCACGACAGGTCCGCTGGGGCAGGGTTTCGCCAATGCCGTCGGCTTCGCGCTCGCCGAGAAGCTGCTGGCGCAGCGCTACAACCGCCCCGAATTCGACGTCGTCGACCACCGCACCTGGGTGTTCATGGGCGACGGTTGCCTGATGGAAGGCATCTCGCACGAGGCCGCGTCGCTCGCCGGCACCTGGGGCCTGGGCAAGCTGGTCGCGTTCTGGGACGACAACCGCATCTCGATCGACGGCGACGTCGCGGGCTGGTTCACCGACGACACGCCGGCGCGCTTCGAGGCCTACGGCTGGAACGTGATCCGCGACGTCGACGGCCATGACGCCGACGCGATCAAGGCGGCAATCGAGCAGGCCCTCCAATCGCAGGACAAGCCGACGCTGGTGTGCTGCCGCACGACCATCGGCTTCGGCTCGCCGGGCAAGGCCGGCAAGGAGTCGTCGCACGGCGCGCCGCTGGGCAAGGACGAGGTCGCGGCGACGCGCGCGGCACTGGGCTGGACGCACGGCCCGTTCGAGATTCCCGACGAGATCGCCGCGGGCTGGCGCGCCGGCAACGCGGGCCTCGTGCGCGAGCACCAGTGGGGCCAGCTGTTCGATGCGTACGCGGCGCGTTACCCCGCGGAAGCGGACGAGCTGGTCCGCCGTTCGCGCGGCGACCTGCCCGAAGGCTTCGCCGCCGACGCCGACGCGTACATCGCGAAGCTGCAGGCCGACGGCCACACCATCGCCTCGCGCAAGGCCTCGCAGATGGCGATCGAGGCGTTCGCGCCGCGGCTGCCGGAACTCGTCGGCGGCTCGGCCGACCTCGCGCATTCCAACCTGACGTTGTGGAAGGGGAGCAAACCGGTGGTCGGCGGCGACGCCGGCGCCAACTACGTGCACTACGGCGTGCGCGAGTTCGCGATGACGGCGATCTCGAACGGCCTGGCGCTGCACGGCTGCTTCATTCCCTACGACGCGACCTTCCTCGTGTTCAGCGACTACGCGCGCAACGCGGTGCGCATGAGCGCGCTGATGGGCGCGCACGCGATCCACGTCTACACCCACGATTCGATCGGCCTCGGCGAGGACGGCCCGACCCACCAGCCGGTCGAGCACATGGCCTCGCTGCGCTACATCCCCGGCAACGACGTGTGGCGTCCGTGCGACGCGGTCGAATCGGCGGTGGCCTGGAAGGCGGCGATCGAGCGCCGTGACGGTCCGGCCTGCCTGGTGTTCTCGCGCCAGAACCTGCCGCACCAGGCGCGCAGCGACGCGCAGGTCGCGGCGATCGCGCGCGGTGGCTACGTGCTGAAGGATTCGGCCGGCGCGCCGGCGCTGATCCTCATCGCTACCGGCTCGGAAGTCGGGCTGGCGATGGACGCCGCGGCGCAGCTCGGCGACGGCGTACGCGTGGTCTCGATGCCGTCGACGGACGTGTTCGACCGGCAGGACGCCGCGTATCGCGAATCGGTGCTGCCTTCCGCCTGCCGCAGGCGCGTGGCGATCGAGGCCGGCACCGCCGATTTCTGGCGCAAGTACGTCGGTCTCGACGGCGCGGTGGTCGGCATGCACTCGTTCGGCGCCAGCGCGCCCGCCGAAGCCCTGTTCCCGGCGTTCGGTTTCACCGTCGACGCCGTCGTCGCGGCCACCCGCGCCCTTTAAACGGCCTTCCATCCGGCTTTGTCCGGCCTCGAGCCGGTTCACCGGGGCAGGGGCTTGACATCGACGATTACAGGCGTAAATTCCAGCCAACGGGATTTACGGATGTAAACGATGCAGGTCAGCGAAGCCGAGTCGGTGGTGATGGAAGTCCTCTGGGGCGCCGAGGCCGGCGGCCGCGCCCCGCTCGCCGCCGAAGACGTCGTCTCGGCGCTCGCCCAGCGCCAGGACTGGCAGGAAGCCACCATCAAGACCCTGCTCAACCGCCTGCTCACGACGGGCGCGCTCCGGGCGTCGAAGGACGGGCGCCGCTACCTCTACACGCCGGTGCTGAGCCGGCAGGCCTGGCTGATGGACGAAAGCGAAGGCCTGCTGCAGCGGCTGTTCGACGGCCGCGTCGCGCCGCTGGTCGCCCATTTCAGCCGCCAGCGCAAGCTCAGCCCGAAGGATGTCGCGGACCTGCGCAAGCTGCTCGAGGAGATCGACGATGGAAAGCCGTGAAGCGATCGCATGGCTGGTCCAGGCCACGCTCGTCGGCAGCGCGACCGTCGCGCTGGTGATGCTGGCGCGCCACCCGCTGCGGCGCGCATTCGGCGCCCGCGTGGCGTACGCGGCCTGGTGGCTGGTGCCTGCGGCGTTGCTCGCGCTCGCGATTCCGTCCGCGCCGTCCGGCGGCGGCATGGCCGCGATCGGCGTGCGCATCGCGGCGCCGCTCGGGGTGGCGACCGGTTTCGCCGGCAGGGAGGCCGGCTTCGCATGGCAGCCGTGGGCGCTGGGCGCCTGGGCTTGCGGCGCGATCGCTTTCGCGCTGCTGATGGCGCGGGCGCAGGCGCGGTTCCGCGCCGCGCTCGGTACGCTGCGGCCGCACGGCGACGCGTGGCGCGCCGAACGCGCCGCCGAAGGCCTGCCGGCCACCGTCGGCGTGCTCGCGCCGCGGATCGTTGTCCCGGCCGATTTCGACGCGCGCTACGACGCGCGCCAGCGCGACCTGATCCTCGCCCACGAACGCGCGCACGTCGCCCGCGGCGACGCCTGGGCGAACCTCGCGGTCGCCGCGCTGCGCTGCCTGTGCTGGTTCAACCCGCTCGCGCACGCCGCGGCCCGGCGCTTCCGCCACGACCAGGAACTGGCCTGCGACGCGATCGTCGTCGCGCGCCATCCGCAACTGCGCCGCGCCTACGGCGATGCGCTGTTCGAGGCCCAGTGCGTCGCGCAGGCGTCGCCGCTGGCCTGCCACTTCGGCTTCGGCCACCCGCTCAAGGAGAGAATCACCATGCTCAGGGAACCCATCGCCACCCGTCGCCGCCGCATCGCGGGCAATGCGGCCGTCGCCATCCTCGCCTCCGCCGCGGCGTTCGCCGCCTGGGCGTCGCAGTCCCCGGCGACCGGGGTGCAGGAAACGCCGGCGCAACAGCCGACGGCCACGTATTACATCCACCCCGAAGGCGGGTTCAGCGAGCTCAGGATGGCGCCTCCGAAATATCCCAGGGATGCGCTGGACGCCGGCATCGGCGGCACCGTCAACCTGATCATCGACCTCGCCGCGGACGGCAGGATCACCGGTGTGAGCGTCGAAAATCCCGAGCAGACGGATCCCCGTTTCGCCGCCGCTGCCGCCAAGAACGCGTGGGACTGGAAGTTCAAGCCGCAGATCAAGGACGGGAAGCCCGTCGCCGGGCGCGTCCGCGTGCCGATCACCTTCTCGCCGTCGGAACCGAAGGCCTCCGGAAAGGGTTGATGGAATACGCGCGGACAAGGACGGCCGCATGCCTCGCCGCGGCCGTCCTCCTCCTGCCCACGGCATGCGCGACCCGCGTCGCGCAGGTCGACCCCGCGCCGCCGTCCAGCACCCGCGTCGACCACGCGTTGCTGATGCCTCCGGGCCAGGCGCGGTATGAAATGGACGATCTCGCGCTGTTCGTGATGCCGATGGAGCTCGAGTCGCCGCCGCCCGCGTTTCCGGGCGGAATCCCGGGAAGCGAGGTGGCGCCCGTCACCGTCTGCGTGGAAGCGTGGCTGGACGACACCGGGGACATCGCGCGGCTGCTGCCGGCGCGCGGCGTCGACGGTTGCCCGCGGCGGGCGGACGCGCAGGCCGCGGTCTACGAGCAGGCGGTCGTCGAGGCCATGCACGCGTGGAGCTTCTCCGCCGCAGCGATCTGCCGTTTCCCGGAACGCCTCCGGGCGCAGCGCGAGCGCGGCGACTGCAGGGGACAGGACATCGCGCTGACCCACGTGCCGGTCCGCCTGACCTATGCATTCACCTTCGAGCGGCACGCGGGCCGCGCGCAAATCGTCTCGTCGCGGCTGCCGGGCGGACAGCCTGGCAGGTCCGCGGCCGGAGACGCTGCGCGATAGGCGTCGGGCGTCAGGCGAACAGCAGCTTCGCCGAGGCCACCAGCAGCACCACGCCCAGCATCCGGCGCAGGCCGCGCACCGGCAGCCAGTGCAGGCCGAGCAGGCAGCCGAGCAGCGCGCCGATCGCGACGACGCCGAGCCACAGCGGCAGCATCGCCGGCAGCGAGCCGCTCGCGTGCAGCAGTCCGGCGAGCCCGGTCAGCGAGTTGATCCACACGAACGCCACCGAGGTGCCGCTGGCCTCGCGCGTCGGCATCCAGCGCGCGAACAGCAGCAGCGGCGTCAGGAAGATCGCGCCGCCGGTGCCGGTGAGGCCGGACAGCACGCCGATGCCGGCGCCGACCGCGAGGCCCGGCAGCCAGGGCACGCGCCGACCCTCGGTGTCGCGGTCCTCCTGCTCGGCGCGCGCGGCATGGCGGAACACACCGATCGCGGCGACCAGCAGGACGATGCCCAGCAGCATCGAATAGCTTTCGCGCGGCAGCTTCACCTGCGCGGCGAAGAACGCCGCCGGCGCCGACGCCAGCACGAACGGCAGCACGTTGCGCCAGCGCACATGGCCGCCGCGCCACCAGCGGAACAGGCCGATGCCGCCGACCAGCAGGTTCAGCGCGAGCGCGGTCGGACGCACCTGCTCGGGCGCGAAGTCCATCAGCGCCATCGCGGCGATGTACCCGCTCGCCCCCGCATGCCCCACCGAGGCGTAGAGCGTCGCGACGGCGAGGAACAGCGCCGCCAGCAGCAGGTCGGGCGAGGTCACAGGATGTCGACCGGCAGGCGCAGGTAGCGGATGCCGTCTGCTTCCGGCTCCGGCAGCGCGCCGGCGCGGACGTTCACCTGCAGCGCGGGCAGCAGCAGCGCCGGCGCCGCCAGCGTCGCATCGCGCGCTTCGCGCATCGCCACGAACTCGGCTTCGGTGACGCCGTCGCGCACGTGGATGTTGTCGCGCTTCTGCGCGCCGATCGTCGTCTCGCAGGCGACGTCGCGGCCACCGGGCCCGTAGTCGTGGCAGACGAACACGCGCGTGTCGTCGGGCAGGGCGTAGAGCCCGCGGATCGAGCGGTACAGCGTCGCCGCGTCGCCGCCCGGGAAATCGCAGCGCGCGGTGCCGCCGTCCGGCATGAACAGCGAATCGCCCGGGAACAGCGCGTCGCCGACGAGGTAGGCGTTGCTGTCGCCGGTGTGGCCGGGGACCGCGATCACCTGCGCGCGCATCCCGCCGATCGCGAAGGTCTCGCCGTCGGCGAACAGATGGTCGAACTGCGAGCCGTCCACCGGGAAGTCGTTGCCGAGCCCGAACACCGGCCGGAACGTCGCCTGCACGGTGCGGATGCCTTCGCCGATCGCGAGCTTCGCGCCGGGCAGCTGCCGGCGCAGCCAGTCGCCGGCGCTGAGGTGGTCGGCGTGCGCGTGCGTCTCCAGGATCCATTCGACCCGCAAGCCGCGCTCGCGCACGTGGTCGAGCAGCGCCTGCGCCGACGCGGTGCCGGTGCGCGCCGACGCGGCGTCGAAGTCCAGCACCGGATCGATGATGGCCGCGGCGCCGCCGTCGCCCTCGGCGACCACGTAGCTCCACGTGTTGCTGCCCGGATGGAAGAAAGGGCGGACCAGCGGCGCCATGGGACGGCCCGGATTCGCTAAGGTAGCGTCACTTTAGCGTGGAGCCGCCCGATGGGACGCAGCACGATGCCGGCCGCCGTTCTCGCCGCCGCCAGCCTGGCCTGCGCCGCGTGTCCGGCATCGGCGCAGTCGGCGTCCGCGCAGCGGCAGGCGCCGGCGTCCGCGGCCGCCGGGGCCGCGCAGCCGCAACCCGCGGCTTCGTCCTGGCACCAGCCGCGCCCCGGCCTGCTCACCGGCGGCCAGCCGGCGCCTTCCGACTGGGCCGCGCTGAAGGCGCAGGGCGTCGCGATGGTGGTGAACCTGCGCCCCGACGCGGAGATGGACGGCCGCAACGAAGCCGCCGAAGTGGTCGCCGCGGGCATGTCCTACGTCGGGATCCCGGTCGCGGGCGCCGATGCGATCGACGCCACCAACGCGCGCCGGCTGTGGTCGCTGTTGAAGGCCACGCAGGCGCCGGTGTTCGTGCATTGCGCCTCCGGCAACCGCGCGGGCGCGCTGCTCGCGCTCGGCGCCGCGCAAGCGGGCGGGATGCCGCCGGAAGCCGCGCTCGAGTTCGGCCGCAGCGCCGGCCTGACCGGCCTGGAGCCGGTCGTGCGCGAACGCCTCGGGCTGCCGCCGGAACCCGCGCCGCGGCCCTGATGCGCGCGCTGCGCCGGCCGCGCGCGCCGGCGCGAAGGCTCAGCCGCGGCCGAGGTCGGCGTCGAGCACCTGCGCGAGCCGCCACGCGGCCTGGCGCACGCGCTGCTCGGCCAGCGGCCGGAATTCGTCGAGGTAGGCGCTGTCGAGCTTGTGCCCGGCCGGATACAGGTGGCGCGCATCGACGAGCGCGCAGGATTCGTGCGCCCAGGCTTCCGGTCCGGTGCCGGGCCCGTCGGCCGGCATCGGCGGCCACGGCAACCGGTCGAGCTGGTCGGCGTACGGCTTCACCGCGGCCATGTCGCTGCCGTAGCCGGTGCTGCCGAGGATGTAGAAGTCCCACACCGAATGCAGGTTGGTGCCCATCACGCCGTCGACGTAGTACTTCTTCGCGTACGCCTCGGGCTGCAGGTCGGTGCGCAGGCTGATCTGGTACTTGTTGCCGCCGGCGTCGTCCTCGTCGTTCGCGTGCATCGGCTGGTGCACGTCGCCGATGAAATGGACGATGAACTTGAGCGCGTCGCGGCGCGCCTCGATCGGCTGCGTGCGGTCGGCGAGGATCCTGCGCTGCGCCTCGATCGCGGCGATGACGCACTGCCCGTCGGGGCAGTCGCGCGGCGGGACGTACGCGCAGTCCTGGCCCGGCGGCGTGTTGACGTAGTGCCACTTCGAGGTCGCCTTGAACCGCTCGGGGTCGAGGTCGCGCAGCCGGTCCGCCCAGTCGGCCACGCCGGCCAGGCTCGGGTTGGCTTCGCCGGCGAGCAGCAGCTTCACCTGCGCTTCGGCCCGGGGCGAAAGATGGCGTTCGGCGAGCTCGCCGACGAGGCGATGGCCGAGCGCGCTCCACGCCAGCGCCGGCGGGCTGGCGGCCAGCGTGGCGAGCAGGGCGGCGAGGACCGCGGGGATGCGGCGCCGGGTGAACCTGGAGGCGGAGCGGCGTGCGGGCATGGTCGGGTTCCTGCGCGTGGGGCGAGCGGATGCGGGGTAAAATAACCGGATTCCGCGGGATTCTCCCGCACCTTCCGTCAATTCCAGGAGTCGGGCGACATGGCGATCAGGGTGGGCATCAACGGTTTCGGCCGGATCGGGCGCAACGTGCTGCGTTCCGCGGTGCAGAACTTCGGCGACGACATCGAGATCGTGGCCATCAACGACCTGCTCGAGCCGGACTACCTCGCCTACATGCTGAAGTACGACTCCGTGCACGGCCGTTTCGACGGCGACGTGGCGGTGGACGGCGGCCACCTGCTGGTGAACGGCAGGAAGATCCGCCTGACCCAGGAGCGCGATCCGGCCAACCTGAAGTGGGACGAGGTGAAGGCGGACGTCGTGATCGAGTCCACCGGCCTGTTCCTGACCAAGGAAGCGGCTCAGAAGCACCTCGACGCGGGCGCGAAGAAGGTGATCCTGTCGGCGCCGTCCAAGGACGACACGCCGATGTTCGTCTACGGCGTCAACGACAAGACCTACAAGGGCGAGGCGATCGTCTCGAACGCGTCGTGCACCACCAACTGCCTGGCGCCGGTCGCCAAGGTGCTGAACGACAAGTGGGGCATCAAGCGCGGGCTGATGACCACCGTGCATGCGGCCACCGCCACGCAGAAGACCGTCGACGGCCCGTCCAACAAGGACTGGCGCGGCGGCCGCGGCATCCTCGAGAACATCATCCCGTCGTCCACCGGCGCGGCGAAGGCGGTCGGCGTGGTGATCCCCGAGCTCAACAAGAAGCTCACCGGCATGTCGTTCCGCGTGCCGACCTCCGACGTGTCGGTCGTCGACCTCACCGTCGAGCTCGACAAGCCCGCCACCTACGCCGAGATCTGCGCGGAGATGAAGGCGCAGAGCGAAGGCGCGCTGAAGGGCATCCTCGGCTACACCGAGGACAAGGTCGTCGCCACGGATTTCCGCGGCGACGCGCGCACCTCGATCTTCGACGCCGAGGCGGGCATCGCGCTCGATCCGACGTTCGTGAAGCTCGTGGCGTGGTACGACAACGAGTGGGGCTACTCGAACAAGTGCCTGGAGATGGTCCGCGTCGTCGCGGGCTGACGCCGCCATGATTCCCGAAGCGCCCGGCGACGCCATGCCGGGCGATGCCATCCCGACGCAGGAACAGATCGCCGCGCTGGTCGACCGGTTCTACGACCGCATCCAGGCCCACCCCGACCTCGGTCCCGTGTTCAACGCGGCCGTGCACGACTGGCCGGAACACAAGCGGTTGCTGACCTCGTTCTGGAGTTCCGTGGTCCTGCGCGCGGGCACCTACCGCGGCAATCCGATGCAGGCGCACCGTCCGCACCCGATCACCACCCGGCATTTCGTGCAATGGCTGGCGCTGTGGCACGAGACCGCCAGCGAGATGCTGTCGCCCGCGCAGGCGGAGCTGATGGAGGCGTACGCGGCGCGCATCGGGCGCAGCCTGCGCTACGGCCTCGGCCTGCCGGAGCCGGGCGAAGGGCCCGTGCCGCTGGGCCCGCGCGCGCCGCTGCTGCGCGGTTGATCGGCGCGCGGCGCGCCTAGCCGAACTTGCGCGGCCAGGCGTCCGCCCAGTCGAAGCGCAGCGCGCGGCAGACGTAGATGTCGGGCGTCCGGCCTTCGTCGTTGTCGACGCCGTGGGGGATGCGGACGCGGCCCGCGACGACGCAGGTCGCGCGCGTCTCGCGGATGTGCGCCGCGTCGCTGCCGACCACGATCACGGTCGTGGGCGGCGGATCGCCGTAACCCCGCGCCCAGAAGCTGTTGGCCTGGCTGATCGCGGGCGGCAGTCCGTAGCGCGGCCCGTAGCGTTCGATCGCGCCCGCCTCGCCGTAGTTGTTGGCGTAGATCGCGGTGCGCGCGCGTTCGGCCTCGGGCACCGCGCGATAGACCGCGGCGACCTCCGCCACCAGTTCCGGCCAGCCCACGCGGTCGCGGAATTGCGGATGCAGGGCCGCGGTGGCCTGCCAGTAGGGCGAACCCAGGGACGCCAGCGGCAGGGCGAACAGCGCGGTCGTCACGAACGCGAGGGCGAGCACCAGCGCCACCGCGCCGCTCGCCGCCAGCGCGGCACGCGGCCGCAGGCGCCCGATGCCGCGTTCGAGGCAGACCGCGCCCGCCGCGAGCAGCACCGGGTAGGCGGGGGCGAGGTAGTAGCTGCGCGCATTGGCGAGCCAGTAGAACAGCAGCGCCGCCGCGTAGAACCACGCCAGCGCGCGCGCCCGCGCCGCATCCTTCGCGAACGCGAGCCAGGCCAGCCCGGCCAGCCACAGCGGCGCGGTCAGCGGGTTCGCGCCGACCGACAGCTGCGCGGGCAGGAAATCCGCGGTCTGGCCCATGCGGATGTCGCGCGCGTGGATGTACTGCACGAAGTCGAGGTACACGAAGCCGTGCCGCCACTGCCACCACGCGTTCGGCGCGAACAGCAGCAGCGAAAGCGCCGCGCCCGCCCAGGGCCAGGGCGTGGCGAGGTGGCGCCGCAGCGGCGTGGCGAGCACGCCGGCGACGATGGAAACCGCGCACACCAGCATCGTGTAGCGGGTCATCATGCCGAGGCCGACGACCGCGCCCAGGCACAGCCACCAGCGCCGGCTGGCGGTGTCGCCCACCTCGCCGTTGGCGATCTTCAGCAGCACCCAGCACGCCAGCACCCACCAGAGATAGTCGAGGCCCGAGTAGCTCAGCATCGTGCCGGACACCATCGAGAACGGGGCGCACGCCAGCGCGATCGCCGCGAGTCCCTGGGCCGCGCGCCCGCCGCCGAGCTCGCGCGCCATCAATCCCGCGAGCAGCGTGGCCAGCGCCTGGGCCAGCGCCGACGGCAACCGGAACGCGACGAGCGAATCGCCGAACAGCTGCATCGACACGTGCGCCAGGAAGGACGTCACCGGCGGATAGGCCACGTAGCCCCAGGCGAGCCGGCCCGCGTCGGACAGGAATGCCAGCTCGTCGCGGTCGAAGCCGTAGCGGCCGGCGTACGCGACGTGCAGGACGAGCCGCGCCAGGGCGAGCCCCAGCAGCAATCCGGTCGCCACGCGCGGCAAACGGTCCCGCGGCAGCGCGGCAGGCGGCTTCGGCATCTCGCGGGCTCCCCGTCTTCCCCGGCCCAGCTTACCGGACGGCGGCGCGCGGGCGCGCGCCCGATTTGCCGCGCGCGGGCCCGGCCGCGACAATTGCCGTTTCGCGACCGCCCCGGATCGACATGACCATCCAGCGAATGACCGACCTCGACCTGCGCGGCAAGCGCGTGCTCATCCGCGAGGACCTGAACGTGCCCATCTCGTTCGAGGGCGGGGACGGGGCCGGCACCATCACCTCGGAACTGCGCATCGAGGCCGCGTTGCCGACGCTGCGCGCGGCGCTCGACGCGGGCGCTGCGGTGATGGTGATGTCGCACCTCGGCCGCCCGAAGGAGGGCGTGTGGAGCGAAGCCGATTCGCTGGCGCCGGTGGCCAGGCGCCTGTCGGAGCTGCTCGACCGCGACGTGCCGCTGGCCCGCGACTACCTCGACGGCGTCGACGTCGCCCCCGGGCAGCTGGTGCTGCTCGAGAACTGCCGCATGAACGTCGGCGAGAAGTCGGACGACGAGGCGCTTGCGCAGCGCTACGCCGCGCTGTGCGACATCTTCGTCATGGACGCGTTCGGCACCGCGCATCGCGCGCAGGCCTCGACGCACGGCGTGATCCGGTGCGCGAAGCAGGCCTGCGGCGGACCGCTGCTGATGGCCGAGCTCGACGCGCTGGCGAAGGCGCTCGACAACCCGGCGCGGCCGCTGCTCGCGATCGTCGCCGGCTCCAAGGTCAGCACCAAGCTCGAGCTGCTCTCGTCGCTGGTCGGCAAGGTCGACCAGCTGATCGTCGGCGGCGGGATCGCCAACACCTTCATCGCCGCCGAGGGCTTCGGCGTCGGCAAGTCGCTGTACGAGCCCGACCTGGTCGACACCGCGAAGAAGATCATGGCCGACGCCCGCGCGCGGGGCGCCGACATCCCGGTGCCTACGGACGTCGTGGTGGCCCCGGAATTCAAGGCCGATGCGCCGGCGACGGTGAAGGCGGTGGACGCGATCGGCGAGGCCGACATGGTCCTCGACATCGGCCCGGAGACCGCCGCGCGCTACGCGCGGATGGTCGGCAAGGCCGGCACCGTCGTCTGGAACGGGCCGGTCGGGGTGTTCGAGTTCGACGCCTTCGGCAAGGGCACCGAAACCCTCGCGCGCGCGATCGCCGCGTCGGGCGCCTTCTCCATCGCCGGCGGCGGCGACACGCTCGCCGCGGTCGACAAGTACGGCATCGCCGACGACATCTCCTACATCTCCACCGGCGGCGGCGCGTTCCTGGAGTTCCTGGAAGGCAAGACGCTGCCGGCCGTCGCCGCGCTCGAAGCGCGCGGTTGACGTCCCGCTGCCGCGGCGCGGCTCCCGCTGCCACGGCGCTGTGCTAGCGTTCCGCGCATGACCACGCGACGCCGCCGCACCCGCATCCTGGCCACGCTCGGCCCGGCCACCGACCCGCCGGGAATGCTCGACGCGCTGCTGCGCGCGGGCGTCGACGTGGTCCGCCTCAACTTCTCCCACGGCGACCCGTCGGCGCAGGTCGCGCGCGCGCAGGCGGTGCGCGAGGCCGCGGAGCGCGTCGGCGCCGAGGTCGGCATCCTCGCCGACCTGCCGGGGCCGAAACTGCGCATCGAGCGCTTCGCCGCCGGCAAGGTGCAGCTGCGCGCCGGCGATCCCTTCGACCTCGTCGCGAGCGCCGACGCGCCGCCGGGCGACGAACGCCAGGTCGGCGTCAGCTACCTCGGCCTGCCGGACGACGTGCGCCCCGGCGACACCCTGCTGCTCGACGACGGGATGATGCAACTGCGCGTGGAGCGCGTCGAAGGCGCGCGCATCGCGACCACCGTGCTCAACGACGGCGCGCTGTCCGACCGCAAGGGCCTGAACCGGCAGGGCGGCGGCCTGTCGCTCGGCGCGCTCACCGACCGCGACCGCGAGCTCATCGGCGTGGCCGCGAAGATCGGCGCCGACTTCATCGCCGTCTCGTTCTGCCGCAACGCCGCCGACATGGAGGAGGCGCGCGCGATCGCCCGCAGCCACGGCAGCGACGCCGCCCTGTGCGCGAAGATCGAGCGGACCGAGGCGATCGAGAACCTGGCCGAGATCATCGAGGCTTCCGACACGGTCATGGTCGCGCGCGGCGACCTCGGCGTGGAGATCGGCGACGCCGAGCTGCCCGGCCTGCAGAAGAAGATCATCCGCGAGTCGCTGGCGCTCGGGAAGGTGGTCATCACCGCGACGCAGATGCTGCAGTCGATGGTCGACAGCCCGATCCCGACGCGCGCCGAGGTGCTCGACGTCGCCAACGCCGTCATCGACGGCACCGACGCGGTGATGCTTTCGCAGGAAACGGCCGCCGGCAACTTCCCGCTGAAGGCGGTGGAGGCGATGGCCCGCATCTGCCTCGGCGCCGAGAAGCAGTTCGAGATGGACACCGATTTCGAGCGCGCCCAGCGCGACCTGCAGCGCGCCGACCAGGCGATCGCGATGGCCGCGATGTTCCTGTCCGAGCACATCGGCGTGCGCGCGATCGTGGCCATGACCGAATCCGGCGGGACCGCGCGCTACCTGTCGCGGTACAGGTCGAACGTGCCGATCTACGGCCTGTCGCGCCACCCCGGCGCGCGGCGGCGGATGGCGCTGATGCGCGACGTGGTGCCGGTCGCCTTCGACAGCCGCGGCCTCGCCACCCGCGAGGCCGCCCGCGAATCGCTTAAGGCGCTGTTCAGTCTCGGGCTCCTGGCCGAGGGCGACCGGGTCGTCTTCACGAGCGGCGACCACATGGAACACCACGGCGCGACCAACACGCTGCGCCTGCTGCAGGTCGGCGCGGGCGGCGCCGCGGAGGGGCTCGGGGAGATTTGACCGGTCGATTCCCCGGTGCTATCAAGCAGGGACACGACAGCAAACGGGGGAAGACCATGCGCGCACGCACCTGGCTCATCGCGGCGCTCGCCGCCGCCGCATTGCCGGCCATCGCCGCCGACAACCGGATCAGGATCGCCGACGAAGGCAAGATCGGCGACGAATGGTCGCTGGTGCCGGCGACGCAACTCATGCCGCCGTATCCCGAGGCCTACGCCAGGGATCCGGAGGAAGTCTGCCTGGTCGTCGGCTACCTGGTGAACGCGGACGGCAGCACGTCCGACTTCTCGCTGCTCAAGTCCTGGACCTCCGGCAGCAACTCGCGCGCCCGCAAGGACTTCTGGGCGGACTTCGCCGACATGTCGTCGCGCGCGCTGGCGCAGTGGCGCTATGCGCCGCAGGGCGCGGGCTCCAAGCCGGTCTATACCGCGGCGACGTTCGTCTTCGGCGCGCCGGCCAATGCCGCCGACACCAAGACCCATTGCGAGGTCTCGGACCTCACCCAGCGCCTGGTCGAGCTGCGTTACGACCCGCGTTCGAGCCGGCTCATGAAGCGCGGCATCTATTCCCAGCTCGCCATCGACCCGGGCGTCGAGGAGCGGTTCCGGCTGCAGACGATCGCGAATCGCGAGGTCGAGGATCGCGCGCAGGCGGCGGCGAACGTCCGCAACGAGAAGGCCGAGTCGGCGGCGCGGCAGGCGATCGACAACGCGCAGTAGGATCAGGCGAACGAACGACGCCGAGGCGAACATGAAAATGCGCATGCTGTTGCTGGCCGCGATGGCTGCCGTGGCGTTTCCCGCCGCGGCCGCCGACAAGATCCCGGTCGTGGAGGAAGAGCATCTCGCGGAGCAGTGGAAGATCGTTCCCGCGACCCAGCTGATGCCGCCCTATCCGCCTGCCTACGCCAGCGACCCGGAAGAGGTCTGCATGGTGGTGGGTTACCTCGTCAACGCGGACGGACACACTTCCGATTTCGCGCTGCTCAAGTCGTGGACCTCGGGCGAAAACAACCGCGGCCGCACGCAGTTCTGGGAAGAGTTCGGCGACCTGGCGTCCCGCGCCGTCGCGCAGTGGAAGTACGTGCCCGCGGGCGCGGCGCCCTCGAGGCCCGCGTACACCGCCACCACCTTCGTGTTCGGCAAGCCGGACGCGGTGATGGACACGCGCGCGCACTGCCTCGTGCCCGACCTTTCCGAGCGCCTCGCGGAACTGCGTTACGACGCGCGCGCGAGCCGGCGGATGGCGGGAGGCGTCCTCGGCCAGCTCGAGATCGACCCCTACATCGAGGAGCGCCTCCGGCTGCGGATGATGACCCAGCGCGAGAACGCCGCGCGGGCCGGCGAGGAAGCGTCGAACCAGGAACACCGGAGCGTCCAGGCGCACCCGAACGACGCGGACTGAACCCCTTTTCACGGATGGACTGGAGGAAGGATATGGACGTGCGCAAGATGCTCTTCGCGGCACTGCTCGCCGCCGCCCTCCCGGCGGCCGCGGGCGAGAGGATCCCGATCGTCGACGAGGGCGGCATCGCGGGGCAGTGGACCGCAGTGCCCGGCGCCCAGCTCATGCCGCCCTATCCGCCGGCCTACGCCGGCAATCCGGACGAGGTCTGCCTGGTCGTCGGCTACCTGGTGAACGCCGACGGCACCACGTCGGACTTCTCGCTGCTGAAGTCGTGGGCGTCCGGCGGGAATCGCCGCGACCGCGACGGCTTCTGGGAGGAATTCGGCGACCTGGCCTCGCGCGCGCTGGCGCAATGGCGGTATGCGCCCCGTGATGCCGCGTCGGCCGAGCCCGTGTACACCGCGGCGACTTTCGTCTTCGGCAGGCCCGACGCCGTCACGGCGACGAAGGCCCACTGCGAAGTGTCCGACCTGGCCATCCGCATGCTGGAACTACGGTACAACCCGCGCGCGGCGCGGATGATGTCGCGCGGCATCTACGACCGGCTCGACATCGACCCGGCGGTCGAGGAGCGGTATGCCCAGGAGACCTACCTGGCCCGCGAATACCGCGCCCGGGCCCGGGAGAGGCTCGGCGTCCGTCACGAACGGCAGGCAACGGCCGCGATGGCGCAGAACAACAACGACCCGTCGAACAAGTGAGCGACTGCCATGCGGGTTCGCCCGCGTGGCCCCTGCGGATTGGCCCCTGAGGTCCCGATGAAAAAGCGCATGTTCCTGCTCGCGGCGCTGGCCGCGTTCGCCCTGCCGGCGTCCGCCGCCGACAAGATCCGGATCGCCGACGAGGGCGAGATCGGACCGCAGTGGACCCTGGTGCCGGGCACGCAGCTGTTGCCGCCGTACCCCGATGCCTACGCCCGCGATCCGGAAGAGGTCTGCCTCGTCGTCGGCTACCTCGTGAACGCGGACGGGCGGACCTCCGACTTCGCGCTGCTGAAGTCCTGGACCTCGGGGACCAACTCGCGCGCCCGCACCGATTTCTGGGAGGAATTCGGCGATCTCGCTTCGCGCGCGGTCGCCCAGTGGCGGTACGCGCCCGCGGGCACGGCCGCCGCCGAGCCGGTCTACACCGCGGCGACCTTCGTCTTCGGCACCCGCGGCGCGGTCGCGGACACCCGGGCCCGTTGCAGCATCCCCGACCTCGGCACGCGCCTGGCGGAACTCCGCTACGACCCGCGCGCCGGGCGGCGCATGACCGGCGGCGTGTTCGCCGACCTGGACATCGATCCGCTCGTGGAGGAACGCCTGCGGCAGCAGCTGCTGGCGCAGCGCGAGGTGGACGACCGGATCCGCGAGGCCAATTCCAACCGCGACCAGCGCCGGAGCCAGCTGGGCGAGCACTGGGAAAACCTCAGGGAATGAAGGGGTCCGCGCCCGGCGGCAGGCCGGGCCGGCCGGCTATAATCGGCGGCTTCCCAGCCACGGAAACGCCATGAGCATCGAACAGCTTGCCGAGACCGCCCGCGCCATGGTGGCGCCGGGCAAGGGCATCATCGCCATCGACGAATCCACGGGCACCATCGCCAAGCGCTTCGCCGGCGTGGGCGTGGAGAACACCGAGGAAAACCGTCGCGCGTACCGCGAGATGCTGCTGACGACCCCGGGCCTGGGCGAGCACATCTCCGGCGCGATCCTCTACGACGAGACCCTGCGCCAGTCCACGAAGGACGGCGTGCCGTTCGCGAAGGTCATGGCGCAGAACGGCATCATCCCCGGCATCAAGGTCGACAAGGGCGCGATGCCGCTCGCCGGCTTCCCGGGCGAGCTGGTCACCGAGGGCCTCGACGGCCTGCGCGAGCGCCTGAAGGAGTACTACGGCCTCGGCGCGCGCTTCGCCAAGTGGCGCGCGGTGATCAACATCGGCGAGGACATGCCGTCCGGCACCTGCATCGAGGCCAACGCGCACGCGCTCGCGCGCTACGCCGCGCTGTGCCAGGAGCAGGGCCTGGTGCCGATGGTGGAGCCCGAAGTGATCATGGACGGGGACCACGACATCGAGACCTGCTTCGAGGTCACCGAGGTCGTGCTGCGCTCGCTGTTCGACGCGCTGTTCAACCAGAACGTGATGCTCGAGGGCACGATCCTGAAGGCGTCGATGGTCGTCCCCGGCAAGGACTGCGACGAGCAGGCCAGCGTCGAGGAAGTGGCCGAATCGACCCTGATGTGCCTGAAGTCGGCGGTGCCGGCGATCCTGCCGGGCATCGTGTTCCTGTCCGGCGGCCAGAGCGACGAGGACGCCACGGCGCACCTCGACGCGATGAACCGCCTGGGCCCGAACCCGTGGCCGCTGAGCTTCAGCTACGGCCGCGCGATGCAGTCGGCCGCGCTGAAGATCTGGTCGCAGGACATCCGCGCCAACGTCGGGAAGGCGCAGGCGATGGTCCTGGAACGCGCGCGCGACAACGGCCAGGCGGCGCTCGGCCGCTGGTCCAGGGCGGGCTGAAGCCCAGGGGCCGGGCCGTGGATACGACGCGTCTCCTGCTGTTCGCAGCGATGGCCGCGCTGGCATTCCCGGCCGCGGCCGCGGACCGGATTCCCGTCGCCGGCGAAGGCACCCTCGGCGCTCGCTGGAGCGCGGTGCCCGGCACCCTGTTCGCGCCGGCGTATCCCGAGGCCTACGCCGCCGGCAACGAGCAGGTGTGCGTCGTCATCGGCTACCTGCTGAACGCGGACGGCCACACCTCGGACTTTTCCCTGCTCAAGTCCTGGAGTTCGGGCAGCAACGCCAGGTCCCGTACCGATTTCTGGGAGGCGTTCGCCGGCGACGCCTCGCGGGCGCTGTCCCTGTGGGAGTTCAAGGCCAGGCCAGGCGCGACGCCCCAGCCCGTCTACACCGCGGCCACCTTCGTCTTCGGGCCGGGCAATCCGGCGGAGACGAAGGCGCATTGCGCCATTCCCGACCTCGCCCAGCGCCTGGCCGAACTGCGCTACGACTCGCGCGCGGGCCGGCTCATGGCCGGCGGGATCTTCTCCCGGCTCGACATCGATCCGGCCGTCGAAATGCGCCGCCAGCGCAGGGCGACGACGCAACGCGAAAACCTGGACGGGACGGAGCGGGGGCTCAACATCGTCCCGGAGCTGCCGCATCCGCCGAACCATCCGTAGCCAGCGAAGCTGGGTACGCGCGCGGGGCGCTTCGGTTGACGCGACGAGGGCCACTGCCGGCAGGGCCCGATGGCATATGCGGGTTTTCGCGGCCAATCGCTAGAATCGGCGGTCCCATGCCCGAGATGCCGATCGCCATGCCGCCACGCCCGTTGCAAGCGCTTCCGGCCGCAGCCTTCCTGGCCGCGGCGGTCCTCGCGCTGGCCGGCTGCGGCGGCAAGCAGGGGCCGAAGGCGAAGCAGGAAGCGCCGGCGACCGTCACCACCACCCGCCTGCAGGCGCAGCCCTGGAACGACAGCCTCGAGGCGATCGGCACCGCCAGCGCGCGCGAATCCGTCGCGATCACGGCCAAGGTCAGCGACGTGGTCACCCGGCTCGCGTTCGACAGCGGCGAGCGCGTGCGTGCCGGCCAGCTGCTCGCCGACATGAACAGCGCCGCGCAGCGCGCCGACGTCGCCGCCGCGCAGGCGCAGCTGCGCGACGCCGACCAGCAGCTGCGGCGCGGCAGCGAGCTCGCCGCCGGCGAGCTGATCGCGCGCGGCCAGCTCGACACGCTGCGCGCCAACCGCGACGCCGCGGCGGCCGCCCTGCAGTCGCGCCGCGCCGCCGTCGCCGACCGCACCATCGTCGCGCCGTTCGCCGGCGTGCTCGGCCTGCGCCAGGTCAGCCCGGGCGCGCTGGTGACGCCGGGCACCGTGATCACCACGCTCGACGACACCAGCCTCGTCCGCCTCGACTTCACCCTGCCGGAAGCGACGCTCGCGTCGCTGGCGCAGGGCCAGGCGGTGACCGCGCGCAGCGATGCGTATCCCGGCGAAACCTTCGACGGCCGCATCGCCGACATCGACAGCCGCGTCGACCCGCAGACGCGCGCGGTGAGAGTCCGCGCCGAAATCCCCAATTCCGACGGCCGGCTGCGCCCGGGCATGCTGCTGCGCGTGTCGGTCGCGCTGCCCGCGCGGCGCGCGCTGGTGCTGCCGGAGCTGGCCGTGCAGCAGGAGGGCGACCGCAGCTACGTGTTCCGCGTCGCCGGTGGCGGCAAGGGCGACACGGTCGAGGAGGTCCCGGTCGAGATCGGCAGCCGCCAGGCCGGCAAGGTCGAGATCCGCTCCGGGCTGCGCGCGGGCGACCGCATCGTCGTCGAGGGCACGGTCAAGCTGCGCCCGGGCAGCCGGATCGTCGAGGCCGGCACGACCGCCGGGGCCGGCGCCACGCCATGAAGCTGTCCGACATCTCGGTCCACCGGCCGGTGTTCGCCACGGTGGTGAGCCTGCTGCTGATCGTGCTCGGCGTGATCTCGTTCACCCGGCTGCCGCTGCGCGAGCTGCCCGACATCGACCCGCCGGTGGTCTCGATCAGCACCACCTACACCGGCGCGTCCGCGGCGGTGATGGAGACGCGCGTCACCAAGGTGATCGAGGACGCCGTGTCCGGCATCGAGGGCGTGGACACGATCCGCTCGAACAGCCAGAACGGCACGTCGAACATCAACATCGAGTTCACCCTGCAAAGGGACATCGAGAGCGCGGCCAACGACGTGCGCGACGCCGTGAGCCGCGTGCTGGGCCAGCTGCCGCAGGACGCCGACCCGCCGCGCATCCGCAAGGTGTCGAGCGACTCCGACGTGATCCTGTGGCTGAACCTCAGCGGCGGCGGCATGAACACGCTGCAGCTGACCGACTACGCCGAGCGCTTCCTCGTCGACCGGCTGTCGACCGTCGACGGCGTGGCCCAGGTCCAGCTCGGCGGCGCGCAGGACTACGCGATGCGGATCTGGATCGACCGCGACGCGCTCGCCGCGCGCGGCCTGGCGATCTCCGACATCGAGAACGCGCTGCGCTCGCGCAACGTCGACATCCCGGCCGGCCGGCTGGAATCGAACACGCGCGACTTCACCCTGCAGCTCGACCGCACGTTCCGCGACGCGACCGACTTCGAGGCGCTGCCGCTGGGGCAGGGCAGCGACGGCCACGTCGTGCGCCTGTCCGAGGTGGCGAAGGTCGAGCTCGGCTCGGCCGAGCGCCGCGCGTATTACCGCACCAACGGCAAGGAACAGGTCGGCCTCGGCATCGTCAAGACCTCGACCGCCAACGACCTCGCCGTCGCGCAGGCGGTGAAGGACCAGATCGCGGAGATCAACCGCAACCTGCCCAACGGCCTGCAGCGCGCCCTGACCTACGACGCGACCGTCTTCATCGATGTCGCCGTGCACGAGGTCTACAAGACCCTGGCCGAGGCGATCATCCTCGTGCTGGTGGTGATCTGGCTGTTCCTCGGCAGCATCCGCTCGGCGCTGGTGCCCGCGGTGACGGTGCCGGTGTGCGTGATGGCGGCGTTCGTGCCGCTGCTGATGTTCGGCTTCTCGATCAACCTGCTGACGCTGCTCGCGCTGGTGCTGTCGATCGGCCTGGTGGTGGACGACGCGATCGTGGTGCTCGAGAACATCCAGCGCCGCGCCGACCTCGGCGAGCCCGTGCCCGTCGCCGCGCTGCGCGGCACGCGCCAGGTCGGCTTCGCGGTGCTGGCGACGACCGCGGTGCTGGTCGCGGTGTTCCTGCCGATCGCGTTCCTGGAAGGCAACAACGGCCGCCTGTTCCGCGAGCTCGCGGTGGCGCTGGCGGGCGCGGTGGCGATCTCCTGCTTCGTCGCGCTGAGCCTGACGCCGATGATGTGCTCGATGCTGGTCCGGCCGCACACGGATCCGCGCGGCATCAACGCGTGGATGGAGCGCAACCTGCGCCGCCTCGCGGACGGCTACCGGCGCTCGCTCGACCGCTTCGTCGCCTGGCCGTGGCTGTTCGGCATCGCGATGCTGGTCGCGCTGGCGCTCGCCTTCGGCCTGTTCAAGCTGGTGCCGCGCGAGCTCGCGCCGAGTGAGGACCGCGGCTCCTTCAGCGTGTCCGCGAACGGCCCCGAAGGCGCCGGCTTCGACTACACCGTCGGCCAGATGAAACAGGTCGAGGACGTGCTGATGAAGCGCGTGGGCGAAGGCAAGCCGATCGACCGCGTGCTCAGCCGCGTGCCCGGCAGCTACGGCGCGAGCGAGAACATGAACTCCGGTCGCGCCACGGTGATCCTGAAGCCCTGGGACGACCGCGCGGAAAGCACCGACGAGGTCGTCGAGGGCGTGCGCAGGGACCTGGCGAAGTTGCCCGGCGTGCGCGCGATCCCGCAGACCCGGCAGGGCCTGGTGCGCAGCGGCGGCCAGCCGCTGCAGGTGGTGCTGCAGGGCCCCGAGTATTCGCAGCTCGTCGCCTGGCGCGACAAGATGCTGGCGCGGATGGACGCCAACCCGGGCCTGTACGGCGCCGACGCCGACTACAAGGAAACGCGCCCGCAGATCCACGTGACCGTCGACCAGGCGAAGGCGGCCGACCTTGGCGTCACCGAGGAGTCGGTCGGCGAGGTGCTGCAGACGATGTTCGGTTCGCGCAGGATCACCACCTTCGTGCGCAACGGCCAGGAATACGACGTCATCCTCCAGTCCGCCGGCGAGCGGGCCACGCCCACCGACCTCACCGACCTGTTCGTGCGCAGCCGCAGCGGCGCGCTGGTGCCGCTGGCCAGCGTGGTGAAGCTGGAGGAGCGCGCGGAGGCCGACAGCCTGGGCCGCTTCAACCGCCTGCGCTCGATCACGCTGTCGGCGGGCCTCGCGCCCGGCTACACGCTCGGCGAGGCGATCGACTGGGTGCGCGCCACCGCGCGCGAGGAACTGCCCGTCAACGCCCAGCTCGACTTCACCGGGCAGACGCGCGAATACCTGCAGTCCGGCAGCGCGGTCCTGTTCACCTTCTCGATGGCGCTGCTGATCGTGTTCCTGGTGCTGTCGGCGCAGTTCGAGAGCTTCCTGCATCCGTTGGTGATCATGCTGACGGTGCCGCTCGCGGTGCTCGGCGCACTGCTCGGCCTGTACCTGTTCGGCAAGTCGCTCAACCTGTTCAGCCAGATCGGGATCGTGATGCTGGTCGGCCTGGCGGCGAAGAACGGCATCCTGATCGTCGAGTTCGCCAACCAGCGGCGCGACGCGGGGCTGTCGGTGCGCGAGGCGATCCTCGACGCCGCCGCGACGCGCATGCGTCCGATCCTGATGACCTCGATCGCGACCATCGCCGGCGCGCTGCCGCTGATGCTCGCCACCGGCGCCGGCGCGGGCAGCCGCAGCACGATCGGCGTGGTGGTGGTGTGCGGCGTCGCGCTGTCGACGTTCCTGTCGCTGTTCGTGGTCCCGGCGTTCTACCTGATCCTCGCGCCGTACACGCGTTCGCCCGACGAGCGCACGCGGCGCCTGGATGCGATGGAGGAAGAGGTCGCGTCGGTCGACGAGGCGTCGGGCGGGGGCGCGCACGCCCACGGCCGCCCCGCGGGATGAGCGCGCCGGGCGAGCTGCGGCTGTACGGCCTGCACGCGGTGCAGGCCGCGTTCGCGCGCCGGCCCGAAGCGCTGCGCAAGCTCTACCTGTCCGAAGCGCGGATCCCGCAGCTGCAGCCGCTGCTGAAGTGGTGCGTCGCGCGCCGCATCGGCTATCGCGTCGTCGCCGACGAGGACCTGCGCAAGCTCGCCGCCAGCAGCCACCATGAGGGCGTTGTCGCCGACGTGCTGCGCGAGGAACCGGCCGCGCTCACCGCGTGGCTGCGCGACCTGCCGGCCGGCCCGTGCTGCGCGCTGTGGCTCGATGGCGTCGGCAACCCGCACAACCTCGGCGCGATGCTGCGCTCGGCCGCGCACTTCGGCGCGACCGCGATGCTGTTGCCGAAGCAGTCCATGCTGGCGCTGTCCGGCGCGGCCGCGCGCGTGGCCGAGGGCGGCGCCGAGGCCGTCCCGTTCGTGCGCCTCGGCCGCGACGACAACGCGATCGCGCAGCTGCGCGGCGCGGGCTTCGCCCTCGCGGCGACGGTGGTGCGCGGCGGCGCCGACCTGTTCGCGGCGCCCCTGCCGCGGCGGCTGGTGTTCGTGCTCGGGGCGGAGGGCGAGGGCATGGACGCGGGGTTGGCGTCGGCCTGCGACCTGCGCCTGTCGATTCCCGGCACCGGCGCCGTCGAGAGCCTCAACGTGGCCGCGGCGACCGCCGTGCTCCTCGCCGCCTGGGCTCGCGGCTGATTCACGGCCGAGCTTCGCTTCGGGCGGGGCGGCGGAAGCGTGCGCGGAATTCCGGGGGACGCCGCAAGTACGTCCATGTAGGCTCCGTGGCGGCATCCATGCCGCCAAG
>JBQCJF010000159.1:0-2972 GCA_051953015.1 Luteimonas sp.
CGGGCGCCACGGTGGCGCCGCCTCCGGCCGCGGTGCCGCGCGCACCGGCCGCCGCGTCGCCACCGGCGACGGCCCCCGCAGCGTCCCCCGCGGTCGCCACCGGCGACGGCGAGCGCGCCGCCTACGAGGCCGCGTTCGACCGGCTCAAGGCCGGCCGCTACGACGAGTCCGCGCGCGCCTTCCAGCAGTTCCTCGGCCAGTTCCCGGACGGCGCGCTGGCGCCGAACGCCGTCTACTGGCTGGGCGAGAGCTATTACGCCACCCAGAACTACGAACTGGCGGCGCAGCAGTTCCGGTCGCTGCTCGAGCGCTTCCCCGCGCACGACAAGGCGGCCGGGGCGATGCTGAAGCTGGCGCTGTCGCAGTACGGGCTGGGCCAGCAGGACGCCGCCGAGGCCACGCTGTCGCAGGTGGTGCGCAGCTATCCGGGGACCGACGCCGCGCGCACCGCGCAGGACCGGCTGCAGGCGATGCGGCTCACGTCCGCGCGCTGAACCGCGGGCGGCCCCGGAATGCCCGGGGCGGTAAAGCAGGCTCGCGGCGGTAAAATGGCGCCATGAGCATCGTCGCCCCCGAAGCGGCCGCCGCCGCAACGGCGGCGGACCGGCTCCGCATCACCGAGATCTTCCTGTCGCTGCAGGGCGAAGCCCGCGACGCGGGCTGGCCGACCGTGTTCGTCCGCCTGACCGGCTGTCCCCTGCGGTGCGGCTACTGCGACACCGCCTACGCCTTCCACGGCGGCGAATGGCGCGACATCGACGCGATCCTCGCCGAGGTCGCCGCGCATGGCGTCCGCCACGTCTGCGTCACCGGCGGCGAGCCGCTGGCGCAGAAGCGCTGCGTCGCGCTGCTGCGCAGGCTCTGCGACGCGGGCTACGTCGTTTCGCTGGAAACGTCGGGCGCCGTCGACCTCGCCGGCGTGGACGCGCGCGTCTCGCGCGTCGTCGACGTCAAGACGCCCGGATCGGGCGAGGTCGCGCGCAACCTGTGGGCCAACCTCGCGCTGCTCACGGCGCACGACCAGGTGAAGTTCGTGGTCTGCGACCGTGCCGACTTCGACTGGGCCTGCGCGGTGGTGGCCGAGCACCGGCTGCACGAGCGCTGCGACGTGCTGTTCTCGCCGAGCGCGGCGCAGCTGCCGGCGGCGAGGCTCGCCGACTGGATCGTGGCGGAGAAGCCGCCGGTGCGCTTCCAGCTGCAGCTGCACAAGCTGCTGTGGAACGACGAGCCGGGGCGCTAGGAGGAGACGGCGATGGACGCGCGCGTGAACAATCCCGCGGTGGTGCTGGTGTCCGGCGGCATGGACTCGGCGGTGGTGCTGGCGATCGCGATCGAACAGGGGTTCACGCCGTACGCGCTGAGCGTGCGCTACGGCCAGCGGCACACCTCGGAACTCGACGCCGCCGACCGCGTCGCCCGCATGCTCGGCGCGGTCGCGCACAAGACCGTCGACGTCGACCTGCGCAGCATCGGCGGCTCGGCCCTGACCGACGACGCGATCGCGGTGCCCGACGACGCCGACGGCCACGTCATCGGCGCGTCGATCCCGTCCACGTACGTGCCCGCGCGCAACACGATCATGCTGTCGATGGCGCTGGGCTGGGCCGAGGTCGTCGGCAGCGCGGACCTGTTCTGCGGCGTCAACGCCGTCGACTATTCCGGCTATCCCGATTGCCGGCCGGAGTTCATCGAGGCGTTCGAGCGCCTGGCGAACGTGGCGACGAAGGCCGGCGTCGAGGGCGCGGGTTTCCGCGTGCACGCGCCGCTGCTGCGCATGTCGAAGGCCGACATCGTGCGCGAGGGCCTGCGCCTGGGCGTGGATTTCGCGCAGACCGTGTCCTGCTACAGCGCCGACGCCCAGGGCCGGGCCTGCGGCCATTGCGACGCCTGCCGGCTGCGCGCCGAGGGCTTCGCGGCGGCCGGCGTCGCCGACCCGACGCGTTATCGCTAGAATCCCGTCTCCGTGGGCCGTTAGCTCAGTCGGTAGAGCATCGGACTTTTAATCCGCTGGTCGATGGTTCGAATCCATCACGGCCCACCATCCATCCCGATCGGATGGCGCTCGGCGTCGAGGCGGATCGTGCGCTCGGCGATCCGCGGCAGCGTGCGCATCGCCTGCCGGCTCACCCGCTCGAAGAACTGCACGAAGCGCATCACCTGCGGATGCGTCATCGCCTTGCGGTCGGGATGCTGCGCCTGCAGCGTCTGTTCCTGCTCCCAGCGCCACCTGGGCACGATGTCGAAGCCGGGCCCCTGCAGGAACAGCAGCCGCGGCAGGCGCTTCCACAGCGCCGGATAGTCCTTCGCCAGCGCGTCGTTGCTCCAGCGCCGCCAGGTGCCGTCGGGATCCTCGTTGCGCTCGAGCGCGTTGATCGGATCGGCGAGGGCCGCGTCGTCCTCGGCCGGCACCTTCAGGAACCAGCCCTCCAGGATCGTCAGGTCGGCGTGGTCGACGACCGGCCAGCGGGATTCGGGCTCGCGGTCGTCGGCGATCTTGTCGAAGCGGGGCAGGGCGGTGCGGCGGCCCGCGGCGAGCGCGTCGAGCACCTCGCAGGCGAGCGCCACATCGTGGGTGCCGGGCACGCCGCGGGTGGCGCACAGCGGATGGATTTCGCGGCCCAGGCGCTGGCGCGCTTCATGCCCCAGGTAGAAGTCGTCGATCGACAGCGACACGACCTTGCGGCCTTCGCCCGCCGCCAGGTCCGCGACCTGGGCCGACAGGGTGGACTTTCCGGTGCCCTGCAGCCCGGCGATCGCGAAGACGTGGTGGCCGGCCTCCCGGGCGGCGCGGTACACGCCGGCGACGAAATCCGGGGCGTAGCCGCTGGCGGGCTTGTGCGGTGCGTCCATCGCGCCACAATAGCGCAATGGACGAGAACGCCGCGGACCCGTTGTTCCAGCAAGCGATGGCCGAGTTCGCGCGCCTGTTCGAGGCCGCGGGCGCGGCCGGCGAGCCCGACCGCACCGCGATG
>JBQCJF010000160.1:0-4601 GCA_051953015.1 Luteimonas sp.
GGTCCGGGGCGGGACCTCGAAAACATGGATGTTTTCGAAGAGCCTCCATGGATGGATTCACGGCGGTCCCGCCCCGGACCCCCTCGCATCCGCGGCGACCCCGCCCGAAGCCCGGAACGCATCCGCGGCGACCCGCCCGAAGCCCGGGGCAGTTCGCCGCGGCCCGCTGCGAGCGCGGTTATCCGGAGCGGCGCTGGAAGAGGACCGCGGACGCCCCGAGCATCAGCACCGGCGGCAACAGGTAGGCCAGCCGGAAGTCGAAGTGGAACACGCCCGCCATCCGCACGAACTGCGTCTGCAGCAGCCAGAACCCGAGCGCGAACACGATGCCGACGAAGAGCCGGCGCCCGAGCCCGCCGCTGCGCAGCGTGCCGAACGCGAACGGCACCGCGGCCAGGCACAGCGCGAGCACGTTGAAGGCGTAGAACCAGCGGCCCCAGTAAGGCTCCTCGTATTCGCTCGCGTCCAGGCCGTTGCGCTTGCGGTATTCGATGCTGGTGCGCAGCGCGGACGAGGACAGCGCCGACGGCTTGATCACGCTCGCCGCCAGCGCCGTGTCGTCGAGGCGCGATTCCCAGCGCTCCTCGATCGCCTCGGTCTGGGTGACCGACTTCGCCTCGAACCAGGTGCGGCGCACGTCGTGCAGCAGCCAGCCGCCCGGACGGTGCTCGGCGGTCGCGGCGCGCGCGATCGATTCGAGGCGGCCGGCGTCGTCGAATTCGTAGAGGTGCACGTCCTGCAGCTCGAGCCAGGTCCGGCCGTCCTTGCCGCGCTCCTCGCCGCCGCCGGCGTTGAGGAAGGTGTTGCCTTCGCGCGCCCACAGGCCGGAGTAGCGGGCGACGATCAGGTCCTTCGATCGCGCCGAAGCCTTGAGCGCGTCGGCCTGGCGTTGGCCCCAGGGCGCCGCCGTCTCGCCGTTGGCGACCATCAGCGCGGTGAGCACCGCCAGCGCCATCGCGACCGCGAGGCCGAGGCGCCGGCGCGAGAGGCCGAGCGCGCGCAGCGCGGTGAGTTCCGAGGTCGCGGCCAGCTGGCCGAGGCCCATCAGCGTGCCGATCACCGCCGCCGTCGGGAACAGGAAGTACGCGCGGCGCGGCATCGTGTACAGCACGTACACCACCGCGGAGCCGAAGCCGTAGTTGCCCTGGCCGACGTCGCCGAGTTCCGCCATCAGGCCGCCGATGATGAAGTCCAGGCCCAGCAGCACCGCCCAGGTGGCGAGCACCGTGCCGAGCACGACGCGGCCGACGTAGACGTCGTGGGTCTTGGGGAACCTGCCGATGGACAGCATGCTCATGCGGCCCTCCGGCGGCGGCCGAAGCCGGAACGGCCGTCGCGGAAGTACATCCACGACGCGAGCGCGAGCAGCGGCAGCACGAGCCACCACAGGCCGGCGGGCATCGGCAGCTTGCCGTCGGCGAGCCATTCGGTGCCGAGGATCGTCAGGTTCATGCCGACCAGGTAGGCGAGGAAGCCGAGCACGACGCGGCCGTAGCGCGCCTGCCGCGGCGAGCTGCGCGCCAGCGGCACCGCGAGCAGCGCAAACGCGAGCGCCAGCAGCGGCGGCGCGATCCGGTAGTGCAGCTGCGCCTGCGCCTCGCGGCGCGGATCCTGCAGCAGCGCCGGCGTGGGCATCGCCTGCGGATCGCGCGACGCGTCGGTGGCCGGCGCGCCCTGCGGCAGCAGCACGTCGTTGCTGGCGTAGCGCATCAGCCGGAAGTCGCGTCCGACCTCGCGCGGGCCCTCGACGCGGAAGCCGTCGTCCAGGCGCAGGTAGCGGCGGTCGCCGTCGCGGGTGGCGGTGGCGCTGTGCGCGGTGGTCACGTCGAGGCGGTCGCCCGACTGGCGGTAGACGAAGATCCGCTTCATCTCCCGGCCGTTGACCGACATCTCGCCGACGTAGACCACGCCCCCGCCGCCCGGGAGCTCGGTGAAGCGGCCCGGCTCGAGGCCGGCGACCAGGACGTTGCGGTTGCTCTCGGCGATCATCCGCGCCGACGTGGCCTTGGCCAGCGGGCCCAGCCACAGCGAGCACGCGGCGATGAGCCCGACCATCGGCACGACCAGCAGCAGCAGCGGGCGCAGCAGGCGCCGCGGCCCCGCCCCGATCGAGGCCAGCACCGGCATCTCGGCATCGCGGTACAGGCGCCCGACCGCCAGCAGCAGGCCGATCATCAGCGCCAGCGGCAGGATCAGCGGCAGGTAGCGGATGGTCTGCAGGCCCAGCTGGGCCAGCAGCATCCCGGCGGGCACCTTGCCGCCGGCGATCTGCCCGAGGACGTTGGCGAACAGCCCGCCCACGCTCACCATCAGCAGCACGACCACGGTGGCCAGGGTCGCCTGGGCGAATTCGCGCAGCAGGTAGCGGTCCAGCTGTGGCATCGGGCCTCGGGGGAGCGGCGGCGCCATCGCGTCGCTTGGCTTAAAATCATGGGTTCGTCCGCGTGAAGCGGACATTCCCCCATTGTACGCAAGGCCCAAGGCCGCTCCGGAACCCGCATGTCCCTCGAATTCAGCCTCAGCCAGGAAGCCCCCGCCAGCGCGGCCACCGATTGCGTCGTGGTCGGCGCCTGGGCCGACGCCAGCCTCACCCCCGCCGCGCAGGCCATCGACGCCGCCAGCGGCGGCCGGCTCAAGGCGTTGCTGGCGCGCGGCGACCTGTCCGGCAAGACCGGCAAGGTCTCGACCCTGCACGACCTGCCCGGCGTGACGGCGCCGCGCGTGCTGGTGGTCGGCCTCGGCGAGCCGGGCAAGTACGGCACCGCGCAGTACCTGAAGGCCATCGGCGACGCGGCGCGCGCGCTCAGGACCGGCCCGGTGCGCAAGGCGCTGGTGACGCTCACCGAAACGGCGGTCGCCGGGCGCGACGGCGCCTGGAACCTCCGCCAGGCCGCGATCGCCGCCGACCACGCCTGCTACCGCTACGTCGCCACCCTCGGCGCGAAGAACAAGAAGCGCGAGGAGACGGGCCTGCAGTCCGTCGCCTTCGCCGGCGCCGACGAGCGCGCGCTCGCGCAGGGCGTGGCGATCGCCGCGGGCGTCGCCTTCGCGCGCGAGCTCGGCAACTTGCCGCCGAACATCTGCAACCCCGGCTACGTCGCGCAGCAGGGCCGCGAGTTCGCCGAGCGCGTGGGCGGCAAGGTCTCGTGCGAGGTGCTCGGCCGCGCGCAGATGCAGGACCTCGGCATGGGCTCGCTGCTCGCCGTGTCGCGCGGCTCGGCCAACGAGCCGAAGCTGGTGGTGCTGAAGTACGACGGCGGCAAGCCGGGCGAGAAACCCTACGTCCTCGTCGGAAAGGGCATCACATTCGACACCGGCGGCATCAACCTCAAGACCCAGGGCGGGATCGAGGAGATGAAGTACGACATGTGCGGCGCGGCGTCCGTGATGGGCACCTTCGTCGCCGCCGTCGGCATGCAGCTCCCCGTCAACCTGGTGTGCATCGCGGCCGCGGTGGAGAACATGCCGGACGGCGACGCCTATCGTCCGTCCGACGTGCTCACCTCGATGTCGGGCAAGACCATCGAGGTCGGCAACACCGACGCCGAGGGCCGCCTGATCCTGTGCGACGCGCTGACCTACGCGCAGCGCTTCGAGCCGGCCGCGCTGCTCGATGTGGCGACGCTGACCGGCGCCTGCGTGGTCGCGCTCGGCAAGTACGCCACCGGCCTGATGGGCAAGCACGACGACCTCGCGGCCGAACTGCTCGCCGCCGGCGAAACGACCTTCGACCGCGCCTGGCGCCTGCCGCTGTGGGACGAATACCAGGGCATGCTCGATTCGCAGTTCGCCGACGTCTACAACATCGGCGGCCGCTGGGCCGGCGCGATCACCGCCGGCTGCTTCCTGTCGCGCTTCACCGAGGGCCAGCGCTGGGCGCACCTCGACATCGCCGGCGTTTCCAACGGCGACGGCAAGATGGGCATGGCCACCGGCCGTCCGGTCGGCCTTCTCGCGCAGTGGCTGCTGGACCGCGCGGGCTGACGGCCGGGTGGCGCGCGCCGACTTCTACCTGATCGGCAAGCCGCGCTTCCGCGCGGAGCCGCTGCGCCTGGTGTGCGAGCTCGCGCGCAAGGCGCACGATTCCGGGCAGCCGACGCTGGTGCTGGCGCGCGACCGCGCCCAGGCGGAGGAACTCGACGACCTGCTGTGGGCGTTCGACGACGACGCCTACGTCGCGCACCAGATCGCCGGCGATGACGAGGACGAGCTCGCGCCCGTCCTGATCGCCACGCCCGACATGGACGTGCCGCTGCGGCCGCTGGTGCTGAACCTGCGCGACGAGGCCGTCGACGGCGCGTTCGAGCGCGTGCTCGAGGTCGTGCCCGCCGACGAATCCGCGCGCGGTCCGCTGCGCGAGCGCTGGAAGGCGTACAAGGCGCGCGGCCTCGACGTCAACAAATTCGACATGTGAACCCTGGCCCCAGATGAGCACCCTCGCCACCGGCTACGACCCCACCACCTTCGAATCCCGGCTGTACGCGCAGTGGGAGTCCAGTGGCGCGTTCGCGCCGACCGGCGTCGGCGAGCCGTACACGATCCTGCTGCCGTCGCCGAACGTCACCGGCACGCTGCACATGGGCCACGCGTTCCAGCAGACG
>JBQCJF010000161.1:0-33772 GCA_051953015.1 Luteimonas sp.
CGGGCAGGTTCGCCTGCCCGTCGGTATTGCGTCATGCGCTCCGCGACACCGCGGAGCCCGTGCCAGGACGAGCCTCAGGCCTGCTTGCCGTCGTCCTTGACCTCGGTGAACTCCGCATCGACGACGTCGTCGTTGCGCGGCGCGCCGCCGGCGGCACCGGGGGAGGCGCCGGCGCCCTCCGCGCCGCCACCCGGCTGCGAGGCCGCGGCGGCAGCGGCGAACAGCGCCTGGCCGGCTTCCTCCAGCGCCTTCGAGTTGGCCTCGATCTGGCCCTTGTCGTCGCTCTTGATCGCGGATTCGACCTCGGCGATCGCGGCTTCGGCGCGGCCGATCACGTCGCCCGGCACCTTGTCGCCGTTGTCCTTGATCGCGCTGCGCGTGGCGTGCACGAGGGCGTCGGCGTGGTTGCGGGCCTGCACCAGCTCGTGGAACTTCGCGTCCTCCTCGCGGTGCGATTCGGCGTCCTGCACCATCCGCTGGATCTCTTCGTCCGACAGGCCCGACCCGGCCTTGATCTCGACCTTCTGCTCCTTGCCGGTCTTCTTGTCCTTGGCGCTGACGTGCAGGATGCCGTTGGCGTCGATGTCGAACGACACCTCCACCTGCGGCATGCCGCGCGGCGCCGGCTCGATGCCGGACAGGTCGAAGCGGGCCAGCGACTTGTTGTAGCGGGCCTGCTCGCGCTCGCCCTGCAGCACGTGCACCGTCACCGCGGACTGGTTGTCCTCGGCGGTGCTGAAGGTCTGCGAGGCCTTGGTCGGGATCGTCGTGTTCTTCTCGATGATCTTGGTCATCACGCCGCCGAGGGTCTCGATGCCGAGCGACAGCGGGGTGACGTCGAGCAGCAGCACGTCCTTGACGTCGCCGGCGAGCACGCCGCCCTGGATCGCGGCGCCGATCGCGACGGCCTCGTCCGGGTTGACGTCCTTGCGCGGCTCCTTGCCGAAGAACTCGCCGACCGCCTGCTGCACCTTCGGCATGCGGGTCTGGCCGCCGACGAGGATCACCTCGGTGACGTCGGACGCGCGCAGGCCGGCGTCGTTCAGCGCGATGCGGCAGGGCTCGATCGTCTTCCTGACCAGGTCGTCGACCAGCGCCTCGAGCTTCGCGCGGGTGAGCTTGATGTTGAGGTGCTTCGGGCCCGACGCGTCGGCCGTCACGTACGGCAGGTTCACTTCGGTCTGCTGCGCGCTCGACAGCTCGATCTTCGCGCGCTCCGCGGCGTCCTTCAGGCGCTGCAGCGCGAGCGGATCCTTGCGCAGGTCGATGCCCTGGTCCTTCTGGAACTCCTCGACGAGGTAGTCGATGACGCGCTTGTCGAAGTCCTCGCCGCCGAGGAAGGTGTCGCCGTTGGTGGACAGCACCTCGACCTGCATCTCGCCGTCGACAGACGCGATCTCGATGATCGACACGTCGAACGTGCCGCCGCCGAGGTCGTAGACCGCGACCTTGCGGTCGCCGCCCTTCTTGTCCATGCCGTAGGCGAGCGCGGCCGCGGTCGGCTCGTTGATGATGCGCTTGACGTCGAGGCCCGCGATGCGGCCGGCGTCCTTGGTCGCCTGGCGCTGCGAGTCGTTGAAGTACGCCGGCACCGTGATCACGGCCTCGGTGACGGTCTCGCCGAGGTAGGCCTCGGCGGTCTTCTTCATCTTCTCGAGCACCTTCGCCGAGACTTCCTGCGGCGCCAGCTTCTTGCCGTCCGCCAGCGCGACCCAGGCGTCGCCGTTGTCGTGCTGGGTGATGGCGTAAGGCACGAGGCCGAGGTCCTTCTGCACTTCGGCGTCGGTGAACTTGCGGCCGATCAGGCGCTTCACCGCGTAGAAGGTGTTCTTCGGGTTCGTGACGGCCTGTCGCTTCGCCGACGCGCCGACCAGGACTTCGCCGTCCTTGGTCCACGCGACGATGGACGGGGTGGTCCGGTCGCCCTCGCTGTTCTCGATGACGCGGGCCTTGCCGCCCTCCATGATCGCCACGCACGAGTTGGTCGTGCCGAGGTCGATGCCGATGATCTTGCCCATGGTCTTGCTCCTGAGGATCGTCTTGTCGGTGTGGCGCCCGCGGCGCCGATGCCTGCAATCTGGGGCCGGGCGACGGCGCTTCAAGCGCCCCGCGCGGCCGCGTTCAGCCGTTCATTCGGCCACGACCACCAGCGCCGGCCGCAGCAGGCGCTCGTTGAGCACGTAGCCCTTCTGGAACACCTGCGCGACGCTGCCGGCGGGGACGCCGTCGGCGGGGATCATGCTCATCGCCTGGTGGCGCTCCGGGTCGAAGGCCTCGCCCGGCGCCGGCGCGATCTCGCTCAGCCCGTTCGCCGCGGCGATGCGGTGCAGCTGGCGCAGGGTGAGCTCGAGGCCGGCGCGCAGCGGATCGGATTCGGCCGCGGCGGCCAGGCCGGCCTCCATGCTGTCGAACAGCGGCAGCAGGTCGGCGAGGAGGCGTTCGTTGGCGAAGCGGCGCGCGCTCTCCAGCTCGCGGGCCATGCGCTTGCGCTGGTTGTCGAGGTCGGCGCGCTCGCGCAGGCCGTCGGCGCGCAACTGCTCGAGCTCGGCGCGCAGCGCCTCCAGCTCGGCGTCGCGGGGATCGGCGGCCTGCCCTTCTGGCGTCGTGTCCGGCGTCGGGGTCCTGGTCATGGTCGTCCTTCGCGGCGGGGGGCCGCGCCATTCGACCGGTATGGGGGCCGCTTCCGGCCCCTTCAAGCCTTCACGGGCGCAGCGCGGCGCCGAGGGCCTCCGCGGCGGCCTGGACGACCGGGATGACGCGGTCGTAGGCCATGCGCGACGGGCCGATGACGCCGAGGACGCCCAGCGGGCGATCGCCCGCGGCGTACGGCGCGGTCACCAGCGACATGCCTTCCAGCGGGGCGAGCCCCGTTTCCTCGCCGATGAAGATCCGCACGCCCGGCGCATGCGCGGTGCGCTCGAGCAGCTGCAGGATCTCGCGCTTGCGGGCGAACGCGTCGAACAGCTCGCGCAGCCGCTCCACGTCGGCCAGGTCCTGCACGCCCATCAGCCGGGTCTGCCCCGCGAGCACCACGTCCTCGCCGAGCAGTCCGGATGGGAGCGGCGCCTCGCCGGCGTCGGGCGCCAGCGCCTGCTCGGCGAGCTCGACGCTGTGGGCCAGCAGCCCGGCCATCTCGTCGCGCGCGCGGCGCAGCTCCTGTACGAGGCTGGCGCGGATCCCGGCCAGCGTCTGCCCGGCGAAGTGGCGGTTCAGGTAGTTGGCCACCCGCTCCAGCTCGCCGGCGTCGTAGTTGCGCCGGGCCTGGATCACCCGGTTCTGCACGTCGCCGTCGGCGAACACCAGGATGGCGAGCACGCGCCCGCCTTCCAGCGGCACGAAGTCGATGTGCCGGAACGCGAACTGGCCGCGCCGCGGCACGCTGACCACGCCGACGAAATGGCTCATCGCCGACAGCAGTTCCGAGGCGTTGCCGAGCAGCGCCTGGGTGCCGGTCCCGGCGGGCAGCTCCTGGCGCAGGCGCGCCATCTCGCTGTCGGGCAGCGGGCGCACCTGCAGCAGCGAGTCGACGAACACCCGGTAGCCCTGCGCGGTGGGCACCCGGCCGGCCGAGGTGTGCGGGGAGCTGAGCAGGCCGATCTCCTCGAGGTCGCCGAGGATGTTGCGGATCGTGGCCGGGCTGACGTCGAGGCCGGCGTGGCGGGCCAGGGTCTGCGAGCCGACCGGCTCGCCGTCGCGGATGTAGCGCGAGATCAGCGTCCGCAGCAGTTGCCGGGCGCGGGGGTCGAGCGGATCGTCCGGATGGGGCGTGCGGGCCATGCGCCGGAGTGTACGGCGACCGCGGCTCGTCGGCGCAGCGCCTGCGACGCCGATTGCTTACGCTATCGCCATGCTGACCCGCCTCTCGATCCGCGATTTCGCCGTCGTCGCCGCCGCCGAGCTCGAATTCGGCCCGGGCCTCACCGTCATCTCCGGCGAGACCGGCGCCGGCAAGTCGCTGCTGGTCGATGCGCTGGGCTTCATCGCCGGCCTGCGCGCGGACAGCGGCATGGTCCGCCATGGCGCGGACCGCGCCGAGCTGTCGGCGGAGTTCGAGCTGGGCGACGCGCCTGCCGCGCTGGCGTGGCTGCGCGAGGCCGAATTCGACGAGCCCGCCGCCGCGGGGGGCAGCGAATGCCAGGTGCGCCGCACGCTGCGCGCGGACGGCGGCTCGCGCGCCTGGATCAACGGCCGTCCCGCCACCCTCGCCCAGCTCGGCGAACTCGCCGCCATGCTGGTGGAGATCCACGGCCAGCACGAGCACCAGGCGCTGCTCGACCGCGGGAGCCAGCTGGCGCTGCTGGACGCGTTCGGCGCGCTGGAGCCGCAACGCGACGCCGTGCGCGAGGCCGCGCGCGCGTGGTCGGCGCTGCTGCGGGAGCGCGATGCGCTGTCGCGCCAGGGGGACGTCGGCGAGCGCATCGCGTGGCTGGAACACCAGCTCGGCGAACTGCAGCGCGAATCGCTGGAGCCCGAATCGATCGCCGCGCTCGCCGGCCTCCACCGCCGCCATGCGCACGGCGCCGCGCTGATCCAGGCCTGCGAGGATGCGTCCGCGCGCCTGGGCGGCGACGAGGGCGGCGCGCCCTCGCGGCTGCTGCAGCAGGTGCGCGGCGCGCTCGCGCGCCACGCCGCGGACGAGCCGCGGCTGGCCGAGGTCGACGGCATGCTCGACACCGCCGCCATCCAGCTCGACGAGGCGCTCGCGCTGCTCGAGCAGGTGCGCGCCGACCTGGACCTCGACCCCGCCGCCTTCGACGAGCTCGACCGCCGCCTGGGCCGGCTCCACGACCTCGCGCGCAAGCACCGCGTCGCGCCGGAAGGACTCGCCGCGCAGCGCGACGCGCTCGCCGCGGAGCTGGAGGTGTTGCGCGATTCCGGGGCCCGGCTGCGCAAGCTCGATCCGGAAATCGAAGCCGCGGCGCAGGCATGGCGGGCCGCCGCGACGGCGCTGGGGGACGCGCGCCGGGCGACAGCCGCGCGGCTGTCGTCCGCCACGACCGCGCTGCTGTCGGAGCTGGGCATGGGCGGCGGAGGGTTCGAGGCCGCGCTGGAACCGGTCGCGACCGATCGCCCCGACCCGCAGGGCGCCGAACGCGTCGAATTCCTGGTCGCCGCGAATGCCGGCCAGCCGCCGCGGCCGCTGCGGCGCGTCGCGTCCGGCGGCGAACTGTCGCGCATCTCGCTCGCCATCGAGGTCGCCGCGCTCGGCAAGGACGCGGTGCCGACGATGGTGTTCGACGAGGTGGATTCGGGCATCGGCGGCGCCGTCGCCCAGATCGTCGGCCAGAAGCTGCGCGCGCTCGGCGCCGGCCGGCAGGCGTTGTGCGTGACCCATCTGCCGCAGGTCGCCGCGCACGGCCACGCGCACTACCGCGTCAGCAAGTCCGAGCAGGCGGGCGCGACCCACAGCGCGGTCCAGGTGCTCGACGCGAAGGCGCGCGAGGAAGAGATCGCGCGGATGCTCGGCGGCGCCACCGTCGGCAAGGAAGCGCGCGCCGCCGCGCGCCGGCTGCTCAGCGACGCAGCTTCCTGACGTACAGCACCAGCGCGTGGTCCTGGATCTCGTAGCCGCGCTCGGCCGCGATCCTGCGCTGCAGTTCCTCGATCTCGTCGCTGTGGAATTCGATCACCTTGCCGGACTCCACGTCCACCATGTGGTCGTGGTGCTCGCCGCGGTCGAGTTCGTACACCGCATGGCCGCCCTCGAAGTTGTGCTTCAGGACCAGGCCGGCGGCCTCGAACTGCGTGAGCACGCGATAAACGGTGGCCAGGCCGATCTCGTCGCCCTGTTCCAGCAGGTGCCGATAGATGTCCTCGGCGGTCAGGTGCCGGGGCCGCAGCTCGTCCAGCAGCGCCAGGATGCGCATCCGCGGGTGGGTGACCTTCAGTCCGGCCTTGCGCAGATCGTTGGATTCCATGGCGGCTGGGCTCCCGGCTTGCGTGTATGATCGGCCCCATTATCCGACCTTTCCCCCGCCTGCGAACCCATGCGCAAGACCGCCCTGCTCGCCGCCGCCATGGCGCTCACCGTCGCCGGCTGCGGCATCCTCTACAAGCAGCCGATCTACCAGGGCAACCTGATGGACAAGGCCGCGGTGGACCAGCTCCAGGCCGGCATGACCAAGGACCAGGTGCAGGCCCTGCTGGGCTCGCCTTCGATCGCCGATCCGTTCCACCACGATCGCTGGGATTACACGGCGACCGAGCGGAGCGACCGCGCCGGGCACGTCCAGGTGCGCAACTTCACGGTGTTCTTCGATGACGCCGGCGCGGTGACCCGCTGGGAAGGCGACTATTTCCCGGAGCAGGACAAGGAGCTGTCGCTCCGCATGGGCCGCTTCGGCAACCTCACGAAGGACGACAAGAAGAAGGGCGGCGGCTGAGTCAGCGCCGCGCGCGCCGCCGGCGCGCGTCCTTCGGGTCGATCCGCAAGGCTTCCAGCAACTCGACGCGGTCGCCGTCGCGCAGCGTGCGCGTGGCGGCGGCGAGCTCGCCGAACACCGCATGGCCGGCGACGCCGTCCAGGGGCAACCCGCATTCGCGGACGGCATCGGCCACGGTCGCCCCGGCCGGCAGCTGCAGCCGCACGGCCTCGTGCCTGCGCGGCCACGCGCGCACCACTTCCACGCCCAGCACGGCGGCTGCCGCCGCTTCGCCCGGTGGGCTGCCGTTCATCGCGGCGGCGCGCCGTCGGCGACGCGCACGAAGTCGTCGACCATGCGGTCGGCCAGCCCCTGCATGCCCAGCGCGAGCGCGCCGCCCAGCAGCTTCGCCTGCGGCTCGAACTCCAGCGTGAGGGTGACCCGGCACGCGGATTCGTCGAGCGCATGGAACTGCCAGCGGCCCTCCAGGCGCCGGAACGGCCCGTCGCGCAGGACCATGTCGATGTGGTGCGGCGGCGCCAGCGTGTTCTCGGTCGTGAACCAGGTCCGCAGCGGACCGAGGCCGAGGTCGAGCCGCGCGACCACGCGGTCGGCGCCGCGCTCGAGCACCTGCGCCGACTCGCACCAGGCGAAGCGGCGCGGGTAGGCCTCGATGTCGTCCACCAGCGCGAACATGCGGCCCGCGGAATGGCCGACCAGGGCGCTGCGCTGGATTCTGGTCATAGATGCGACAATGCCCGGATGGCGGGAAAGTCTTCCAAGGATAAGGCAAACGGCGGCGGCACCATCGCGCTGAACAAGCGCGCGCGCCACGAGTTCCACATCGAGCAGAGCTTCGAGGCCGGCCTCGCCCTGCAGGGCTGGGAGCTGAAGTCGATCCGTGCCGGCCGCGCCAACATCACCGAGGCCTACGCGGTGGTCCGCGACGGCGAGCTGTTCCTGTTCGGGGCGCAGATCACGCCGCTCATCTCCGCCTCGACCCACGTCGTCGCCGACGACCGCCGCACCCGCAAGCTGCTGCTCAACCGGCGCGAGATCGACGTGCTGATCGGCAAGGTGCAGCGCGACGGGTACACGCTGGTGCCGACGGCGATGTACTGGAAGGGCAACAAGGTCAAGGCCGAGCTCGGCCTGGCGCGCGGCAAGCAGCTGCACGACAAGCGCGAGGCCAGCAAGGAACGCGACTGGAACCGCGAGAAGCAGCGCGTGCTGCGCCGGCACAACAAGGACGCCTGACCCGGCGGCTTGCGACCCGTCGGCTTGCGGCGGCGATCGCGGCGCAGGCTCAGCCCGCCGGCTCCGTCTCCGGGAGCGTGAACGCGAACGTCGCGCCCTGCCCCTGCACGCTGTCGGCGCGGATCGTGCCGCCGTGGCGCTCGACGATGCGCCGCACCGAGGCGAGCCCGACGCCCTCCCCCGCGAATTCTTCCTGGCTGTGCAGGCGCTGGAACGGGCGGAACAGCTTGTCCGCGTATTCGGCCGGGAAGCCCGCGCCGTTGTCGCGGACGTAGAACGCGCCCCCGGGCTCGCGCCCCACCTCGATCCGGGCGGGATGGCGGTCGCGCGTGAACTTCCACGCGTTGCCCAGCAGGTTCTCCAGCAGGTTGCGCACCAGGCTGGCGTCGCCCACCGCGCGCAGGTTGGGCGCGATCGAGACCTCCACGTCGCGGCCGGGCTCGTTCGCGCGCAGCTCGCCGACGATGTCGGCGGCCATGCGGCCGACGTCCAGCGCGACCGGATGGATGCCGCCGCGGCCCAGGCGCGCCATCTTCAGCAGCGCCTCGATCAGCGAGCCCATGCGCGACGCGGCGTTGCGCACGCGCACCACGTAGTCGCGGCCCTCGCCGTCCATGCGGTCGCCGTAGCGCTCGCCCAGCAGCCGGCTGAAGCCGTCGATCGCGCGCAACGGCGCGCGCAGGTCGTGCGACACGCTGTAGGCGAAGGATTCCAGGTCCTGGTTGGCGATGGTCAGCTCGCGCGTGCGCGTCGCGACCCGCGCCTCGAGGTTGCGGTTCAGGGCCAGCACCTGCGCTTCCGCGCGCAGGCGGTCGGTGACGTCCTCCACCTGCACCAGGCGGACCACGTCCTGGCCGATCTCGCCGGGCACCGGCGCGAAGGTCATCTGCACCTGGCGCAACCCGCCGCTGTCGGCCAGCAGCGTGCGCGTGCTGCGGTAGACGCCGCCGCCGAGCAGCGCCTGCTGGCTGCGGCGCATCGCGTCCTCGCCGCTGTAGTCGAGGAAATGGCCGTCGAATTCCGTGCCGAGGATCTGCGCGACCGGCCGGCCGAGGATCCGCGCGAGCGCCGGGTTGGCGTCGACGATCCGGCCCTGCCGGTCGAGCAGCGCCTGCCCGATCGCGGAATATTCCATCGCGCTGCGGAAACGCTGCTCGCTGCGCCGGTACGATTCGGTCATGCGCGCCGCGAGGCGATCGGCGCGCGAGCGCGTCGTCGCCAGCACGAGGGCGATGCCGTACAGCAACAGCGACGCGATGACGCCCACCACCAGCGTGCTGCGCAGGGTGTGCAGGCGCGTGTCCGGGGACGTGCGCGGGCCGGACACGAACTCCAGCCGCCAGCGGCGCCCGTAGGCGCGCACGGTCGCCGTCGCCCGGAACGGGGAAGGCGGCGCATCCGCGAGCTGCGGGTCGGCGTACAGCAGCTCGCCCGCGCCGGCGCCGTCGCCGCCCAGGTCGAACACCCGCAGCCACAGGCGCTGCGGCGCCTTGCGGAGCGCCTGCGACACCAGGTCGCCGATGCGGAACGGCACGTACACCCAGCCCTGCAGCGACTCGCGACGCGCGTCCACGCTCGCGGGACGGTCGCCGGCGCGGTAGACCGGAAGCAACAGCACCGAGCCCCGCTTCCCGGCCCGCGGATCGCCGCGGTCCTGGGTCAGGCCGACGCCGCCGGTGAGCCGCGGCTGGCCGCTGTCGCGCGCCGCGTCCATCGCCGCGCGGCGCAGCGGGTCGGAGTACAGGTCGTAGCCGATCGAGGCGGCGTTCGCGTGCGTCATCGGCTCGAGATAGAGCACCGGCCCGTACGTCTCGCGCACGCCGTGCGGCCACACGCTGAGCAGTCCCTCGCCGCTGTCGCGGAGCATGCGCTGCAGCTCCGACAGCTGCAGCGGCGTCGCCTCGACCGCGAAACCGAGGCCGAGCGCGTCGGGATAGCGCTGGCGCAGGTTCAGCCCCTCGACGTACGTGCGCCACTGCTGGCGGCTCGGCCGCGCCACCGAGGCGAACAGCGAGACGCCGCCGCGCGCCAGCAGCTCGTAGTTCCCCAGGCGCTGCGCGATCAGCGAGGACGCCTCGTCGGCCCGCGACGCGAATTCCGCCTGCGCCGCGGTCATCTCCCGGACGTGGGCGCCGCGCCAGTACAGGAAGACGAGCAGCAGCGACGCGAACAGCACCATCAGCGCCAGCGCGTGGCCGGCCGCGGAACTGGCGCCTGCTGCGGGCCGCGCGTCCGGGGCCGGGGGCTTCGAGGGCATGCGCGAAGCATAGCCCGGCTTCGTTCCGCCCTTGCGTGAACCTCCGCTGGCCGCCCGGGCGCTGCGGCTTGTGCGACTGCCCGCCCCGCCTATACTGGCCGGGTCGGACGTTTCGACAGTCCCCGGGGGTGCACTGGCTTCGACGGGGGTCGCGAAATCGCCTGGCGCATGCCGAGGGGGTAGCTTTCCTCGTTAATCCAGCTGCAAAAACCCAGACGCCAACGACGACGTCTACGCTCTCGCCGCTTAAGGCGTAAGCCCCGAACCCACTTGTGCCCTTGCTCGTGGATGTAGGGTCATGATCAAGGGATAGGTCCCGGCGGCGACCCGTCAACCGGTTCCGAAACCAAAGCGGGTGTGGATGGCGGTGTGCCTCGCACGTTGTGTTGCCGCCATCCGAGATCGAACAACGAGCTAAGCATGTAGTGCCGGGCATGGAGTGCCTTCGGACGGCGGTTCGATTCCGCCCACCTCCACCAGTTGTGGCAACGGGTCGCGAAAGCGGCCCGTTGCTTTTTGCGCGATGCGAACCCGGCGCCGGGCCGTCGCCTCAGTCGTCGACCAGGCTCGCGACCGCAGCCAGCAGGCGCGCTTCGTCGACCGGCTTGCCCAGGTGCAGCTGGTAGCCCGCGGTGAGCGCGCGGATCCCGTCCTCGGCGCGGGCGAACGCGGTCAGCGCCAGGGCCGGCGTCGACGCGAGCGCGGCGTCCGGGTGCATCCGGATGTCGCGGATCAGCGCGTAGCCGTCGCGGACCGGCATGCCGATGTCGCTGACCAGCACCTGCGGGCGGAAACCCTGCAGGCACCGCATCGCCTCGTCGGAGGACGCGGCCGCGCGCACGTCCGCGCCCGCGTCGGCGAGGACCCGGGCGACCCATTCGCGCGCATCGGCTTCGTCGTCCACCACGAGCACGCGCAGGCCCGGCGGGATCTGTTCGGCGGCGTGCGCCTGGGCCTGCATCGCCGCGCCGTTCACCGCGACCGGCGCGGCGTGCGCGCCCTGCGGCACCGGCAGGTCCAGCGTGAACGTCGCGCCCTGCCCCAGCCCGGCGCTCGAGGCCGACACGGTGCCGCCGTGCAGCTCGACCAGCTGCTTGACGATCGCCAGGCCCAGCCCGAGGCCGCCGTGGCTGCGGGTGGCGGAACTGTCGGCCTGCCTGAAGCGCTCGAAGACGTGCGGGAGGAACGCCGGCGCGATGCCCAGGCCCGTGTCGGCGACGCGGATCCGGACGACGTCGCCGCCGGCCTCGCCCTTCGCCAGCCGCGCGTCGATGCGCACCCGGCCGTCCTTGCCGGTGAACTTGGTCGCGTTCGACAGCAGGTTCCACAGCACCTGCTGGATGCGTTGCGGATCGCCGCGCAGCTGCGGGACGCCGGCATCGACCGACGATTCGAGCGCGACGCCGCGCGCCTGCGCCGCCGCGCGCACCGCGTCCAGCGCCGCGTCGATGACCTCGCGCGGATCGTAGCCGCGCACGTCGAGGCGGATCTTGCCGGACACGATGCGGCTCATGTCCAGCAGATCGTCGATGATGCGGGTCTGCGCGATCGCGTTGCGCTCGATGACTTCCGCGGCCTGGGCCACCTTCGCGTCGCCGCCGGCCACGCGCCGCAGGATCTGCGCCCAGCCGAGGATCGGGGTCATCGGCGTGCGCAGCTCGTGCGACAGCGTCGCCAGGAATTCATCCTTCATCCGGCTCGCCTGCTCGGCCTGCTCGCGGGAAGCCTCGAGGTCGAGGTCCTGGCGCTCGATGCGCTCGAGCATGCCGTTGAACGACGCGGTGAGCCGCGCGAGCTCGTCGTCGCCCGCGACCTTCGGCGCGCGCACCGCGTAGTCGCCGCGGTCCGAAACGCGTTGCGCGGTGCGGGTGAGGATCGCGACCGGCCGCGTCACCAGCGCGGCCAGGTAGCTCGAAGCGACGAAGGCCAGGAGGATCGCGACGACCGCCAGGGCCAGCGCGAGGATCGCGCTCTGCCACAACTGGCGCTCGAGCGTGGACGGGTCGAAGGAGACCTCGAGCCGGCCGAGCCGCTGTCCCTTCTCCTCCACCGGCAGCGTGGTCACGAAGCGGCGTTCCGAGATGGGCAGCGCCTTCAGCAGGCCGTTGCCGGCCCCGCCGTCGCGGGCCGCCCGCCGGTAACGCGCGAACACGTCGCCGTCGAGCGTGTACAGGGTCGCGCGGTCGATCCCGGGCATCGCCCGGAACGCGTCGAGCACTTCCGCGGCGGTCTCGCGATCCCCGAACACGAGCGGCGCGCCGCTGTTCATGGCCGCGACCTGCGCCTGCGCGTGGAGCGCGTCGAACGCCGCGTTGCGCAGGGCGAAATGGTTCACCGCCGCGAGCGCGACCGCCACCAGCACGATGGCGATCGCGCTGGTCACCGCCACCACCCAGGTGACCTTGTCGCGGAAGGAACGCATGCCCGGCAGGCGCGGGGTCATGGCACGCTCCTGCGGATCCGCGCGAGCTTGAGCACCTTCGCGCTGACGGCCAGGCCCGCCGCGCGGATCTCGTCCGGGTTCGCCTCGAACGCCAGGTGCCGGTCCACCCGCACCAGGCCGAGCATGCCGCCCGTGGCCGCGCAGCCGGTGGCGTCGCCGACGGTCAGGACCGGGGCGCCGTCCAGCAGGCTGCGCAAGGTGGCGCAGCGCACGTCGGAATCGGCGCGCACGAACACCACGTGGCTCGCCTGCAGCCGGCGCACGCGGGCCGCGCTCCGCGACAGCCTGTCCGGATCCACCCGCTGCACCTCGATGCGGCGGCCGCCGATGACGCCGGCCGCGCGGGCGACGTCGGCGACGTCCCGCGCATCGTCCTCGGAGCCGAGCACCGACACGACGTAGGGTGCGCCCGGCGGCCCGAGCCGCGCCGCGGGCCAATTCGTATAGCGCACGAAGTTGACGAGGAACGCCGCTTCGACCTGGATCTCTCGGTCGTCGTCGTCGGCGCGCGCGCCCGGCGCGCCGGCAAGGATCGTGCACAGGACCGCGAACGCGGCGACGGCCGTGCGCCACCGCCCCGGCGGGGCGGCGGCGACGGCCACGCATCGCGTCGGCGCGTCAGCGGCCAACGCCGAAGGACACCTGGGCATAGACCCCGCGCGGCACCACCGCGCCCGACGCCTCGCGGTGCTCCTCGTGCAGGATGTTCTGCGCCCACACGGACACCTCGACCCCGCGCGCGGCACGCCAGCGGGCGCCGACGTCGGCGCGGGTGTAGGCGGGAATGCCGGTCAGCGGCACCTCGCTCGCGCGGTAGAACGACGCGTCCAGCTGCAGCGCGTCGCTGAGGTCGAACCACGAGTGCAGCTGCGCGAGCGTCGCCGGCGTGCCGGTCTCCTCGAACGGATAGATCGGGCCGTCGATGCGCGTCTTCAGCCGGCTGTAGCTGCCCTGCAGCTTCCAGCGCTCGGTGAGCTGCGCCGACATGCTGATGTCGCCGCCCCAGGTCGCGCCCGAACCGAGGTCGTTGAACGTGCCGACGATGGTCGGCGGCACGCCGATGAGCCGACGGTAGTCGTTGTAGAACAGCGAGGTCTCGACCAGCCAGCCATCGGCCGCCTGCCAGCGGTGCCCCGCTTCCCAGGCGACGAGGTGCTCGGCCCGCAGGCGGTCGTCGCCGGCGAGGCCGATCGGCACGATGTCGCCGCTCGGCGCGCCGCCGGCGAGTATCCCGGTATCGGCGTAGGAGAACACCAGCAGGCCGTCTTCCTCGAAGCGCGAGGGCACGCGCACCGGGCGCGACACCGCCATCCACAGCGTCTGCCGATCACTCGGCGTCCACCACAGGCGCAGGCTCGGCTGCGCCTGGAGACCGACGAAGCTGTGGTGGGTCAGCTTGGTGCCGAGCATCAGCCAGGCCCGGCCGGGCGCGAGCTCGGTCGTGTTCTGCACGAACGCGTTGAGCGTGCTCCAGCCGCGCGACGCCGGATCGAACGGCAGCACCGGGCCGTTGTCGACGTCGTCGCTGGTGTGGTCGTACTGGAATCCCCAGATCAGCGCATTGCGCGGGCTCCAGTCCAGCCACCGGCGGTACTCCATGTCCACCGTGTCGCGGCGCGCGCCGTAACGCGCGGAGTCGCGGCGGGTATGGTCGTAGTAGGCGCGGAACATCCAGCCGCGATCGCCTTCCAGGCCGCTGATGGCGCGGAACAACAGGTTCGCGCCGGACACCTCGTCGTCGCCGGAGACCTGCTCGAACTGCTGGTGCGCGCCCGGGACCGGCAGCCGCACCGAGGACATCGCGTCGGGATGGGTGTAGGCGTCGCCCTGGAAGGTGTACCGCACCTCCGGCGTGAACTGCCCGTCCAGCCGGAAGCCGCCGTGCAGGTTCGACCACTCGTCCTGCAGCGACGCGCCGTCGGGCCCTTCGAAGTCGCCGTGGCGCTCGTATTTCGCCCATGCGCGCCAGGCCGCGCCGCCGCCGGTCCTGCCGCCGTAGCGCAGGGAGAGCGCGGATTCGCCGTTGCTGCCCGCCCCGGCCTCGACCAGCGCGCCCTGCGTGTCCGCGGCCTTGCGGGTGATGATGTTGACCACGCCGTTCATCGCGTTGACGCCCCACAGCGTGGCGCCGGGGCCGCGCACGACCTCGATGCGGTCGAGGTCCGCGAGCGGCACGTCGACGGTGTCCCAGAACGTGGAGGAGATCAGCGGGTCGTAGACCAGGCGCCCGTCGATCAGCACCAGGTAGCGGGTCGCGGTCAGCGTGGTGCCGGTGAGCCCGCGCGCGCCGATGACCCAGCTGCTCGAATTGATGCGGCCGACGTACATCCCCGGCACGAGGCGCAGCGCTTCGGCGATGCTGCGCGCGCCGCTGCGCCGCACGGCCTCGGCGCTGATCACCGTCAGCGCCGCGGGCGTCTCCATGCGGCTGCGCGGCGTGCCGGCGACGGACACGACCTCGGCCTTCATGAGGTCTTCCAGGCTCATGTTGGCGAGCCGGGCGAGTTCCTGGTCGTCGGGGATTCCCGCATGCGCGGACGCGCGGGCCGGCAGGACCGCCGCCCCCAAGCACGCCGCCAGCGCCATCCACATCGTCCGCATCCGCGCCTTCGGGCGCCGCAAGCGCGACGCCCTCCCCGTCCTGCTCCAGGCCATGCCGCCCCCCTCAGGCGATCCCGCCGGGCGGCGGGAAAGTCCAGTGTGCCGGCGCGGCGCGTCAGGGCCGCGTGAGCGCGGGGTGAGGGTCAGGCCGCGGCGGCGGCGCCCGCATTTCCGCCGGTGCCGGCCGACGCGACCGCGCCGCGCTGGATCAGCCCGCGGGCGAGGAACAGCTCGACGCGTTCCAGCGGGATGCGGTCGCCGGCATCGCCGCCGTAGTAGGTCTCGACGATGCGCCCCTCTTCGTCGATCAGGAAGTCGGCGGGCATCAGGTTGTTGGTGTTGAGCCCGGCCAGCCCGACGATGCGCAGGCCGCGCAGCAGGGTCGGCACGCGGGTGACCACGGCCTTGATCTTGCGCAGCAGCGAGCGTTCGATGCCGTAGCGCGCGTGCGACGCGCCCACCGGATCGGCCGCGACGCGGAAGGGACGCGGATGGCGGGCCACGAAGCGCACCACTTCGGCCTGGCTGGAGCCGAACACGGCGACGATGTCGAGGCCCAGCGCGGCGAGGCTCTGGTGATGGTGGGTCAGCTCGTAGATCCGGAAGTTGCAGAACGGGCACGCCGCGTCGCGGAAGAACGAGAGCAGGGTGCGGCGGCCGGTGCCGCCGAGCGGGATGGCCTTGCCGTAGATGTCGACCAGGTCGAGCGCGGGCGCGGTGGCGGGTGCGAAGAGCTTCATGGCGGATTCCCCGGGGTGGTTTGGCCCCGCCACCCTGCCCCGCCGTGCAACGGCCTCAATCCGGATATGTGTAAAGACTGCGTGGTGGGGCCACGCTTGCCGGCGCGCCCCGCTTCACTCCTCCGGGGGCGGCGGCTTCAGCGTCTCGGCCAGCGCCTCGAGGTCGGCGATCGCGGCTTCCAGGCGCTCGTGCAGCTCGCCCTGGCGCGTCATCAGGTCCTCGATGCTCCCGGCCTGCCCGAGCTTCGAGAGTTCGCCGTCGAAGAGCAGCCACGCCGCGGTCAGCGCCTCCACGTTGTTCTTCGAGTAGTGTCGCATCTCCTTGAGCTGCGTCACCGTGTCGTGGACGTGGTCGAGCGGGGTCTTGGCATCGTCGTCGGACATCGCGGCTTCCTTCGCTTCGGCGGGATCACGCCGCATGCTAGCCGCGCGGGGCGGAAGATCCCGTCACGGCCGATGCCGGAACCATGACGCGCGTTGATGCATCATCGGGGGCGAACGAAGCCCGGCGCAAGGAGACGGCATGGAACTCGGGATGATCGGCCTCGGCCGCATGGGCGGCAACATGGCGCAGCGGCTGCTGCGCGGCGGGCACAAGGTGGTCGGCTTCGACCCGGACGCGAACGCCCGCAAGGCGCTGGAAGGCGACGGCGGCGGCTCGGCCGACTCGCTGCAGGCGCTGGTGGCCGCCCTGCCCGCGCCGCGGATCCTGTGGATGATGGTGCCGGCCGGGAAGATCACCGACGGCACGGTGGACGCGCTGGCCGGGCTGCTGGCGGCGGGCGACGTCGTGATCGACGGCGGCAACTCGAACTACAAGGACACGCTGCGCCGCGCGGCCGCGCTGGCGCCGAACGGCATCGGCTACGTCGACTGCGGCACCAGCGGCGGCGTCTGGGGGCTCGCCGAGGGCTACAGCCTGATGATCGGCGGCGACAAGGCGGTCGTGGACCGGCTGCGGCCGATCTTCGAGACCCTCGCGCCGGCGCGGGACAAGGGTTGGGGCCACGTCGGGCCGGTCGGTTCGGGCCACTTCACCAAGATGGTCCACAACGGCATCGAGTACGGGCTCATGCAGGCCTATGCCGAGGGCTTCTCGATCCTGCAGCACAAGCAGGACTTCGCCCTCGACCTGCACCAGGTCGCGGAGATCTGGCGCACCGGCAGCGTGGTGCGGTCGTGGCTGCTCGACCTCACCGCCGACGCGCTCGGCAGGAACCCGACGATGGACGGGATTGCGCCGTGGGTCGCCGATTCCGGCGAGGGCCGGTGGACGCTGCAGGAGGCGATCGACCTGGACGTGCCGGCGCCGGTGATCGCGCTGTCGCTGATGGCACGGCTGCGCTCGCGCGACAGCGATTCGTTCGCCGACAAGCTGCTGGCGGCGATGCGCAACGAGTTCGGCGGCCACGCCATCAAGCGCGAATAGGCGCTACGCTTTGTGCAGCGCGGAGCCCTTGTGCACGGCGACGTGGTCGGTCCTGTCGCTCCTGATCTCGTACTGCGGATCGTCCGGCGTGCAGTGGCGCGTGTAGCCGTGCCAGTCGAAGTCGCGCGTGTGCACCTTCGTGATCGTGCCGCCGACGTGGCCCGCTTCCGAGTTCCAGCGCACGTGGTCGCCGACCTTGAACGCCGCCTTCGCGCTCACGGCTGACGCCCCAGCAGCGCCAGCGCGCGGCGGCACACTTCCTCCGCGGTGAAGCCGTAGCGCCGCATCACCTCGTCGCCCGGCGCCGACGCACCGTAGCGGTCGACACCGAGCACGGCGCCGCGATCGCCGACGTAGCGCTCCCAGCCCTGCGGCACGCCGGCCTCCACCGCCAGCCGCGCGGCGACGCCGGGCGGCAGCACGGCATCGCGCTAATCCTGCGGCTGCGCGTCGAACAGCTCCCAGCTCGGCATCGACACGCAGCGCACGCGCAGCCCGCGTTCGCGCAGCGCGCCCGCGGCCTCGACGACCAGGTGCAGTTCCGAGCCGGTGCCGATCAGCAGCACGCGATCGCCGTCGCCAGCGGCGAAACCCTCGTCGTCGAGCACGTACGCGCCGCGGCGCAGGCCATCGGCGGGCGCGAGCCGGGTGCGATCCAGCGTCGGCACCGCCTGCCGGCTGAAGACGAGCGTGACCGGTGCATCGCGGGTTTCCAGCGCGACCCTCCAGGCTTCCGCCGCCTCGTTCGCGTCGCCCGGGCGGATCAGCGTCAGGTTCGGGATCGCGCGCAACGCCGCCAGGTGCTCGACCGGCTCGTGCGTCGGGCCGTCCTCGCCGACCGCGATGCTGTCGTGCGTGAACACATGGACCACGTGCAGGCACGACAGCGCCGCCAGGCGCATCGGCGGGCGCATGTAGTCCGAGAACACCAGGAACGTCGCCGTGAACGGCAGGCAGCCGCCGTGCGCGGCCATACCGTTCGCGATCGCGCCCATCGCGTGCTCGCGCACGCCGAAGTGCAGGTTGCGGCCGGCGAAGCTCCAGCCGCCGCCGTCGGAGCCCTGCTCGTCGGTGCCGGGCGCCGCCGGCGGATTGAAGTCGCCCAGGCCCTTGAGCGCGGTCTTCGTCGAGGGATCCAGGTCCGCGGAGCCGCCGGTGAGCTGCGGCAGGCGCGGCGCGATCGCGTTCAGCACCTTGCCGGAGGCCTCGCGCGTGGCCATGCCCTTCGCGTCGGGCGGGAACACGGGCACCGCGGAATCCCAGCCGTCCGGCAGCCCGCCGTGCAGGCTGCGCTCGAATTCAGCGGCGACGTCGCCGTGCGCCTGCGCGTAGGCGCGGAACCGCGCTTCCCACGCCTCCTCGGCCGCGCTTCCGCGCGCGATCGCCCCGCGCATCCGCGCGGCGGCCTCGTCCGGGACCAGGAACGGCGGCTCGACCGGCCAGCCGAGCGTCTCCTTGGTCCTGCGCACGTCCTCCTCGCCGAGCGGCGAGCCGTGCGCCTTGTAGCTGTCCTGTTCCGGCGAGCCGTAGCCGATGTGGGTGCGCACCACGATCAGCGACGGTCGCCGCGTTTCCGCGCTGGCCGCGCGCAGCGCAGCGTCGATGGCGGCGAGGTCGTTGCCGTCGGCCACGTGCTGCACGTGCCAGCCGTAGGCTTCGAAGCGCTTGCCGCGATCCTCGGTGAAGGTGATGTCGGTGCCCGCCGCGAGCGTGACGTAGTTGTCGTCGTACAGGCAGCACAGCTTGCCGAGTTGCAGGTGCCCCGCGAGCGAGGCGGCTTCCGAGGCGACGCCCTCCATCAGGTCGCCGTCGCTCACGAGCGCCCAGGTGCGATGGTCGACGACCGGCGCATCGCGGTTGTAGCGCGCCGCGAGCTGGGCCTCGGCCATCGCCAGGCCGACGGCGTTCGCCATGCCCTGCCCCAGCGGCCCCGTCGTCACCTCGACGCCAGGCGTGTGGTTGCGCTCCGGATGGCCCGGCGTGCGGCTCTGCCATTGCCGGAACGCGCGCAGGTCGTCGATGGACAGGTCGTAGCCGGCCATGTGCAGCAGCGCGTAGAGCAGCGCCGAGCCGTGGCCCGCGGAGAGCACGAAGCGGTCGCGGTCGGCCCACGCCGGATTGCGCGGGTTGTGCTTCAGGTGGCGCTGCCACAGCACGTAGGCCATGGGCGCGGCGCCGAGCGGCAGGCCCGGATGGCCGCTGTCGGCCTGCTGCACCATGTCCACGGCGAGGAACCGCAGGGTGTCGACGCATTGCCGGTCGACGCTGTCGAAGGGCATGCGGTCCAAGGGCGTGGGATCTGGCATCGGTTCCTCCTGCAGGTGCGACCTCGCAACGCGGTCGCGGTCAGCCTCCCCGGCGTTGGCGATAGCGGCGGATGAGCGTGCGCGTCGAACTGTCGTGGTTCGCGGCCGCGGATCCGGCCTGCCCCGGCGCGGCGAGTTCGGCTTCCGTGGCCGTCGCCAGCTGCTTGCCGAGCTCGACGCCCCACTGGTCGAAGCTGTCGATGTTCCAGATCGCGCCCTGCACGAACACCGCGTGCTCGTACAGCGCGACCAGCGCGCCGAGGCTGTGCGGCGTCAGCCGGTCGGCGAGCAGCGTGCTGCTCGGACGGTCGCCGTCGCAGACCTTGTGCGGCACCAGTCGCGCCGGCACGCCCTCGCCGCGCAGCTGGGCGGCATCGCGGCCGAAGGCGAGCGCTTCGCCCTGCGCGAACAGGTTGGCCATCAGCAGGTCGTGGCGGCGCCGCACGTCGGCCGCGTCCTCGCCCGGCGCGACCAGCGCCTGGCAGAAGCCGATGAAATCGCAGGGCACCAGGCGCGTGCCCTGGTGCAGCAGCTGGTAGAACGAGTGCTGGCCGTTGGTGCCCGGTTCGCCCCAGTAGATCGGGCCGGTGTGCACGTCCACGCGGCTGCCGTCGAGCGCGACGTGCTTGCCGTTGCTCTCCATCGTCAGCTGCTGCAGGTAGGCCGGGAAACGCGCGAGGTCCTGCGCGTACGGCAGCACCGCCACCGTCGCCGCGCCGAGGAAATCGTTGTTCCAGATCGACAGCAGAGCGACGAGCACGGGCAGGCTGGCCTCGAACGGCGCTTCGCGGAAATGGACGTCCATCGCGTGGAAGCCGGCGAGCAGCTCGCGGAAGCGTTCCGGGCCGATCGCCAGCATCGTCGACAGGCCGATCGCCGAATCCATCGAGTAGCGCCCGCCGACCCAGTCCCAGAAGCCGAACATGTGCGCCGGCTCGATGCCGAACGCGCGCACGCCGTCCTCGTTGGTGGACACCGCGACGAAATGCCGCGCGACGGCCGCCTCGCCCAGCGCCGCCACGCACCAGGCGCGCGCGGCGCCCGCGTTGACCAGCGTTTCCTGGGTCGTGAAGGTCTTGGAGCAGACGATGAACAGCGTTTCCGCGGGATCCAGGCCTCCCAGTGCCTCGCGCAGCGCCGCCGGATCCACGTTCGACACGAAGCGCGCGCGCGGGCCGTCGCTGTAGTGGCGGAGCGCGCCTGCGGCCATCGCCGGCCCGAGGTCGGAGCCGCCGATGCCGATGTTGACGACGTGTCGGACCGGCTTGCCGGTGGCCCCCGTCCAGCGACCGTCGCGCACCCGCCGCGCGAAGTCCTCCATGCGCGCGAGCACGCCCTGCACCTCCGGCACGACGTCCGCGCCGTCGGCCACGATCCGTTCGCCCGCGGGCGCGCGCAGCGCCACGTGCAGCGCCGGGCGATCCTCGGTCGCGTTGACGTGGGCGCCGGCGAACATCGCATCGATCCGGTCGCGCACGCCGCAGGCTTCGGCGAGTTCCAGCAGCAGGCGCAGCGTGTCGTCGTCGACGCGCTGTTTCGAATAGTCGAGGTACCAGCCCCCGCCCTCGGCCGCGAGCCGCTCGCCACGCCGCGGATCGTCGGCGAAGCGCTGGCGCAGCGTGCGCCCGGCCTGGGCGCGGGCGTGCGCGAGCAGCGCCTGCCACTGCGGGCGCTGCCAGAGCGCCGGCGCTCCGGTGCTGGTTCCGGTTCCGGTCACGACAGCGCGCCCGCCTTGGTCGCGATGCGCTGCAGCAGCTGGTTCCAGGACTTCACGAAGGATGCGGCACCCTCCTGCTGCAGCCGTGCGGCGAGCGCGGCGACGTCGATGCCGGCGTCGGCGTAGCGCCGCAGCCGCGCCTCGAAGTCTCCGCCGTCCACCGCCATCGGCGCGCCGGCCTCGCCGTGGTCGGCGAAGGCTTCGAGCGTCTTGGTCGGCAGCGTGTCGATCGTGTCGGGCGCGGCCAGCGCTTCGGCGTACAGCGTGTCCGGCGCGGACGGATCCTTGGTGCTGGTGCTCGCCCACAGCAACCGTTGCGGCCGCGCGCCCGCCGCCTCGAGCGCCTGCCAGCGCGGCGACGCCAGCAGCGCGCGGTAGTCGCGGTAGCACTGCATGCCCACGGCGATGCCGAGCCCGTTGCGCAGCGCCTCCGGCGCGGTGTCCGCGATCGCCTTGTCCCAGCGGCTCACGAACACGGAGGCGACGGACGCCACCACCGGATCGAGGCCCGCCGCGATGCGCCGCTCGATGCCGCGCAGGTAGGCTTCGGCCGCGGCGCGGTATTGCGCCGCCGAGAACAGCAGGGTCACGTTGATCGGCACGCCGCGGAAGATCGATTCCTCGATCGCGCCGACGCCGGCGGGGGTGCCGGGGATCTTGACGAAGAGGTTGCGGCACGCGGCCTGGCCGTGGATGCGCTGCGCGGCGTCGGTGCTGCCCTGGGTGTCGTCCGCGAGCAGCGGCGACAGCTCCATCGACACCCAGCCGTCGACGCCGCCGCTGGCGTCGTGCGCCGGCTCGAAGAGCTTCGCCGCGCGCCGCAGGTCCTCGAGCGCGAGCTCGACGAACAGCGCCTCGCCCGACAGGCCGGCGCGCGCCTTCTCGCGGATGCCTGCGTCGTAGGCGTCACTGCCGCCGATCGCCTCGTCGAAGATCGTCGGGTTCGAGGTCAGGCCGGTCAGGCCCCACGCGTCGATCCAGCGCGCGAGCGTGCCGTCGTCGAGCAGCTTGCGGGTGATGTTGTCCAGCCAGAGACTCTGGCGCATGGCGCGCAGCGCCGCGAGATTGGCGTTCATGTCGTTGCCTCGGAAGTCAGGTCGGCCGCCGACAGCGCGGCGAGGTCGCCGATGCGGTCGAGGCGGAAGTCGGGCGGGTGCGCGGCCGCGTCGGCGTCCGCATCGCTGGCGTAATGGCCCTGGCGCACGAACACCGTCGTGAGCCGGTCGCCCAGCACGCCCTTGGCGCGGTCGAGCGAGCGCGGCTTGTCGTCGACCAGCACGTAGTGCCGCGCCGGCAGGCGGCGCTGGACGGTGGCAAGCTCGCGGGACTTGTCCAGCGTCACCAGCACCCTGCCGCCGACCGCGTCCGCGAGCCCCGACCGCGCGATCTTGCGCGGCTGGAACACGATGTCGCCGTCGGAGAGGATCGCGGTCGTCGCGAACCCGTCCAGGTGGCGCAGCGCCTCGGCGGCGCCGGGATAGACGCGATCGGCGAACGGATAGTCGAAGATGAAGCCGGAGAGCCGCAGCAGGTCCGGATCGTCCTCGAATTCGCGCCGCAGCAACTGCAGCGGGGCCAGGTAATCGGCGAAGCCGCGCTCGCGGCGCAGCGCCTCGTAGGCCTCGCGATAGCGCGCGCGCCCGTCCTCGCCCAGCGCGCGCCGCAGCTCGGCGTCGAGGTCGCTCGAGAAGGCGTCGTTGTCGAGCAGCGTGTTGTCGACGTCCAGCAGGGCGACGACGCCGGCCTCAGGGGGGCGCGCCTGCATCAGCATGGCGCGCTGCCCTCGGGACCCGGATCGTGCCAGGCGTCGCCCTCGACCATGGTCCGCGCCGAAGCCGGCCCCCAGCTCCCGGATGCGTACTCGTCCACCGGCTCCGGCAGGTCGAGCACGGGATCGACCACGCGCCAGGCTTCCTCCACCGCTTCGTCGCGGGTGAACAGCGCGCCGTCGCCGCGCAGCGCGTCGCCGAGCAGCCGTTCGTAAGGCGGCGCGTCGCTGCCGTGCTGGTGGCGGGCGACCAGCTCGACGTCCTCGCCGCGCATCGCCTCGCCGGCGAGCTTCACCCGCGCGCCTGCGGCGATCACGACCTCGGGTCCGAGCCGGAAGCGGAAATAGTTGGCGCGCGCGGCGCCGCCGCCGGAAGCGTCGGCGTTGTCGAACAGCGCCAGCGGCGGACGCTTCATCTCCACGCGCACTTCGGTCGCGGTGATCGGCATGCGCTTGCCGGTGCGGATGTAGAACGGCACGCCGGCCCAGCGCCAGGTGTCGATCTCCAGCCGCAGCGCGGCGTAGGTCTCGACGTTCGAGCCCGGCGCCACGCCGGCTTCGTCCTGGTAGCCGCGGAACTGCCCGCGCACCAGGTGCGCGGGATCCAGCGGCCGCATCGCCCGGAACACGCGCAGCTTCTCGGCGTGGATCGCCGCGGCGTCGTCGCCGACCGGCGCATCCATCGCCAGCAGTGCCACCACCTGCAGCAGGTGGTTCTGCACGACGTCGCGGATCGCGCCGACGTCGTCGTAGAACGCGCCGCGGCCCTGCACGCCGAAGGCCTCGGCCATCGTCACCTGGACGTTGTCGACGTAGTTGCGGTTCCAGACCGGGTCGAGGAAGGCGTTGGCGAAGCGGAAGTACAGCAGGTTGCGCACCGCTTCCTTGCCCAGGAAGTGGTCGATGCGGAACACCGAGGATTCCGGGAACACCGAATGCAGCGTGCGGTTGAGCGCGCGCGCGGAGACGAGGTCGCGGCCGAAAGGCTTCTCGACCACCACCCGCGCGTCGGTCGCGCAGCCGGATTCGCCGAGCGCGCCGACCACCACGGGAAACAGCGACGGCGGAATCGCGAGGTAATGCAGCGGGCGCTTCGAGCCGACCGCGTCGAGCTCGGCGCGCAGGCGCCGGAAGGTGTCCGGATCCTTGTAATCGCCATCGAGGTAATGCAGCCGCGGCGCGAGGCGCGCGAACGCCTGCTCGTCGATGCCGCCCGCCGCCGACAGCGATTCCCGCACATGGGTACGCAGGCCGTCGGCATCCCAGCCGGCCCGGGCGACGCCGATGACCGGGATGTCCAGTTCGCCGTCCCGGGCCAGCGCCTGCAGGGCCGGATAGATCTTCTTGTGCGCGAGGTCGCCGGTGGCCCCGAAGAACACGAGTGCGTCGGATTGGCTGGGCCCTGCGCTCAACTTGGCTTCCCTGTGGTCGGCAGGCCGCTATTCATATCAGATCGCGGATCAAGGCGCGGTCGTCGAAACGCGGAAGGGCCGCGAGGCGGCCCTTCCGGAGCGATGCGGGCGGCGCGCGGAGCGCCGCCTCGCGGGGCCGGGATCAGCCCTGCATCGGGACGATGGTGATCTCGACGCGGCGGTTCGCGGCGCGACCCGCCTCGGTGTCGTTGCTGGCGATCGGGCGGGTCTTGCCCGCGCCCGTCACGATCATGCGCTGCATGCTCACGCCGCGCGACGACAGGTAGCCGGCGACCGAATTCGCGCGCTGCACCGACAGCTGCTGGTTGTACGCGTCGGTGCCGACGCTGTCGGTGTGGCCGGCGACCTCGATGACGGTCTGGTTGTACTGGTTGAGCGTCTGCGCGACGTTGTCGAGCACCGGCTGGAACTGCGGCTGCAGGTTCGCGCTGTCGAAGGCGAAGGTGATGTTGCCCGGCATGTTCAGGGTGATGTTGTCGCCCTGGCGGACGACGTCCACGCCGCTGCCGGCGAGCTGGTCGCGCAGCGCCGCTTCCTGGCGGTCCTGGTAGGCGCCGATCGCGCCGCCGGCAAGGCCGCCGACGCCCGCGCCGACCAGGGCGCGCTGGCGGCGCTCGACGGCGTCATGGCCGCTGAGCAGGCCCGCGACCGCGCCGATGCCGGCGCCGATCAGCGCCCCGGTGCGGGTCCGGTTGGGATCGTTCGGATCGCTGGTCTGGCCGGTGTAGGTGGCGCAGCTGGCCAGCAGCGTGGTGGCGAGCGTCGCGCAGAGCGCGGAGGCGGCGAGCTTGTTCATGGGTGGAACTCCTGGTCGTGGGGGCGGCCCGGGCTTGGACCTGAATGCGCGACCAAGGTACCCGCGCCGCCGTCTCCGGCAGGTGATTGTCGGAAGCGCCGTTTAACCGCCAGTCGGAGATGCGCCGCCGGTGTAGTGGCGGGGAATCCGCAGGTTGAGGCCGGTCAGGATTTCGTACGGGATGGTGCCGGCGGTCGCCGCCACGTCCTCGACCCGGATCGCCTCCCCGCCCTGCCGGCCGACCAGCACCACCTCGTCCTCGTTGAACGCGCTGCCGCGGCCGATGTCCACCATGAACTGGTCCATGCAGATCCGGCCGACGACCGGGTGCCGCGCGCCGCGGATGAGCACTTCGCCGCGCGAGGACAGCGCCCGCGGCCAGCCGTCGCCGTAACCGATCGGCACCGTGACCACGCGCGTATCCTGACTTGGTGCCCAGGTCGCGCCGTAGCTCACCGGCCGTCCGGCCCTGACCACCTTGAAGTATACGACCTGCGACAGCAGCGACAGCGCGGGGCGCAGTTCGAACGTGGCGCGCGACGCGGGATCGGGCAGCACGCCGTAGACGACGATGCCCGGCCGCACCATGTCCAGCCAGGTTTCAGGGAAATGCAGCACGCCGCCGGAATTGGCGAGATGCCTGGTCGGCATCGGCGCGCCGAGCCGCCCGAAGTGCGCGCAGGCCTCGGCGAAGCGCTCGACCTGCAGCGCCGTCATCGGCGAGGCGGGATCGTCGGCGCAGGCCAGGTGCGAGTACACGCCCTTGACCTCGCACCAGCGCGACGCCACGGCCGCTTCGATGAAGGGCCCCGCCGAATAGCTGTGGACGCCGATGCGCTCCATGCCGGTGTCGATCTTGAGGTGCACGACCGCCTTGCGCCCGGCCGCTTCCGCCGCGGCCTCGACCTGCCGCAGCTTGTCGAGCGAGGAGACCGTCGCCTCGAGGTCGTGGGCGATGAACTGCCCCGCCTGCGGCCCGAAGATGCCGCCCATCACCAGGATCGGGACGCGCACGCCGGCCTGCCGCAGCGCGATGCCCTCCTCCAGGAACGCGACGCCGAGCTGGTCGACGCCGAGGGCTTCGAGATGCTTCGCGACCGGCACCAGGCCGTGGCCATAGGCGTTCGCCTTGACCACCGCCATCACCGGCACGCCGGTGCGGGCGCGGATCGCGGCGAGGTTGTGCGAGATCGCGTCGAGGTCGACCACGATCCGGGTCGGACGTCCGCTCTCGATCGCTGCGTGCTCCATCAGCGCATTGTATGCGCCGCCCCGCGCACCGCCGCCCTGCCCTGCAGGATGAAGAGGCCGGCCAGGACGACGGCGACCGCGGCTTCCGTCGCCCACACCGACCAGGGCACGCCGAAACCGGCCGGCAGGTCCACGCGGCCGCCGATCCACGCGCCGTAGAGCGCCTTGTCGATGAAGGGCACCGGCAGGATCGGCAGCATCGGCAGGAGCATCGCGCCGGCGAACACCCAGCCGCGGCGACGCGGCGCCAGCGTCCGCCAGCACGCGATCAGCGGCGGCAGCGACAGCGCGAGCACGGTCGCGCTCGCGAGCCAGCGGCTCCAGCCGGGCGAGACGAGGTCCCAGAGCACACCCTCGTCGCCGCCGCCGGCCAGCGCCGTCACCAGGCGCAGGAACGGCTTGTCGGCGATCACCAGCCCGAAGCCGAGCAGCCGCCAGCGTTCGGACGAGAGCATCGGAATGCCGAGCCACATCAGCGCGTAGCTCAGCGCCGGGCCGGCCGCCGTGGACCACGGCCACGCGTCGCCGCAGGCCGCGTCGATGGCGAACAGGCTCAGGCTCATCCGCCCGGTGCCGCCGCAGACCGCCGCCGCGGTGAGGTGATGGGTGAACTCGTGGGCGAAGGACGCCAGCCAGGTCAGGGCGACCAGGGCCAGCAGGCTGCGGGCGTCGAAGGGGAAGCGGTAGGAGGCGGGCATGGCGCGCATTCGGGCAAGGGACCCGAGTCCGATGCCCGGGGCGCGCCGCGGGTTTAAGGCGGCCCGGGCCGGCGGCTACTCGAAGCTGCCGACGGAATCGTGCGCCAGGTTGTCGAAGCGGGTGTACTCGCCGAAGAACTTGAGCTTCAGCGAACCGGTCGGGCCGTTGCGCTGCTTGCCGATGATGATCTCGGCCAGGCCCTTGTCCGGCGAGTTTTCCTTGTTGTAGTAGTCGTCGCGGTAGATGAAGACGATCACGTCGGCGTCCTGCTCGATGGCGCCGGATTCGCGCAGGTCGGCCATCATCGGGCGCTTGTCGGTGCGCGTTTCCAGCGAGCGGTTGAGCTGCGACAGCGCGATCACCGGGACGTTGAGTTCCTTCGCCAGGCCCTTGAGCGAGCGCGAGATCTCCGAGATCTCGGTGGCGCGGTTCTCGCTGTTGCCCGGCACCTGCATCAGCTGCAGGTAGTCGACGACGATCAGGCCGAGGCCGTGTTCCTTCTTGATGCGGCGCGCCTTGGAACGCAGCTTCTCCGGCGACAGCGCGGGCTCGTCGTCGATGAAGATGCGCGCCTCGCGCAGCAGGCGGATCGCGCTGGTGACGCGGCTCCAGTCCTCGTCCTCGAGCTGGCCGGTGCGCAGGCGGGTGGCGTTGATGCGGCCGACCGAGGAGATCAGGCGCAGCGCGAGCTGGCTGGCCGACATTTCCATCGAGAAGATCGCCACCGGCTGCTTGGACTTCATCGCCGCGAACTCGGCCATGTTCAGCGCGAGCGTGGTCTTGCCCATCGACGGGCGGGCCGCGAGGATCAACAGGTCGGTCGGCTGCAGGCCGGCCGTCATCTCGTCGAACTCGGTGTAGCCGGTCGGCAGGCCGGTGACGCTGCCGCCGCTCTCGAAGCGCTTCTGCAGCACGTCGAAGGCCTCGGCCAGCGCGGTGTGCACCGGCACGAAGTCCATGCGGCCCTTGGCGCTGTGCTCGGCGATCGCGAGCACGCTCGACTCAGCCGCATCCAGGATCTCGCTGGTGTCACGGCCGTCGGGCTGGAAGCCGTCGTTGACGATCCCGGTGCCGACCTCGATCAGCTGCCGCAGCACCGCCTTGTCGCGAACGATCTCGGCATAGGCGGTGATGTTGGCGGCCGACGGCGTGGTGGTCGCGAGCTCGACCAGGTAGGCGCCGCCGGCGACCTGCTCGGCCTGGCCCATCGACTCGAACCACTCGCCCAGCGTCACCGCGTCGTAGGGCCGGCCCTTTTCCGCCAGCTCGCGGATCGCGCGGTAGATCAGCTGGTGGTCGCGGCGGTAGAAGTCGCTGTCGGCGAGGACGTCGGCGACGCGGTCGTAGGCGTCCGGCGCGAGCATGAGCCCGCCGAGCACCGCCTGCTCCGCCTCCACCGACTGCGGGGGCACCCGAAGCTGTTCGACCCGCTGGTCCCGTCCCTGGAAAGGAGACGCGTCGGCACGAAATCCCTGGCGTGCGCTCATCAGTGCGGTGACTCCCCCGGTCGGACCGTCTGCGCGGTCCCCTTGCTGCAATGCGTGATGCTGCGCGTCGAACTGTTGCAGCCTGGTAGCCATCGTAGTCGCGCCATCCACCGGAGCGTTGCAGACAACTCTGTGGATAACCGGTGGGAATCGCACAGGCTGCGACCGGCCGACCGGCGGCGAAAACGAAACGGGCGCCCGAAGGCGCCCGTCGCGTCGCCGCCCGGAGGCGGCGGATGTCGTGTCGCTCAGGCCGCTTCGGCGGCGACGATCACCTTGACCGGCGTCTCGACGTCGGCGTGCAGGTGCACGATGACTTCGGTTTCGCCGACGTTGCGGATCGCGCCCTCGCCCATCACGACCTCGGCCTTCTCGACCGGCATGCCCAGCTTCGTCAGCGCATCCGCGATCTCGCGCGGGCCGACCGAGCCGTACAGCTTGCCTTCGCTCGAGGCGTTGGCGTAGATCGTGACGCTGGCGCCCTCGAGCTTCGCCTTGCGCGACTCGGCGTCGCCGAGCTGCGCCTGCGCCTTGGCCTCGTACTCGGCGCGGCGCGCCTCGAACTCGGCGAGGTTGGCGGCGGTCGCCGGCACGGCCTTGCCCTGCGGCACCAGGAAATTGCGGCCGTAACCCGGCTTGACGCTGACCTTGTCGCCCAGGCCGCCGAGGTTCGTCACTTTCTGCAGGAGGATCAGTTCCATTTCATTTGCTCCGGTTCGTTAGCGGCGCGCGTGGCGCCGCAACGTGTGCTGTCCGAACGGACGGTAAGGATTACGGGTTGTGGTTGTCGGTGTACGGGATCAGGGCCAGGAAGCGCGCGCGCTTGACCGCGGTCGCCAGCTGGCGCTGGTACTTCGACTTGGTGCCGGTGATCCGGCTCGGCACGATCTTGCCGGTCTCGGTCAGGTTCTGGCGCAGGGTGTTGAGATCCTTGTAATCGATCTCCTTGACGCCCTCGGCGGTGAACTTGCAGAACTTGCGGCGGCGGAAGAACTTGGACATGTCGGTGTGCTCCTAGGGGGCGAGATCAGGCGGCTTCGGCGGAATCGTCGGCGGTGCCGACGGCGTTCTCGTCGTCGTCGCGACGGCGGCGCTCGCCGCGCTCGGGCTTGTCGCCCTTCTCGTCCTTGTTCTTCATGATCAGCGACTGCTCGGTCACCGGCTCGTCGCGGCGGATGACCAGGTGGCGCAGGATCGCGTCGTTGAAGCGGAACGCGTCGACCAGCTCGTTCAGGGCTTCCTGGCCGGCTTCGACGTTGAACAGCACGTAGTGGGCCTTGACCAGGTTCTCGATCGGATAGGCCAGCTGGCGGCGGCCCCAGTCCTCGAGGCGGTGGATCTTGCCGTTGCCCGCCTCGATGAGCGACTTGTAGCGCTCGATCATGGCCGGCACCTGCTCGCTCTGGTCCGGGTGGACCAGGAACACGATTTCGTAATGACGCATTGCGGTTTTCCTCGTGGATGTCGGCCTTGCGCAGCCCTTTCGGGAAGGCGCCGGGCCTGGCAGCCCCCCGTCGGCCGGGACGGTCGCGGTGGGGCAAGGGCTCCCCGGAGGCCGGGGAGCCGGCAATTATGGCCGAATCAAGGGCTTGCGGGCAACTGTTCCGGGCGGGCGGAGTCCCGGCCGGCCCGCCGGGCTCAGGCGGCGCGGTCGGCGTCGGTCGTGAACGACTCGCCGCAGCCGCATGCGGCGGCCACGTTGGGGTTCTCGAACACGAACTGCTCGTTCAGGCCGGCCTTGAGGAAGTCGATCCGGGTGCCGTCGACCAGCGGCAGGCTGTCGGCGTCCACGTAGACCCGGACCCCGTCCTGGTCGAACACGGCGTCGCCCTCGCCCGCGGACCGGGCGAGCTCGACGAGGTAGCCCCAGCCCGAGCAGCCGGTCCGGCGCACGCCGAAGCGCAGGCCCAGCGCCTGCGGGTCGGCCGCGAGATAGCCGCGGATGCGTTCGAGCGCGGCGGGTGCGAGTTGGATCGCCATGCCGCGATTATACTCGCGGGTTCACGCACGGAATGAACGATCAGGGCATGACAACGGTCAGCGTCGAACATGCGCTCGCGGGCAAGCTGCCCGTCGGCGGCGAAGTCACGGTCTGCGGCTGGGTGCGCACCCGGCGCGACTCCAAGGCCGGGCTGAGCTTCGTCAACGTGAGCGACGGCTCCTGCTTCAATCCGATCCAGGTGGTCGCCCCGGCCGCGCTGCCAAACTACGAATCCGAAGTGAAGCGGCTCACCGCCGGCTGCGCGGTCGTCTGCACCGGCACCCTCGCCCCTTCGCAGGGCCAGGGCCAGGCCTTCGAGATCCAGGCCGAGCGCATCGAGGTCGTCGGCTGGGTCGACGATCCGGAAACCTACCCGATCCAGCCCAAGCCGCACTCGCTCGAGTTCCTGCGCGAGGTCGCGCACCTGCGGCCGCGCACCAACCTGTTCGGCGCGGTGACGCGCATCCGCGACTGCCTGGCGAAGGCGGTGCACCGCTACTTCCACGAGCAGGGCTACTTCTGGATCTCGACGCCGATCATCACCACCTCCGACGCCGAGGGCGCCGGGCAGATGTTCCGGGTGTCGACGCTGGACGTGGCGAACCTGCCGCGCGACGACAAGGGCGGCATCGACTTCGGCCGCGACTTCTTCGGCAAGGAAACCTTCCTCACCGTGTCGGGCCAGCTCAACGTCGAGGCCTACTGCCTGTCGATGAGCAAGGTCTACACCTTCGGGCCGACCTTCCGCGCGGAGAACTCCAACACCACGCGCCACCTCGCCGAGTTCTGGATGGTGGAGCCGGAGATCGCGTTCGCCGACCTCGCCGAGGACGCGCGCGTCGCCGAGGACTTCCTCAAGTACCTGTTCCGCGCGGTGCTGCGCGAGCGCGCCGACGACATGGCGTTCATCGCCGAGCGCGTGCAGAAGGACGCGGTCACGCGGCTGGAGGCCTTCGTCAACGCGCCGTTCGAGCGCATCAGCTACACAGACGCGGTGTCGCTGCTGCAGAAGTCGGGGCAGAAGTTCGACTTCCCGGTGGAATGGGGGCTGGACCTGCAGACCGAGCACGAGCGCTGGCTCACCGAGGTGCACGTCGGCCGGCCGGTCGTCGTCACCGACTATCCGGAGCACATCAAGGCGTTCTACATGCGCCTCAACGACGACGGGAAGACGGTGGCGGCGATGGACGTGCTCGCGCCGGGCATCGGCGAGATCATCGGCGGCTCGCAGCGCGAGGAACGCCTGGACGTGCTCGACGCGCGCATGGCGCAGTTCGGCCTCGATCCGGCGCACTACGGCTGGTACCGCGACTTCCGCCGCTACGGCACGGTGCCGCACGCCGGCTTCGGCCTGGGCTTCGAGCGGCTCGTCGTCTACACCTGCGGGCTGTCCAACATCCGCGACGCGATCCCCTACCCGCGCGCGCCGGGCAACGCCGAGTTCTGACGTGTCCACGGACCTCGTCCTGTTCGTGGCGCGGCTGTTCGTCGCGATCGCGATCGGCGGCGCCACGGCGTTCGTGATCTTCTGGCCGCTGTCGCTGGTGCACATCCGCGACCGGCATCCGGAGATCGGCGCAACGCTCGGCGAAGGCGCCTTCCTCAGGCCCGCGGCGCTGTGGTGGCTGCTGCGCGGCGGTTACCGCGCCACGCCCGACCGCTCGCTGAGCGGGCTGGCGACGCCGGCGCGCATTTCGCTCGCGGTGATCCTGCTGGGCCTCGGCCTCGCCGGACTGCTGTGGCTCTGGTCGCTGGTGATCGCGTGAGCGACGAGGCCCTGCAGGTTCCGCTTTCCGGCGGGCGGGCGCAGTGGTGGCTCGCGACGCTCGGCCGCAACATCGTCTGGGCACGGCTGCGCGTGCGCGAGGCCGGCACCGCCGAGGTGTTCGACGCCGACGGCAACACCCTCGCCTACGACAGCGAGGACACCGCGCGCGCCGCGCTGCTCGACGCCGAGTTCGTCGAATACGATGGCCTCGACCCGGAGGACGCGCTGGAACGCGGCTTCGACCTGGCCGAGGTGCTTCCGCCGCAGGGCGAGGACGACGCCGCGCTGCGCCCGCAGATGTTCGTGTCGCTGGGCGGGAGGGCCTGACGTGGACCTGGATCTCACCGGCCGGCACGCGCTGGTCTGCGGCGCCTCCGAAGGCATCGGCCGCGCCGCCGCGCACGAGCTCGCGCTGCTCGGCGCCGACGTCACCGTGCTCGCGCGCCGCGCCGAGGTGCTGGAACGGGTCGCGGCGGACCTGCCGCGACGCGATGGCCAGCAGCACGGCTTCATCGCCGCCGACATGGCGCGCACCGACGCGCTGAAGGCGCAGGCGGAGGCGCTCGCATCGGCGCGTCCCGTGCACATCCTGGTCAACAACACCGCGGGGCCGCCCGGCGGTCCCGCGCATGCGGCCGCCGAGGACGCCTACCTCGAGGCGTTCCGCCGCCACGTGCTCGCCAACCAGGCGCTGGTCCAGGCGCTGCTGCCCGGCATGCGCGGGGCGAACTGGGGCCGCATCGTCAACGTGGTGTCCACCTCGGTGCGCGAACCGATCCCGAACCTCGGCGTGTCCAACACGATCCGCGGCGCGGTCGCGAGCTGGGCCAAGACCCTGTCGCGCGAGCTGGCGCCGTTCGGCATCACCGTCAACAACGTGCTGCCCGGCTACACGGAGACCGCGCGCATCGACCAGATCGTGCGCGACCGCGTCGCCGCCACCGGCCAGGACGCCGCCGCCATCCTCGACGGCATGCGCAGGAACGTGCCCGCCGGGCGCTTCGCCGCGTCTTCCGAGATCGGCGGCGTGATCGCCTTCCTCGCCTCGCCGGCGGCCGGCTACGTCAACGGCGTCAGCCTCGCCGTCGACGGCGGCCGGATGCAGTCGATCTAGCGCCCGCCATCCCCGCCGCCGGTCCGGCATGCCGCCTTCCGGCACGGCGCCGGTCGAGGCCGCTGCGTTAAGCTTCGCCCATGCCCGCCTCCACGCCCGCTCCGGATCTGCGATTCCCCCACTGGATCGACGGCCGAGCGGTCGAACCGGCGAACGGCCGCTGGCTCGAGGTGTTCGAGCCGGCCACGGGGCGCGCCTTCGCCGAGGTCGCGCGCGGCGACGCCGCCGACGTGGACGCGGCGGTCGCCGGCCCCCCGCGCGCGGCGCCCGGGGGGGGGGCGCGCCCCCAACCCCCACCCCCCGCCCGGCGGGCACGGGGGGGCCCCCCCGGCCCAGCGCGCCACGCCCCGTTAGCCCCCCCCG
>JBQCJF010000162.1:0-6133 GCA_051953015.1 Luteimonas sp.
GGCGATCACGAAGCTGCGGTGCGGCTCGACGCTGACGACCCCGAGGTTCGGGTACAGGGTGGTGAACGGGTAGTCCGCGACCTTCGGCGTCGCCGCCGAGACCGCGCGGATGAAGGTGCTCTTGCCCGCGTTCGGGAAGCCGAGCAGACCGACGTCGGCAAGCAGCTTCAGCTCCAGCTTGAGCAGGCGCGACTCGCCCTCCTCGCCCGGCGTGGACTGTCGCGGCGAACGGTTGATCGAGCTCTTGAAGTGCATGTTGCCGAGCCCGCCCTTGCCGCCGCGGGCGACCAGCAGGCGCTCGCCGTGGCGGGTGAGGTCGCCGATGACTTCGTCGGTGTCGACGTTGGTGATGACGGTCCCGACCGGCACGGTCACGGTGATGTCGTCGCCGCCCTTGCCGTACATCTGGCTGCCCATGCCGTTCTCGCCGCGCTGGGCGCGGAACGAGCGCTGGTGGCGGAAGTCGACGAGGGTATTGAGGTTCTCGTCGGCCTGCAGCCAGACATCGCCGCCGTTGCCGCCGTCGCCGCCGTCCGGCCCGCCGAGCGGGATGAACTTCTCGCGCCGGAAACCGACGCAGCCGTTGCCGCCGTTGCCGGCGGTGACGGTGATTTCGGCTTCGTCGACGAGTTTCATGGCGGCGTCAGTCTAATGGACGGGAATACGGGAGTGCGGAAACGAAAAGCCCCGCCGGAGCGGGGCCTTCGCAAGCGCTACGACATCGCGTCAGGCGGCGGAGACCACGTTGACGGTGCGGCGCTTCTTGGGGCCCTTGGTCGTGAACTCGACGGTACCGTCGACCAGCGCGAACAGGGTGTGGTCGCGGCCGAGGCCGACGCCCGAACCCGGGTGGAACTGGGTGCCGCGCTGGCGGACGATGATGTTGCCGGCCTCGATGGCCTGGCCGCCGTACATCTTCACGCCGAGGTACTTCGGGTTGGAGTCGCGGCCGTTGCGCGAGGAACCTACGCCCTTTTTGTGTGCCATGGCTGCTGCTCCTTACTTCTTCGCACCACCGGCGATGCCGGTGATCTGGATTTCGGTGTAGTGCTGCCGGTGGCCCATCTGCTTGCGATGGTGCTTGCGGCGGCGGAACTTGACGATGCGCACCTTGTCGGCGCGGCCGTGGCCGACGACCTTCGCGGTGATGCTCGCGCCCTTGAGCGCGTCGCCGATGGTGATGCCGTCGGCGTCGCCGAGCATCAGCACGTTGTCGAACGTGATTTCCTTGCCGGCTTCGTGCTCGCCGAGCAGCTCGACGCGGAGCGTCTCGCCTTCCATCACGCGGTATTGCTTGCCGCCGGTGACCAGTACTGCGTACATGACTGTGTTTCCTGAGTTCTGCGGCCCGTCTGCGGGCCTGGGATCTTCTGTAGTTCTTCTTGTCCTGTCGGGCATCGAGGCCGGACAGAAGCGGAATTGTATGGGTTTCAGTGGCTTGGAGCAACCCGCCGGACCGTCGGGGCGCCAGGGCGCGCGGGGGAGGCGGCGGAAGGCTGAACGGCCCGGGTCGCAGGGGGTGCGACAGGGGGCTGGCAGGCTGGCATACGGCCCCGTTTGCCCCCAGATCGGTGGCTCGCTACGCTCCCCTGTTCGGTCCCCGTCCGGCCCCCGGCCGCCCGGGTCCGGCCCCCACCTGCAAGCCGAGGCCAGATCCCCCGATGGCGATGGATTTCATCCGCATCCGCGGCGCACGGACCCACAACCTCAAGAACATCGATCTCGACCTGCCGCGGGACAAGCTCATCGTGATCACGGGCCTGTCCGGCTCGGGCAAGTCGTCGCTCGCCTTCGACACGATCTACGCCGAGGGCCAGCGCCGCTACGTCGAGTCGCTGTCGGCCTACGCGCGGCAGTTCCTGAGCGTGATGGAGAAGCCGGACGTCGACCACATCGAGGGCCTGTCGCCGGCGATCTCGATCGAGCAGAAGTCGACCTCGCACAACCCGCGTTCGACCGTCGGCACCATCACCGAGATCTACGACTACCTGCGCCTGCTGTTCGCGCGCGTGGGCATTCCGCGCTGCCCGGACCACGGCTACCCGCTGGAGGCGCAGACCGTCAGCCAGATGGTCGACCAGGTGCTGGCGATGCAGAAGGACCCGGCGAAGGCCGAGCAGCGCTGGATGCTGCTGGCGCCGGTGATCCGCGAGCGCAAGGGCGAGCACGCGCAGGTGTTCGAGCAGCTGCGCGCGCAGGGCTTCGTGCGCGTGCGCGTCGACGGCGCGCTGCACGAGATCGACGCCGTGCCGCCGCTGGCGCTGCGCCAGAAGCACACGATCGAGGCGGTCATCGACCGCTTCCGCGTGCGGGACGACCTCGGCCAGCGCCTGGCGGAATCGTTCGAGACCGCGCTGCGGATGGGCGAAGGCATGGCGATCGTGCAGTCTCTGGACGACGCCGAGTCGCCCCCGATGCTGTTCTCGTCGAAGTACAGCTGCCCGGTGTGCGACTACTCGCTGCCCGAGCTCGAGCCGCGGCTGTTCTCGTTCAACTCGCCGGTCGGCGCCTGCCCGACCTGCGACGGCCTGGGCGTGTCGCAGTTCTTCGACCCCGCGCGCATCGTCGTGCACCCGGATCTCTCGCTCGCCGCGGGCGCGGTGCGCGGCTGGGACCGCCGCAACGCCTACTACTTCCAGCTCATCCAGTCGCTCGCCAAGCACTATTCCTTCGGCGTCGACGTGCCGTGGCAGGACCTGGACGAGTACGTGCGCGAAGCCGTGCTGTACGGCAGCCGCGGCGAGCTGATCAACTTCACCTACCTCACCGACGCCGGCGGCCGCACCCAGCGCCGCCACAAGTTCGAGGGCATCGTCCCGAACCTGGAGCGCCGCTACCGCGAAACCGAATCGGCTGCGGTGCGCGAGGAGCTCGCCAAGTACATCAGCGAGCGGCCCTGCACCGAGTGCGGCGGCGCCCGCCTGAACCGCAGCGCGCGCAACGTCTTCGTGGGCGACACCGCGATGCCGCAGGTCGTGGTCATGCCGATCGACACGGCGGTCGCGTTCTTCGACAGGCTGGAGCTGCCCGGCTGGCGCGGCGAGATCGCGACGAAGATCGTGAAGGAGATCCGCGAGCGGCTGAGCTTCCTCGTCGACGTGGGCCTCGACTACCTGACGCTGGAGCGCAAGGCCGACACGCTGTCCGGCGGCGAGGCGCAGCGCATCCGCCTGGCCTCGCAGATCGGCGCCGGCCTGGTCGGCGTGATGTACGTGCTCGACGAGCCGTCGATCGGCCTGCACCAGCGCGACAACGAGCGCCTGCTCGGCACCCTGACGCGCCTGCGCGACCTCGGCAACACGGTGATCGTGGTCGAGCACGACGAGGACGCGATCCGCCTCGCCGACCACGTCGTCGACATCGGCCCCGGCGCGGGCGTGCACGGCGGCGAGGTCGTGGCCGAGGGCGATTTCGCGCAGATGCTCAAGTCGCCGCGTTCGGTGACCGGGCAGTTCCTGTCGGGCAAGCGCCGCATCGAGGTCCCGGCCCGGCGCAACAAGCCGAACCGGAAGATGATGCTGAAGCTGCTCGGCGCGTCCGGCAACAACCTCAAGGACGTGGACCTCGAAATCCCGGCGGGGCTGTTCACCGCGATCACCGGCGTGTCCGGCTCCGGCAAGTCGACGCTGATCAACGACACGCTGTACGCGCTGGCCGCGAACGAGATCAACGGCGCCTCGCACAAGCCCGCGGCACACCGCGGCGTCGAGGGCCTGGACCTGTTCGACAAGGTCGTCGACATCGACCAGTCGCCGATCGGGCGCACGCCGCGCTCGAACCCGGCCACGTACACCGGCCTGTTCACGCCCCTGCGCGAGCTGTTCGCGCAGGTGCCGGAAGCGCGCGCGCGCGGCTACGCGCCGGGCCGCTTCTCGTTCAACGTGCGCGGCGGCCGCTGCGAGGCCTGCCAGGGCGACGGCCTGATCAAGGTCGAGATGCACTTCCTGCCGGACGTGTACGTGCCCTGCGACGTGTGCCACGGCAAGCGCTACAACCGCGAGACGCTGGAGATCCTCTACAAGGGCTACAGCATCCACGACATCCTGGAGATGACGGTCGAGGACGCGCTCACCCTGTTCCAGCCGGTGCCGGCGCTGGCGCGCAAGCTCGAGACGCTGATGGACGTGGGCCTGAGCTACATCAAGCTCGGCCAGAGCGCGACCACGCTCTCCGGCGGCGAGGCGCAGCGCGTGAAGCTGTCGAAGGAGCTGTCTAGGCGCGACACCGGGCGCACGCTCTACATCCTCGACGAGCCGACCACGGGCCTGCACTTCCACGACATCGAGCACCTGCTGTCGGTGTTGCACAAGCTGCGCGACGACGGCAACACCATCGTGGTGATCGAGCACAACCTCGACGTGATCAAGACCGCCGACTGGGTCGTCGACCTCGGGCCCGAAGGCGGGTATCGCGGCGGGCAGATCCTCGCGCAGGGCACGCCCGAGGACCTGGCGAAGGTGCCGGCGTCGCACACGGGGCGATTCCTCGCGAAGACGCTGGGAATGGAAGGCAAGCCGGCGAAGAGGAAATCGGCCGCATGAGCAGCGGCCGCATGGGCGACACGAACGACTCCGCGGCCGTGCCCGTCGTCCTGTTCCGGCACGCCATCGAACCGCGCTGGCGCGACCTCGACGCGTTCGGCCACGTCAACAACTCCAACTTCCTCACCTATCTCGAGGAGTCGCGGATCCAGTGGTTCCGCACGCTCGGCCGCGAATGGGTGACGGAAACGATCGCGCCCCTGCTCGCCGCCGTGCACATCAACTACCGCGCGCCGATCGAGTATCCGTCGGCGATCGCGGTCGAGTTGTTCGCGTCGCGCATCGGCAACACCAGCATCACCCTGGGCCACCGCATCGTGTCGGCCGACGCCAAGGTGCTGCACGCGGACGGCGACGTGGTGATGGTGTGGATCGATCGCGCCAGCGGCAAGCCCGTGCCGCTGCCCGAGGCCGTCCGCGAAGTCGCCGCCGCGGGCGGCTGACGCGCTGCGCGGCGGTTGGTTACGGGACCGCGATCGGGCGGGCTTCGAACGGCACGGAGAAGCGGCGGCCGTCCTCGAGGGTGAACTCGATGGCGACGCGGTCGCCGGCGTGCAGCGGCTTCACCGGGTCCATCAGCATCAGGTGGAAGCCGCCGGGCTCGAGCACGGCGCTGCCGCCGGGCGCCAGGCGCAGCGCGGGCGTCGCGCGCATGCGGCTCATGCCGTTCTCGACGCGGGTCTCGTGCAGGCTGGTGTCGGCGAACGCGGCGCTGCGCGCGCCCACGATCGCGAGCGGACCCTTGCACGGGTTCGAGATGCGCGCGTAGCCGGCCATCATCGGCAGGCCCGCGGGCGGCATGCGGATCCATGCGCCTTCGACCTGCGGCAGGCAGTCGGCCGCGAACGCCGGTGCGGCGACGAGGAGCGCTCCGAGCGCCAGCGCCAGCACCAGCGCGGCGCGCTTGCGGGCGATGCGGTGCGGGCGCGGTTCCGGGTGCCTGTCCATGCGCATAATTGTAGCCCCAGCCGCCGCGGAGCCCGCCATGAGCGACCTCGTCACCACCCTCGAGCATGGCGCGGTGCGCGAACTGCGCCTGTCGCGGCCGCCGGTGAACGCGCTGGACCCGGCGCTGTCGCAGGCGATCGCGTCGGAAGTGGCGCGCGCGGCCGCCGACGGCGTGCAGGGCCTGCTGCTGTCGGGCGGGCCGAAGGTGTTCTCCGCCGGGCTCGACGTGCCCTACCTCGCCTCGCTCGGCGCCGACCGCGCGGCGCTGCGCGCGGCGTGGGACGCGTTCTTCGAAGCGGCACGCGCGCTCGCGAACGCGCCGATGCCGGTGGTCGCCGCGCTCGCCGGCCACGCGCCCGCGGGCGGCTGCGTGCTGGCGCTGTGCTGCGACTACCGGATCATGGCCAGCGGCCCGTACGCGATCGGCCTCAACGAAACCCAGGTCGGGCTGGTCGCGCCCGAGGGCATCCAGCACCTGCTGCGCCGCGTCGTCGGCCCCTATCGCGCGGAGCGGCTGCTGGTCGCCGGCGAGCTCGTGCAGTCCGAGGCCGCGCTGGCGATGGGCCTGGTCGACGAGCGCGTCGACCTCGACAGCGTGCCCCTGCGTGCCGTCGCGTGGCTCACCCACCAGCGGGCGCTGCCGC
>JBQCJF010000163.1:0-10518 GCA_051953015.1 Luteimonas sp.
GCCGCGAGAACGGCCTGGGTACGCTCAATTACGTCGGCCCGCGTGGCGCCTACCGCGAGGACGTGCCGGCCGCCGGCGAGCTTTCGCTGGCCGGCATGCACATCTGGAAGGCCAACGACGCCATCGTCGGCCTGCTGCGCGACCGCGGCGTGCTGCTCGCGCACGCCAAGATCGAGCACAGCTACCCCAACTGCTGGCGCCACCGCACGCCGGTGATCTTCCGCGCCACGCCGCAGTGGTTCATCTCGATGGAACAGGCCGGGCTGCGCCGCGACGCGCTCGCCGCGATCGGCAAGGTCGGCTGGATCCCGGAATGGGGCGAGGCGCGCATCGCCGGCATGATCGAGGGCCGCCCGGACTGGACGATCAGCCGCCAGCGCACCTGGGGCGTGCCGATCGCGCTGTTCTACGACCGCGAGAGCGGCGAGCCGCATCCCGACACGCCGGCGCTGATGCGCCGCGTCGCCGACATGGTGGAGCAGGACGGCGTCGACGCGTGGTACGCGCTCGATCCCGCCGCGCTGATCGGCGCCGACGCCGCGCGCTACGTGAAGGTGACCGACATCCTCGACGTCTGGTTCGATTCCGGCGTGACCCACGCCTGCGTGCTCGCGAAGCGCCCGCAGGACAGGCTGCACAAACCGGCCGAGCTGTACCTCGAAGGCTCCGACCAGCATCGCGGCTGGTTCCAGTCCTCGCTGCTGACCGGCGTGGCGATGGACGGCGAGGCGCCGTACCGGCAGTGCCTGACCCACGGCTTCACCGTGGACGCGCAGGGCCGGAAGATGTCGAAGTCGCTCGGCAACGGCATCGAGCCGCAGGAGATCATCAAGACCCTCGGCGCCGACATCCTGCGGCTGTGGATCCTGTCCACCGACTACCGCAACGAGATGTCGCTGTCGCAGGAGATCCTCAAGCGCACCGCCGACGCCTATCGCCGCATCCGCAACACCGCGCGCTTCCTGCTCGGCAACCTGCACGGCTTCGATCCGTCGAAGCACGCCGTGGCGGCCGCGGACATGGTCGCGCTCGACCGCTGGATCATGCACCGCGCGTACCTGCTGCAGGAGAAGATCAAGGCGGCGTACGAACGCTACGACTTCGCCGAGATCGTGCAGTCGCTGTCCAACTTCTGCAGCGTCGACCTCGGCGCGCTGTACCTGGACGTGACCAAGGACCGCCTGTACACCATGCCGGAGGATTCGGCCGGCCGCCGCAGCGCGCAGACCGCGATGCACGCGATCGCCGAGGCGATGGTGCGCTGGATCGCGCCGATCCTGTCGTTCACCGCCGACGAGATGTGGTCGTACCTGCCGCCGGTCGCGGGCGAGACGGCGCGCGGCGGCAACGTGCTGTTCGCGACCTGGTACGACGGCCTGCAGCCGCTGCCGGCGGGCGCCGCGCTGTCGGCGGACGACTTCGATCGCCTGCTCGCGCTGCGCGACGACGTGGCCAAGGTCCTGGAGCCGATGCGCGCCGCCGGCACGATCGGCGCCGCGCTGGACGCGGAGATCGCGCTGCGCTGCGGCGTGGCCGACCAGAACTGGCTGGCGCCCTTCGTGGACGAACTGCGCTTCCTGCTGATCAGCGGCGACGTGCGCGTGGTCGCCGACGACGAGGCCCGTGAGATCGCGGTCGAGGCCGCGGCCACCGGCAAGCCGAAGTGCGTGCGCTGCTGGCAGCATCGCGGCGACGTCGGCAGCGACGCAGCGCATCCGGAACTCTGCGGCCGCTGCGTGTCGAACATCGAAGGCCCGGGCGAAACGCGGAGGTGGTTCTGATGGCTGCGACCGAAACCACGCGGCCCAGGCCCGACGCGCTCCCCTGGCTCGGCGTCTCGGCGCTGGTGCTGGTGCTGGACCAGCTGAGCAAGCTCTGGGTCCTGCGCAGCCTGCCCGAATTCCGCGCGGTGCCGGTGATCGACGGCTTCTGGAACTGGTATCGCACCTACAACACCGGCGCGGCGTTCAGCCTGCTCGGCGACGCGGGCGGCTGGCAGCAATACCTCTTCTCCGGTTTCGCCATCGCGATCAGCGCGGTGCTGGCCTGGTGGCTCGCGCGGACGCCGCGCGGCGACTGGAAGACCGCGCTGCCGTTCGCGCTGGTGATCGGCGGGGCCATCGGCAACCTGCTGGACCGGCTGCAGCACGGCCACGTGGTCGACTTCATCCAGTGGTACTGGCGCGACCATTACTGGCCGTCGTTCAACGTGGCCGATTCGGCGATCTTCGTCGCCGCCGCGATCCTCATCCTCGGCAGCCTGCTGCAGCCGCGCAAGGCGTAAAATGGGCGCCATGGACATCGTCCTCGCCAATCCCCGCGGCTTCTGCGCGGGCGTCGATCGCGCCATCGAGATCGTCAAGCGCGCGCTCGAGACGCTCGGCGCGCCGATCTACGTGCGCCACGAGGTCGTGCACAACCGCTACGTGGTCGACGAGCTCAAGCATCGGGGCGCGGTGTTCGTCGAGGAACTCGACGAGGTGCCCGACGGCGCGACGGTGATCTTCAGCGCGCACGGCGTCTCGCAGGCGGTGCGCGCCGAGGCCGCGCGCCGCGACCTGAAGGTGTTCGATGCGACCTGCCCGCTGGTGACGAAGGTGCACATGGAAGTCGCGCGGCAGTGCCGCGCCGGCCGCGACATGGTGTTGATCGGCCACGCCGGCCATCCCGAGGTCGAGGGCACGATGGGGCAGTGGAGCCGGGAGGCCGGCACCGGAACGATCTACCTCGTCGAGGACCTCGACGACGTCGCTTCGCTGCGGATCGCGCAGCCGGAGAACGTCGCGTTCACGACCCAGACGACGCTGTCGGTCGACGACACGCGCGGCATCATCGCGGCGCTGCGCGCGCGCTTTCCCGCGATCCAGGGCCCGCGCAACGACGACATCTGCTACGCCACCCAGAACCGCCAGGACGCGGTGCGCGAGCTCGCGCACCAGTGCGACCTGGTGCTCGTGGTCGGCTCGCCCAACAGCTCCAACTCCAACCGCCTGCGCGAGCTCGCCGAGCGCGAGGGCGTCGAGGCGCACCTGGTGGACGGGGCGATGGAGATCGACCCGAAGTGGATCGTCGGCCGCAGGCACGTCGGCGTCAGCGCCGGCGCGTCGGCGCCCGAGGTCCTGGTCCGCGGCGTGATCGAGCGCCTCCAGCAGCTGGGCGCCGGCGCGGTGCGCGAGCTCGACGGCGAACCCGAGGACATGGTGTTCGCGCTGCCGCGGGAATTGCGCCTGCAGCTGGTGGACTAGCGGCCGCATCGGCTAGAATCCGCACCCTGCCGCGGTTCCGCCGCTGCAGGCACGCTTCCGCCGGAATAGCTCAGTTGGTAGAGCGGCGCATTCGTAATGCGTAGGTCGTAGGTTCGATTCCTATTTCCGGCACCAGTTTTCGAGATCGAAGCGCCCCGGGCAGCGATGCCCGGGGCGTTTTTCGTTGCGTGGACGCCTTTCGCCGCTACTGTGCTTGACACAGTAGCCAACCGCCGGTACTGTGCGCGAAACAGTAGGGGCGACCCATGGTGGCGAAGGACAGCAGGGACATCGGCCTGGTCGAGCTCCGGCGCGGCGCGCTGGTGCTGGCCACGCTCAGCCGCCTGCGCGAGCGCCAGTACGGCTACTCGTTGCGGCAGGCGCTCGCCGAGGGCGGCCTGCCGATCGAGGAGGGCACGCTCTACCCCCTGCTGCGGCGGCTCGAGGCCCAGGGCCTGCTGCTGAGCGAGTGGGACGCCTCCACGGCGCCGCCGCGGCGCTACTACCGGCTGAGCAGCGAGGGCGAGCGCGCCTACGCCGAACTTGCCGCGGCCTGGCGCGCCCAGGCCACGGCGATCGAAGGCTTTCTCCAGGGGGACGACGCGAAATGACGAACGCGAACGAAGTGATCGAATCCTGGGTGCGCGACGTCGCGCGCCTGCTGTCGCACGGGCGGCGCGACGACGTGGCGCGGGAGCTGCGCGCGCTGCTGCAGGAGGAGCTGGCGGCGAAGGCCGAAGCCGAGGGGCGCGCCCCGGACCGGGCGATGGCGATGGCGCTGCTCGCCGGCTTCGGCCGTCCAGCGGAAGCCGCGGGCCGGTACGAACCGCAGCGGCCGCTGATCGATCCCGAGGACAACCACAACTTCCTGATCTGGACGCTGGTGGTGCTGGTGGTGATCGGCATGTCCGACGAGCAGTCCGGCGGCCAGGCGCTGCAGCTGTTCGGCGTGCTGGCGCTGGTGTTCATGGCGATCGCGTGGTTCCGCCGGCGCCGGCCCGAGGGCCGCTTCGACTGGAAGCCGCGCGCGCAACCGAAGCCCGCGCGCGCGCCGCGCTGGCAGGCGCTGCTCGCCGCGGCCGGGCTGGCGGTGTTCCCGCTGGCGATGTATGTCGCGCCGCAGGCGTTCTGGGACACCGCGACCTTCGGCCACGGCGTCGGCGGCGGGCTCGCCCTGACGGACGCGTTCCTGCACAGCTGGCAGCGCGTCGCCACCGTAGGCTGGCTGCTCGCGTACATCGCGGTGTGGCTCGCGGTCGCGGCGCAGGGCGGCTGGCGCCGCTGGAGCCGGCGCGCGGGCATCGTCACCGGATTCGGCCTGGGCCTCATGCTCCTCGCGCACGCGGCGCCGATGACGCCGTTCCTGGACCGGGCGCCGTTCGCGATGTTCGCGCTGCCCGGCGCGGACGCGGTCGCGATGCCCTGGTTCCGCTTCGCCGGCGCGATCGTGCTGTTCGGCGCGCTGTTCGACCTGTACCTGGAATGGGTGCGCGTGGAACCCGCGCCGGAAGCTTAGTGCCGAGCTGACCTCCGACTGCCGGCTTTCGCCGAAGGCCGCCCTTGGGGCGGCCTTCTTGTCGACCGGTCGTAGCGGCCCTTGCTTCGGAAAGCCCGGCGGATTTCCATCTTGGGCGAACGCTTGCCGGAGTAAACAAAAATGTGTATTCTACCGCTCGGCGCCCGCCAGAAGGCGCCCGGCGAAATCACCTGTCCCTGAACGGAGCTACTCGACATGTCGAAGAACCAACATCCCAGCGCATCGAGCGCGATCAAACGGGAAATTTGCGGACATGAAGCAGAGCGAATTCAGACGGTGGCTTTCGAATCATGGTGCGGTATTCAAGGAAGGTAAGCGTCATCTCAAGGTGTATCTCAACGGCAGGCAATGCGTGATGCCGAGGCATCCAAGCCATGAGATATCGGAAAAACTGCGCAGGGCGATCCTCAGGCAGCTGCGCCTGGAATGACGCGTCGTTCCAGGACGACCTGCAGTGGACGAGTCCGGATTTGGAGTTGTCATGCTTGTCTACCCCGTAGTCTTCGAGCGCGATGGCTCGGGCTACTTCGTCCGTTTCCCGGATTTTCCCGAGGCCCTGACTTCGGCCTCGACGAAGCGGGAAGCCCGCGAAATGGCGCGCGATGCCCTCGAGACGGCCATCGAGTTCTATTTTGAGGATCGTCGCCCCGTACCGGTGCCGGGCAAAGCTCTGCCCGGGCAAGAGGTCGTCGAGTTGCCCGCTTCATTGAGTGCGAAGATCCTGTTGCTCAACGAGATGATCCTGCAGGACGTTTCGCCTTCCGAACTGGCGCGGCGGATGGAGGTGAGCCCGCAGACTGTGCAGCGGCTGATCGACTTGGCGCATGCGACCAAGATCGACACCATCGCCGAAGCGTTCCGTGTGCTGGGCCGGCGCCTCGATTTCCAGGTCAGGAAGTTCGCGAAGGCGGCCTGACGTTCTACCGGTCCTCGTCGCCTCGGCTGCGACAGGTGTCGGTTTTCATGTTGACCCGCATATCGGACCGGAATTCATGGCGAAGGTGGCATCGAAGGCGAAGACCGCTTACGTCTGCGGCGAATGCGGCGGCGAGCACAACAAGTGGCAGGGGCAGTGCGCCGAGTGCGGCGCCTGGAACACGCTCGCGGAGATCGTGCTCGAGCCGGCGGGCGCCGCCGCGGCGAAGTCGCCGGCGCGGCGCGCGGGCTGGGCGGGCAAGGTGGACGCGCCGAAGGTCACCGCGCTGTCGGACGTGCGCCACCAGGAGGACGCGCGCGTCTCCACCGGCATCGGCGAGTTCGATCGCGTGCTCGGCGGCGGCCTGGTCGAGGGCGCGGTCGTGCTGGTCGGTGGCGACCCGGGCATCGGCAAGTCGACGCTGCTGCTGCAGGCCGTCGCGAAGATGGCGGGCGGCGGCGCGGCGGGGGGCGGTGCCGGTGCCGGCGGCCCGGCATTCAGCAGCTTGTACGTGACCGGCGAGGAATCGCTTGGCCAGGTCGCCGGCCGCGCGGCGCGCCTGGGCCTGGCGGTCGACGGCGTGCACGCGCTCGCCGAGACCGGGGTCGAACGCATCCTCGAGCACGCCGCCGCGATGCGCCCGGGCATGATCGTCGCCGACTCGGTGCAGACCCTCTGGACCGAATCGCTCACCGCGGCGCCGGGCTCGGTGAGCCAGGTCCGCGAATCCGCGGCGCGCCTCGTGCGCTACGCCAAGGAAACCGGCACCGCCGTGTTCCTCGTCGGCCACGTCACCAAGGAGGGCGGCATCGCCGGCCCGCGCGTGCTCGAGCACATGGTCGACGCGGTGCTGTATTTCGAGGGCGAATCGGGCTCACGCTTCCGGGTGCTGCGCGCGTTCAAGAACCGCTTCGGCGCGGTCAACGAGCTGGGCGTATTCGCGATGGGCGAGCAGGGCCTGAAGGAAGTGCCGAATCCGTCGGCGATCTTCCTGTCCGGCGGCAGCCTGCAGCAGCCGGGCAGCTGCGTCACCGTGACGCGCGAAGGCACGCGGCCGCTGCTGGTGGAAGTGCAGGCGCTGGTGGACGCGTCGCCGCTGTCGAACCCGCGCCGCGTCGCCGTCGGACTCGAGCAGAACCGGCTGGCGATGCTGCTGGCGGTGCTGCATCGCCATGGTGGCATCGGCGTGTCCGACCAGGACGTGTTCGTCAACGTCGTCGGCGGCATCCGGCTGCAGGAGACCGCGGCCGACCTGCCGGTGCTGCTCGCGGTGCTGTCGTCGCTGCGCGACCGGCCGCTGCCGGAGAAGACCGTCGCGTTCGGCGAGGTCGGGCTGTCCGGCGAGATCCGCCCCGTGCCGAACGGCGAGGAGCGCCTGCGCGAAGCGGCGACGCACGGGTTCCGGCGCGCGATCGTGCCGAAGGCGAACGCGCCCAAGGGCCAGCCGTTCAAGGACATGGAAGTGGTCGCGGTGGCGCGCCTGGCCGACGCGCTCGACGCGGCCTCGTAAAGCGGCGCCGAAAAAGGGGCGCCGCAAAACCGCGCGAGCCGCCCGGAAACCCGGGCGGCCCGCATTGCGTCACGGCATTGCGCCGGCGCGTCGCGCCGGGCGCCGGGTCAGTGGATGCGCCAGCCCCAGCCCATCCCCCAGCCCCAGCCGCGGTGCAGGCCCCAGCCCATGTACGGATACAGCATGGGGTCGCGATCGACGCGCTGGCGCTCCGGCCACAGGTACACGACGCTCGCGTCCACCTTCGGGAAGCGGTAGTCGTATTCGCCGATCTTGCGCGTCTCGTAGCCTTCGATGCGGCCGGTGAACGTCACTTCGCGGTTCTTCTCGAACAGCGCGGGATCGTAGAAGCCCGCGCGGCACGCGATGAAGCGTCCGCCGATGCGGTCGCCGCTGCTGCGCGGGCGGCCGCTGTCCTGCAGGTCCATCGAGATCATCTCGAAGCAGGTGCGTTGCGCCTGCGGGTCGACGGACACGATGCGGCCGCCCCAGCGCACCATCGTGCCGGTGGCGTCGGTCGCGGCCGCTTCCTGCGGCGTGATCGGGGAATAGGCGCCCTTGAGCGGCGCGGGCGTCGCGCACGCGGCCAGCAGGCACGCGGCGGCCAGCGGCAGGGCAAAACGGGTGAACTTCATGGCGGTCTCCGGACGGCAGGCCTGGCGGTGGTGGCGGGCGAGGGTCGATGGCGGCACAGCGCACGGGCCAGCGCGTTGGCAGCGGATCGTCCCCCTGGACAGGGAGCGTACCGCCAGTTGTCGAAACGCAGGATGAGCGGACGCAGGGTTTTCCCGCCGTCGTCGAGGCGCGTCGCGATCCGTTCAGCCCAGGCGCCGGCCGGCTCGTGGGCGGCGCGCGAAAGTCCAGCCCTGGCGTAGCGGTCGTTCAGGCGCCGCCACGCCCGCAGGACCGGATCGCGCTCGCGTCCGGCGCGGGCGCTGAACCAAGCCATCCAGCCCAGCGCGACCAGCGCGCAGGCGGCGAACAACAACGCCAGGCGCGCCGGCGCGACGTCGTCGATGCCCAGCGGCGCGAGCAGGCGGCGCTGCCGCGCGGCGTCGAAGCCGAGCACGAAGTCGTTCCAGCCGCGGCGCAGCCAGTCGCCGACGTCGAGCACCGGGGTCAGGCCGCCGAGGCCGCCGAGGGCGCCGGCGCCGGGCGCGCGGTCGGCGATGGTGTCGTAGATCCGCTCCGGCGCGACCGCCGCGGTCGGATCCATGCGCACCCAGCCGCGGCCTTCGAGCCAGATTTCCGCCCAGGCGTGCGCGTCGGAATTGCGCACGAGCCAGTAGCCGCCGATCGGGTTGCGATAGCCGCCGGCGTAGCCCGTCACCACGCGCGCGGGCACGCCCGCCGCGCGCATCAGCACGACGAAGGCGGAGGAGAAGTGCTCGCAGAAGCCGGCGCGGGTGTCGAACAGGAATTCGTCCACCGCGTTGCGGCCCGCGAGCGGCGTGTCGAGCGTGTACGCGAAGTCGTCGTGGAACAGGCGCATCGCGCGCCGCGCGATCGCGAGGTCGGCGGCGGGCGAGGGCGCGCCCGCTTCCGCGCGCCACTGCCGGGCCATCGCGAGCGTGCGCGGGTTGAAGCCCGGCGGCAGCGCGAGCGCGGCCTGGCGCAGCACCTGGCCGAGCTGCGGCTGGAATCGCGCCGGCGGCGCCGAGCGCATGCGCCAGCGGGTGAGGGTGGTGAGCGGCCGCGCGCTGTACAGCCCGTAGTCGAGCGACAGCCGCGTTCCCGGTGGCGCGGCCGTCGCCACCTCCAGGGCGACGCGCTGGCGGGTGTCGGTGGGTTCCAGTTCGACCTGGTAGTCCCAGCGCGCTGCGCCGGGCACGACCGGCGGCGGCGCGATGTCGCGGACCCAGCGCGCCTGCGTCCAGCGCCGGCCGTCGTAGTTCCAGAGCACGGGGCCGCGCCAGTACATCTGCGAAGTTGGCGGCGCCGGCCCGAAGAACTGCACGCGCAGCGCGGTGCGATCGTCGTTCATCAGGTCGATCCACTCGCCCGGCGCCATGTCGTCCGACAGCCCCGGCCGCGCCATCGCGCGCTCGGGCACGCCCCACAGCGGCGCGGCCATGCGCGGGAACAGCCAGAACGCGGCGAGCGCGAGCGGCAGGCCGACGGCGGCGAGGCGGCCGATGCGGGCGAAGCGGCGCAGCGGCGGCATCGGCCGCGCGTCGCCGGATTCCTGTTCGGCGAGGCGCAGCAGCGCGGCGAGCGCGAGCGCCGCGCCGGCGAGGCCGAGCACGAGCGCGATCGGCCCCTGCTCGAGCAGGAAGGTCGCGAACGGCGCGAACAGCGCGAAGCCGAGCAGGCTGCGCGCGTCGCGCAGGCCGGCCGTTTCCGCGGGCTTGATCGCGAGCATCGCCGCGAGCAGCGCGCAGGCGGTGTCGCGGCCGAAAGGGAAGCGCGCCGTCGCGAGCACTGCGCCGGCCAGCGCGAGCGCGAGCAGCAGGCGCAGCCAGCCGGGCAGGGGCCGGCGCCGCGACAGCGCGGCGACCGCGACGGCGGCGACGCCGATCCCGGCGCCGAGCGCCCACGGCAGCTGCAGCAGCAGCGGCAGCAGGCAGGCCGCAGCCGCGGCGAGCGCCCAGCCGCGCGCCTGCGGATCCAGCGGCGTGGCCGCGCGCGCGCTCATCCGGGCAGCAGCGCGAGCGCGCGCAGGCAGGCGTGGCGGTGGCGCGGGCCGAGGTCGGGGCCGAGCGGCGGCTGTCCCGGCAGCTGCAACCGGTAGCGGCGACCCTGCCGTTCCGCGTCGTCGACCCAGCGCGCGAGGCGGCGGATGCGCGCCTCGGTGTCGAGCGGCGCGAGCGCGGCCCAGTCGAGCACGACCTCGCGGCCCTGCGGCTGCTCGTATTCGCGCACCAGCAGCGCGTCGCGCCGCGCCGACGGCTTCCACGCGATCGCGCGCCGCGGATCGCCGCGGCGATACGCGCGCAGGTGGTGCACGTCGTCGCCCGCTGGATCCAGCCGCGCGGCCGCGCCTTCGCCCCCGCGCGGCAGCTCGGGGCCGTGCGTCTCCGGCGCGGGGTACACCAGCAGCGGCGTGTCGGGCCACGCGTAGGCCCAGGCGATCGCGAGGCCGAGCGGGCGAACGGTGGAGATCCGCAGGCGTCCCGGCTCAAGCCAGCCGCGGCGCGAGGTCGGCACCGCGAGCGTGGCGACGCCGGCGCCGCCGTCCAGAGCGACGTTCGCCGCCGCGTCCCCGTGTTCGACGCGCAGGCCGCGGCGCTCGCGCCCGCGCGCGGCGCGCACCGGCACGCGCCGCGCGAGCGGCGTGCCCGCGGCCACCGGCGCGGCGCCCACCCCGCCG
>JBQCJF010000164.1:0-22004 GCA_051953015.1 Luteimonas sp.
CGGGGGCCTTGGCGGCATGGATGCCGCCACGGAGCCTACAGGGACGTACTTGCGGCGTCCCCCGGAATTCCACGCACGCTTCCGCCGCCCCGCCCCGAAGCGACGCGCCCGCTTCCGGCGCCCAACCCGAAGCGACTATCGGGAAGTCAGAGACGGTCGAGGACGGCGACGAGCTCGGCCGGCAGCGGCGCGTTGAACACGTAGGGCGTCGCGCCCTCGTCGAGCGCGAACTCGAGCGAGGCGGCGTGCAGGAACAGGCGGCGCAGGCCGGCCTGGTCGCGCAACCGGCGATTGACGTCCGGATCGCCGTACTTGTCGTCGCCCGCGACCGCATGCCCGATGTGCTTCGCGTGCGCCCGGATCTGGTGGGTGCGGCCGGTCTCGATGCGCACCTCGCAGTACGAATGCCCGCCGCGGCGCTCGAGCACGCGGAAGTGGCTGAGCGAGGGCTTGCCGGCCTGGTCCACCTGGACGTGGCGTTCGCCGCCCTGGCGCAGGCCGACGTGCAGCGGCGCGTCCACGCTCATGACCCCGTCGGGCATGCGCCCGGCGAGCAGCGCGAGGTAGCGTTTCCGCAGGCCCCCGCCCCCGCCCGGGCCCGAGTCCTCGCGCATGAGCGCCTGCAGTTCCGACAGCGCCGACCGCTTCTTGGCCACCACCAGGACCCCGGAGGTGTCGCGGTCGAGGCGGTGGACCAGCTCCAGCGACTGGTTCGGCCGCAGCGCGCGCAGGGTCTCGATGGCGCCGAAGGAGATGCCGCTGCCGCCGTGGCTGGCCACGCCCGACGGCTTGTCCACCACCAGCAGCCGGGCGTCCTCGAACAGGATCGAAGCCTCCATGGCCTCGAGCAGGCCCCGGGCCGGGGTGCCGCGGGCCTCGGCGGCCTCCAGCCGGACCGGCGGGATCCGGACCTCGTCGCCGCCCTCCAGCCGCCGGTCCGCCTTGGCGCGCCCGCCGTTCACCCGGACCTGGCCGGACCGGACCAGCTTGTAGACCAGGCTCCGCGGCGCGCCCTTGAGCTGGCCCAGCAGGAAGTTGTCGAGGCGCTGCCCGGCGCGGTCCTCGGCGACCCGCACGGTGCGGGCCCCGGCGGGGCGATCGGGCGGTTCGGGAGGGGCCATGGGACGCCTTGATCTGCTACACTCGCCGGGCGAGATAAGGGTTTGATTTCGCTGGGAGTTGCCCCTTCGCCACCTCGGTGGCGAAAAGCGGGCGCGGGCCGAAAGCCCTCCTCCCTCGATCTCCGGCTGCAGCGCGCGACCACCGCCCCCGGGGCGGCCATGTTAGCGGCTCGCCGGCAGACCCGGCCATCGCCCGGCGCGTCAGAACCGCCGGCGCTGAACACGACCCGCGTGTCGCGTCCCCGGATGCGACGCCGGCCCGCAACAAGAACATATTGGAAACAAGCGCTCCCGCGGCCCGCCGTGGTGTCGTAGCGCTGGAAAACTCGAAGCGTCGCCGCGCGTTCCCCGCGCAGCGGCGCTCGGCGGTCTCCAGAGGCGAAACGCCCACGGCGTCGTCGCGCGAAGCAGCGCGCGAGGAACGCCACCATGAAGAGAATGCTCATCAACGCGACGCAGGCGGAAGAACTGCGCGTCGCGATCGTCGACGGCCAGACGCTGTACGACATCGACATCGAACAGCCCGCGAAGGAACAGAAGAAGTCCAACATCTACAAGGGCCGCATCACCCGGCTCGAACCCTCGCTCGAGGCCGCCTTCGTCGAATACGGCGGCGAGCGCCACGGCTTCCTGCCGCTGAAGGAAATCTCCCGCGACTACTTCCAGTCGGGCGTCGACCCGAACAAGGCCGGCCTGAAGGAACTCCTGCGCGAAGGCCAGGAAGTCGTCGTCCAGGTCGAGAAGGAAGAGCGCGGCAACAAGGGCGCGGCCCTGACCACGTTCATCTCGCTGGCCGGCCGCTACATGGTGCTGATGCCGAACTCCCCGACCGCCGGCGGCGTCTCGCGCCGGATCGAGGGCGAGGACCGCGCCGAGCTCAAGCGCGCAATGGACGCGCTGAACATCCCCGACGAGATGGGCGTGATCATCCGCACCGCCGGCGTCGGCCGCGACGCCGAGGACCTGCAATGGGACCTCGACTATCTGCTGAGCGTGTGGCGCGCGGTCGCCGAGGCCGCGCTGAGCAAGCCGGCGCCGTTCCTGATCTACCAGGAATCGCGGCTGATCATCCGCGCCCTGCGCGACTACATGCGCGCGGACATCGGCGAGATCCTGGTCGACACGCCGGAAATGTACGAGGAAGCGAAGGAGTTCGTGCAGCAGGTCATGCCGCACAACCTGCGCAAGCTCAAGCACTACACCGACGACGTCCCGCTGTTCAACCGCTTCCAGATCGAATCGCAGATCGAGGGCGCCTACGAGCGCGAGGTGCGCCTGCCCTCCGGCGGCGCGCTCGTCATCGACCAGACCGAGGCGCTGACCGCGGTCGACGTGAACTCGGCGCGCGCCACCAAGGGCGGCGACATCGAGGAAACGGCGTTCAACACCAACCTGGAGGCGGCCGAGGAAGTCGCGCGGCAGATGCGCCTCCGCGACCTGGGCGGCCTGGTGGTGATCGACTTCATCGACATGGCCTCGAACAAGCACCAGCGCGAGGTCGAGAACCGCCTGGCGAACGCGCTGAAGTCCGACCGCGCGCGCGTGCAGGTCGGCCGCATCTCGCGCTTCGGCCTGCTGGAGATGTCGCGCCAGCGCCTGCGCCCGAGCCTGGGCGAATCCAGCCAGATCGTGTGCCCGCGCTGCGAAGGCCACGGCCGCATGCGCAGCATCGAGTCGCTGGCGCTGTCCATCATCCGCGTCGCCGAAGAGCATGCGATGAAGGACAACACCGGGCAGGTGCTGGTGCAGGCGCCGGTGGAGATCGCCAACTACCTGCTCAACGAGAAGCGCCGCGCGCTCAGCGAGATCGAGGGGCGCCACGACGCGCCGATCGTGATCGTCGCCGACGAGCAGCTGCATACGCCGCACTACGAAGTCACCCGCATCCGCGAGAACGAGCTCGGCGAGGACACCAGCCGCCCGAGCTACCAGCGCGGCACGCCGCGCAAGCTGGCGACGATCGCGCTGACCAAGGCCAACCTCAACGTGCCGCCGCCGGCCGCGGTGACCAACGTGCGCCCGGCATCGCCGGCGCCGATGCGCGAGCCGCGCGAGGACGTTCCTGCGGCGCCCGCGCCGGTGGCGCAGCCCTCGCCCGCCGCCGCTGCCGCGCGCAGCGTCGGCCTGTGGGACCGCATCCTCGGCTTCTTCGGCGGGGGCGAGCCGACCATGCCGGCGCGCAAGCCGCAGGCGCAGCAGCCGGAACGCGGCGGCCGCGGCGATCGCAACGAGCGCAACGGCCAGCGTCGCGACGGGCGCGACGGCCGCGGCGATCGCGGCGGGCGCAACCGTGATGGCCAGCGCCGCGACGAGCGTCGCGGCGGCGGCCAGCAGCAGCCGCAAGCGCAGGCCCAGGGCAACAAGCAGGACAAGGGTCGCGACCAGCAGCAGTCGAAGAAGGACAAGTCGCAAAAGCAGCAGAAGCAGGGTCAGCAGCCGCAGCAGGGCCAAGCGCAGCAGGGCCAGCCGCAGGCTTCGCAGCAGCAGGCGCAGGGCCAGGCCCAGCAGCAGCCGCGCCAGCCCAGGCAGCCGCGCGCGCCGCGCGACGTGCAGGCGGGCAACGCGAGTGCCGAAGGCGCGCAGTCGAACGCCGAGTTGCTGCAGGCGGCCACGCCGGCCGCGGTCGCGGCTGCGACGACGATCGCGGTGCAACCGCACGCCGACGCGCCGCACGCGAACGACGCCGCACCGGTGGCGGGACACGATGCCGGCGAAATGGCGGCCAGCGCCACCGAAGGCCATGCCGACGCGCACGCGGATGCGCAGGGCGACGGCAACGGCGATGCCGGCAGCCGCCGCCGTCGCGGCCGTCGCGGCGGTCGCCGCCGCCGTCGCGGCAATGGCGAGGCCGGCAACAATGCGCAGGCCGCGTCGGGCGAGCATGACGAGGCGATGTCGGGCGACGTCGCCCTCGCCGACGGCTCGCAGCCCGAGTTCGACTTCGAGGACGATGGCTTCGAGCCGGTCGCGCCGGTCGCAGCCGCGGCGCCGGTGGACGCCGCGCCGGTCGCGGACGCGCCGGTGGACGCCGCGCCGGTCGCGGATGAGCCGGCGCCTGTCGCGCCGGCCGCCATCGAGCCCGCGCCGTCGGCGCCCGCGTCGGTCGAAGCGCTGCCGGTCGAGCCGGTGACGCCGCAGCCCGCCGCCGTCGCGCCTGCCGCGCCGGCGTCGCACGCGGGCCTGTTCGATGCGATGCCGGTGCCGTCGGCGCCGTCGCCGATCGACGAGGCCGCCTCGGAGACGCCCGCCGCGAACAGCGTCGAGCCCGTGATCGGCACCGTCGTCGCGCCGGATCCGGCGCAGGCTGCCGATGCGGCCGCCGAAGCCGAAGCGCAGCGCGACGCCTCCTAAGCGGGCGCCGCGCTAGAGCGGCTCGGCCAGGCCGTGCCGCCCCGCCATCCGCGCCAGCGCGATGCTGTCGCGGATGCCGAGTTTCCCGAACAGCCGCGACTTGTGGGTGTTCACCGTCTTCGCGCTCAGGCTGAGCCTGCGCGCGATGTCTTCCTGGCGCATCCCGCGCAGCAGCAGCATCGCCACTTCCAGTTCGCGCGCCGACAGCGCGTCGAACGGCGTGCCCGCGCCGTCGACGCCGGACAACGCGAGCGCCTGCGCGATCGTCCCGGCGAGATAGCGCCGCCCCGATGCGACGGTACGCACCGCGCGCACCAGCTCCGCCGCCTCGCAGTTCTTGCCGACGTAGCCGTCGGCGCCGGCCTCGAGCAGCCGCTTCGGCATCGGCCCGTCCTCCAGCACCGACACCACCAGCACCCGCGTGCCCCAGCCGCCACGCGCGATGCGCGACGTCACCTCCAGCCCGCTGATGCCCGGCAGGTGCAGGTCGCACAGCGCGACGTCGGGGCGCAACCGGCGCGCCGCCGCCAGCCCGTCCTCGCCCGTCGCCGCTTCGCCGGCCACTTCGATGTCGCCGGCGTCGGCCAGCAGCAGGCGGATCCCGGTGCGCACCAGCGCGTGGTCGTCGATGATCAGGACGCGGATCGGCATGCGTCGAGCCTAGGGACCGGCCCGACGCGCGGCAACGCGAGACCGCGCGTCACACGTACAATGCCGCGCACGGAGAGGTGGCCGAGCGGTTTAAGGCAGCGGTCTTGAAAACCGCCGTCGTGGCGACACGACCGTGGGTTCGAATCCCACCCTCTCCGCCATCTTCCCGCGGCATTCCACGCGCGCGGATTCCAGCAGCGGAGGCAGCCGCTCGGCGAGGAAATCGATGAAGACGCGCACCGCCGGCAGCAGGCCGCGGCGCGACGCGAACACGGCGTGGCAGATGCCGTCGGGCAGGCGCCAGTCTGGCAGCACGACTTCCAGCTCGCCGCGATGCACCAGGTCCGCGCACAGGTTTTCCGGCAACAGCGTGATGCCCACGCCGCGGCGCGCGAGCGACTGCAGCATCGGGAAATCGAAGCCCGACACGCGCGGCCGCAGCGCCACCGACTCCACCGCGCCATCGGGGCCGTGCAGCACCCAGTGCTGCGCGTGGTCGTCCTCGCCCATGCTGAGCGTGACGTGCGCGGCGAGGTCGGCGGGCACCGCCGGCCGGCCCATGCGGTCGAGATACCCGGGGCTCGCCACCAGCAGGCTCTGGATCGGGCCGAAGGTGCGCAACACGAGGCTGCCGTCGTCGTCGAGCTTCGTGCGCACGCGCAGCGCGACGTCGACGCCTTCGTTGATCAGGTCGTAGCGGCGGTTGCTGACGAGCAGCTGCACGCGCACTTCCGGATAGAGCGCGAGGAAATCCGGCAGCATCGCCGGAATCTCCTGCTGGGCGAGGCTGACCGGCACGCTCACCCGTACCAGCCCGCGCGGCTGCGCGCTGAGGCGATCGACGACTTCGCGCGCGGCCTGCGCTTCGGCGAGCATCGTCTGCGCGTGCCGGTACACGCCGTTGCCGACGTCGGTGACGGCGAAGCGGCGCGTCGAGCGCTGCAGGAGCCGCACGCCCAGGTCGGACTCGAGCTGGCTGATGCGGCGGCTCAGGCGCGATTTCGGGATGCCCAGCGCGCGCTCGGCGGCGGCGAACCCGCCGTGGTCCACCACCATGGCGAAGTAGTAGAGGTCGTTGAGGTCCTGCATGGCTGCCCGCCCCTTGGTTCCAAATATGGAACGCACAGTGGCATCTGACCATATTTATCCCGCACACGCAACGATGGACCATGACTCCCGTCGCGGCGACCCGCCGCATCGCACACGGGACAGGACCATGAAGCTCCTCCACATCGACTCCAGCATCCTCGGCGCCCAGTCGGCCAGCCGCGCGCTCAGCGCCGCCGTGGTGGCTGCCCGCAAGGCGGCGGATCCGGGCCTCGAGGTCACCTATCGGGACCTCGACGCCACCCCGCTGCCGCACCTGAGCGGCGGTTCGCTGGCCAAGGCCGATCCGGCCGAGGCGGCCGCCGCCGAACGCGTCCTGCAGGAGTTCCTCGAGGCCGACGTCGTGGTCGTCGGTGCGCCGATGTACAACTTCGGCATCCCCTCGACGCTGAAGGCCTGGATCGACCGCCTCGCCGTGGCCGGCAGGACCTTCCGCTACAACGAACAGGGCATGGCCGAGGGCCTCGCCGGCGGCAAGCAGGTGGTGATCGCGAGCAGCCGCGGCGGATTCCACCAGGCCAGCGGCATGGACTTCCAGGAGCCCTACCTGCGCCACATGTTCGGGTTCATGGGCATCGGGGACGTGCGCTTCGTGCGCGCGGAAGGCCTCGCGGTGTCGCCCGCGCAGCGCGCCGCCTCGATGGCGGAGGCGCTGGCCTCGGTCGCGCCGGAGTTCGCCGCCGCCGCGTGAGCGGCATCCCGCGGCGCGCGCCCCATCCGCGCGCCGCGGACTGCCCGGCGGTTGACCAGGGTCAAGGCGGACGGGCGCGTGCCTGCGGACACTGCACCGCATGCTCGCCAATCCCCGCTTCGACGCCGACCTGCTCCGCCGCTACGACCGGCCCGGGCCGCGCTACACCTCCTATCCGACGGCGCCGCAATTCCACGCGGGCTTCGGCGAGGCGCAGCTGCGCGCCGCGGCCGCCGCCAGCAACGGCGATCCGATCCCGTCGCGGCTGTCGCTGTACGTGCACGTGCCGTTCTGCATGAGCCCGTGCTTCTACTGCGGCTGCAACCGCATCATCACCCGCGACCTCGCGCGCGGCGCGGCCTACCTGGTGCGCCTGTACCGCGAGATCGCGCTCACCGCGGAGCTGTTCGACCGCGACCGCGAGGTGATCCAGCTGCACCTGGGCGGCGGCACGCCGAACTTCCTGTCGCCGGCGCAGCTGGGCGAACTGCTCGACACGCTGCGCAGCCACTTCCGCTTCTCGGATTCGCCCACGCGCGACCTGTCGATCGAGCTCGACCCGCGCTACACCAACGCGCCGGACGTGCGCGCGCTCGGCGCGCTCGGCTTCAACCGCGCCAGCTTCGGCGTGCAGGACTTCGACCCGGCGGTGCAGGAAGCGGTCAACCGCATCCAGTCCGTGGCGGAAACCCGCGCGGTGGTCGACGCCTGCCGCGAGTCGGGCTTCCGTTCGGTCAACATCGACCTGATCTACGGGCTGCCGAAGCAGTCGCCCGACGGGTTCGCGCGCACCCTCGACACGGTCGTGGAAATGCGCCCGGACCGGCTGGCGGTGTACAGCTACGCGCACCTGCCCGCGCTGTTCAAGGCGCAGCGGCAGATCGACGCCGCGCAGCTGCCCGACGCGGCGACCAAGCTGTCGCTGCTGCAGCTGGCGATCGACCGGCTCACCGCCGCGGGCTACGTCTACATCGGCATGGATCATTTCGCCCTGCCCGACGACGACCTCGCCCAGGCGCAGGAACGCGGCACGCTGCACCGCAACTTCATGGGCTACACCACCCACGCCGCCACCGACCTGGTCGGGCTCGGGGTCAGCGCGATCAGCCACATCGGCGACAGCTTCAGCCAGAACCCGCGCGACCTGCCGAGCTGGCAGGTCGCGCTGGACGAAGGCCGGCTGCCCGTGTTCCGCGGACTGCGCCTCGACGAGGACGACGCGCTGCGCGCCGACCTGATCCAGCACCTCATGTGCCAGGGCGAAATCCCGATCCGCGCGCTGGAACGGCGCCATGCCGTGGACTTCGCCGGCTACTTCGCCGACGCGCTGGCGCAGCTGGCGCCGCTGGAAGCCGACGGCCTGGTCCGGATCGGCCCGGAACGCATCGTGGCGACTACGCAGGGGCGCCTGTTGTTGCGTAATATCGCGATGTGCTTCGACCGCTATCTCGCGCACCACGCCGGAGAGAAGCCGGCCCCCGACGCCGCGCCCAGGTTCTCCCGCGCGATCTGACCCGACCCCGCCTTCCGGAGCGCCGGGAATGAGCAACGCCGAATTCCCCCGCGTCGACCGCAGCATCGTCGCCGACGACGGCGACGCGTTCACCTTCTGCTCGACCTGCGCGTTCTCGCAGGCCTGCCTGTCGCAGGGCATGGACAAGAGCCAGCTGCGCGACCTGCACATGCTGGTCGAGCACATCGGCCCGCTGCACGCGGGCGACCACGTGTTCCGCGAGGGCGATCCCTTCGAGGCGATCGCCGCGGTCCGCGCCGGCACGGTCAAGACCTACACCGTCGACCGCGACGGTCGCGAGCACGTGCTGGGTTTCCACCTGCCGGGCGAGGTGATCGGCCTCAACGCGATCGCCGCCGACCGTTTCCCGTGCAACGCAGTGGCGCTGGACACGGTCACGCTGTGCCGGTTCTCGTTCCCGAAGATCTCGGTGCTCGCCGGGCGCCTGCCGCGCCTGCAGCAGACGCTGTTCCAGATGCTCAGCCGCGACATCGGCACCGCCTCGATGCTGGCCGGCGACTGGTCGGCGGACGAGCGCATGGCCGCGTTCCTGGTGCGGCTGTCGCGGCGCCTGGCCGCGCGCGGCTTCTCCGCCGAGCGCTTCCAGCTGACGATGTCGCGCACCGACATCGCCAACTACCTGCGCCTGGCGCCGGAGACGGTGAGCCGCGTGCTCAAGCGCTTCAACGACGAAGGCCTGATCCAGGTCGACCGGCGCGAGGTCGAGCTCACCGGCCGCGCGCGCCTGGAAGACATCGCCGGCGCGATCCTGCAATCGGCGTAAGCGCGGCGGCTTGACCTGGGTCATGGTGGCGGCGGGCGCCGGCCCGCACCATGCCGTCACTCCCGGGAGAAGCCCATGGAAAGCACCCGCAAGCTCTGGATCGTCCTCGCCACCCTCCTCGCCGTGTCCTTCGGCGTGCTGCTCTGGGCCGGACGCGAGATCTTCCGCGCCGCCCCGCCGATTCCCGAACAGGTCGTCTCCGACGACGGGACCGTGGTCTTCACCAGCGCCGACATCGAGGAAGGCCGCGAGGTCTGGCAATCGATGGGCGGCATGCAGCTCGGCTCGATCTGGGGCCACGGCGCCTACGTCGCGCCGGACTGGAGCGCCGACTGGCTGCATCGCGAGGCGGTCGAGCTGCTCGACCTGTGGGCGCGCCAGGACGACAGCATGGCGCGCTACGACCTGTTGTCGCCCGAGCAGCAGGGCGCGCTGCGCGGACGCCTGCGCGACGAGATGCGCCGCAACACCTACGACCCCGCGACCGACAGGATCACGGTCAGCCGCGACCGCCTGGCCGCGATCTCGAACGTGGCCGCGCACTACGAGAGCCTGTTCGGCAACGATCCGGCGACGGCGGAACTGCGCCAGGCCTACGCGATGAAGGAAGGCACGGTGCCCGACGCCGGGCATCGGCGCGCGCTCAGCGCGTTCTTCTGGTGGACCGCGTGGGCCGCCGGGACGGAGCGTCCGGCCGGCGACGGCAACGTGCTCGCGCCTTCGCAGCCCGGCGTCGCGGACGCGCGCGTCACCTACACGAACAACTGGCCGGCGGAGCCGCTGGTCGGCAACACGCCGCCGCCCGCGCTCTGGGTGTGGTCGGCCTTCAGCGTGCTGTTCCTGATCGCCGGCATCGGCGTGCTCGGCTGGCACCACGCGGTGAGCCACGGCCGCGGCGAGCCGCCGCTCGAGCTGCCGAAGGCCGATCCGTTCGCGGCGCTGAAACCGACGCCGTCGATGCGCGCGACCGCCAAGTACTTCTGGGTGGTGCTGGCGCTGTTCGTGGTGCAGATCCTGCTCGGCGCGATTACCGCGCACTACCAGGTCGAAGGCCAGGACGCGTACGGCTATCCGCTGGCGAACGTGCTGCCCTACTCGATCACGCGCACGTGGCACACGCAGCTCGCGGTGCTGTGGATCGCGGTGGCGTGGCTCGGGACGGGCCTGTACATCGGGCCGGCGCTGTCGGGGCATGAACCCAGGTTCCAGCGCCTGGGCGTGAACTTCCTGTTCGGCTGCCTGCTGCTGATCGTGGTCGGTTCGTTCGCGGGCCAGTGGCTGGCGGTGATGCAGAAGCTCGGCATCGGCCCGGTCAACTTCTGGTTCGGCCACCAAGGCTGGGAATACGCCGACATGGGCCGGTTCTGGCAGTGGTTCCTGTTCGTCGGCCTGATGCTGTGGCTGACGCTGGTGGGCCGCGCGCTGTGGCCGGTGCTGCGCGGGCCGAAGTCGCCGACGCGCTCGATCGTGGGCCTGCTGTTCCTGTCCACCGTCTGCATCGGCCTGTTCTTCGCCTCGGCGCTGATGTGGAACGAGCACACCCACATCTCCGAGGTCGAGTACTGGCGCTGGTGGCTGGTGCACCTGTGGGTCGAAGGCTTCTTCGAGGTGTTCGCGACCGCGGTGATGGCGCTGATCTTCACCCGCCTCGGGCTGATCCGCACCTCGACGGCGGCGGTGACGGTGCTGTTCGCGACCATCGTGTTCATGGCCGGCGGCGTGCTCGGCACCCTGCACCACCTGTACTTCGTCGGCACGCCGACCGCGGTGGTCGCGCTGGGCGCGAGCTTCAGCGCGCTGGAAGTGGTGCCGCTGGCCTACATCGGCTTCGAGGCCTACCACACCTGGAAGCTCGGCCAGGCGACGCCGTGGATGGAACGCTACCGCTGGCCGATCCTGTTCTTCATCGCGGTTTCGTTCTGGAACCTCGTCGGCGCGGGGCTGTTCGGCTTCCTGATCAATCCGCCGCTGTCGCTGTACTACATGCAGGGCCTGAACCTGACCCCGCTGCACGGCCACACCGCGCTGTTCGGCGTGTACGGCATGCTCGGGATCGCGCTGGTGCTGTTCTGCATGCGCGGGCTGCGCGGGGAGATGCGCTGGAACACCGGCGCGCTGAAGATCGCGTTCTGGTGCCTCAACATCGGCCTGGCGCTGATGGCGTTGCTCACCCTGCTGCCGCTGGGCACGATGCAGCTGCTGGCGGCGATCGAGCACGGCTACTGGTATGCGCGCTCGGCCGACTTCATGAACAAGCCGATCGTGGACATGCTGGTGTGGATGCGCGTGCCCGGCGACACCATCTTCAGCATCGGCGCGCTCGCCCTGTGCTGGTTCGTGCTGCGGCTGTGGATCGCGCCGCGGCGGCTGGAGGACCAGGAGTAGGCCATGGCCGAATTCGCCTTCGAATCGCCCTGGCCCATGGCCGACGTCGTGCGGCTCGACCGCGCCATCACCGAGCTGGATCCCGCTGCGCTGGTCGACCTCGACGCGAGCGGCCGCACGATCCGCATGGCCACGGTGCTGACGCGCGCGGAACTGCTCGCCTGCCTCGAGGCGGCCGGGTTGCCCAGCGAACCGTCGCGACTGCGGCAGCTGCCGTCGGTGTGCTGCGGCGGCTGCAGCGGCTGAGCCCATGGACGCCCTGCCCTCGCCGCGGTTCCTCGCGCATGCGCCGCACCGCCTGATGTTCGCCGTCGGCGCCGGCAACGTCCTGCTGGCCATGGCCTGGTGGACGCTGTGGCTGGTCGACGCGCGCTGGCACGTGTTCGGGCTGCGCCAGCCGGCGGTCTACGGCGGCTGGCTCCACGCGATCGTCATGCAGTACCAGGTGCTGGCGCCCTTCATGTTCGGTTTCCTGCTGACGGTGTTCCCGCGCTGGATGGGCCTGGACGACATCGGCCGCTGGCACTACGTGCCGGTCGGCGTCGGCCTGTTCGGCGGACAGCTGTCGACCCTGGCCGGTGCGTTCGGCCCGGCGCCCCTGCTGCACCTGGGCGCGGTGCTCACCCTCGCCGGCTGGGCGACGGGTTTGTTCCACCTCCTGCGCTGGCTGTGGCGCGACGGCGGCCGGACGTGGCACGCGCTGTCGTGCGGGGGCGCGATGCTGCTCGGCTTCGCCGGGTTCGTCGCCTACGCGGTGTTCCTGCACACCGGCGATGCGCGGCTCGTGTTCGCGTCCATCAAGATCGGTTCGTTCGGCCTGCTGCTGCCGGTGTACTTCACCGTCGCGCACCGCATGTTCCCGTTCTTCGCCGGGAACATGGTGCCCGGCTACGCGGCGTGGCGGCCGGCGTGGGTGCTCGGCGCCTTCTGGCCACTCGCGCTGCTGCACCTGGCGCTCGAACTGGTGCACGGCTACGCCTGGCTGTGGCTGGCCGACGCGCCGCTGCTCGCGCTCGCCTGCGCGTGGCTGTGGCGCAACTGGCCGCGGGCCGGCGCCGACGGCGGCATGCGCGGTGACATGCATCGCAAGCGCCGGTCGCAGCGGGCGCTGCTGGACGTGCTGTTCCTCGGCTACGCCTGGCTGCCGATCGCGTTCGCGCTGTACGTCGCGCAATCGGCGATCTACGCGCTGCGCGGCGACTTCCTGCTCGGCCGCGCGCCGGCGCACGCGATGTTCATCGGCTTCTTCGGCAGCCTGCTGGTCGCGATGGTCACGCGCGTGACGCAGGGCCATTCCGGCCGGCCGCTGGAACTGGGCGGCGCAGCGACGTTCGCCTTCGTCGCGCTGCAGCTGGTGGCGCTGACCCGGATCGTCGCGGAACTCGCACCCGATCCGATGGCCTGGCAGGCGGCGGCCGCGGCCGGCTGGCTGCTGGCGTTCGCGCCGTGGGTGCTGCGCTCGCTGCGCATCTACGCCACGCCGCGCGTCGACGGCCGGCCGGGCTGAGGGCGCGCGCATGTCCGGGGCCGGCGGCATGATCGAGTTCTATCCGCAGATCCGCCATGTGCACATCGCCGCGGTCTGCACGAGCGGCGCGCTGTTCGCGTTGCGCGGCCTCGGCGTACTGGCCGGGCAGCGCTGGCCGCGCCACGCGCTCGTGCGCTACGGCAGCTACACGATCGACACCGTGCTGCTCACCGCGGCGCTGATGCTGGTCACGATCCTGCCCGGGGCGATCTTCGCCAACCACTGGCTGACGGTGAAGCTGTGCTTCGTCGTCGCCTACATCGTCTTCGGCATCGCGATGATGCGCACCCGCGGCGGCACGGGCGCGCGCGCAGGCTTCTACGCCGCGGCGCTGCTGGCCTACGCCACCGCCTTCGGCGTCGCCCGCATGCACCACCCGGCCGGCTGGCTGCTGCCATGGCTGTCGTGAACGGCGGGCGCACCTGGGTCGCCGGCGCGGTCGACGCGTTGCACCGCGAAGCCGCGCGCTCGGCCGACACCCACCTGCTGCACCTGACGCTGCCGGCGTTTCCCGGCATCGACTTCTACTTCAAGGACGAGGCCACGCATCCCAGCGGTAGCCTCAAGCACCGGCTCGCGCGTTCGCTGTTCCTGTACGCGCTGTGCAACGGGCGCCTCGCCGAAGGCCAGGCGGTGGTCGATGCGTCCTCGGGCAGCACCGCCATCTCCGAAGCGTGGTTCGCGCGGATGCTCGGACTGCCGTTCACCGCGGTGATGCCCGACTGCACCGCGCCCGCGAAGATCGAGGCGGTGCGCGCGCTGGGCGGCCGCTGCGAGCTCACGCCGCCGGGCACGGACCCGAAGGCGCGCGCCCGCGACCTGGCCGCGGGCGGCGCCTGCCATCTCGACCAGTTCGCGCTCGCCGAGCGCGCGACGGACTGGCGCGGCAACAACAACATCGCCGAGTCGATCATCGGCCAGCTCGCGCGCGAACCGCATCCGGTGCCGGCGTGGATCGTCTGCGGCGCCGGCACCGGCGGTACCTCCGCGACGATCGGCCGCTACCTGCGCTACCGCGGCCTCGACACGCGCTTGTGCGTCGCGGAGCCGACCGGATCGGCCTTCGCCAACGGCTGGCGCGAGGACGACCGCGACGCCGTCGCCACGCGTCCGACCGTGATCGAGGGCGTCGGCCGGCGCACGGTCGAACCGGGCTTCCTGTTCGAGATCGTCGACGCCGTGATCGAGGTGGACGACGCCGAGTCGATCGCCGGCGCGTGGCTGCTCGAGGACCTCATCGGGCGGCGCCGCGGCGGATCCTCCGGCACGCACTTCGCCGCCTGCCTGCGCCTGGCCGCGGCGATGCGCGAGGACGGCCGTCGCGGCGCGATCGTCACCCTGCTGGGCGATCTCGGCGAGCGCTACCACGACACCCTATTCGACACGTCCTGGCTCGCGCGGCGCGGCATCGACCCGCGACCGCAGCTGGCCGCGCTGCGGGCCACCGTGGCGCTGCCGGCGCCCGCGGCCTGCCCTGCCGCGGCCTGAACGCCGCCCCGCGCAGCGGCCCGGCTTGATCCAGGTCAGGGTGCCTGCCTGGCGCCCCGCGCACACTGGCCGCGACGAAAAAGGACAGGCGGAAACGAACCATGAAAACCCCGAACAGCCACACCCTCCTCCTCGCCATGGCGATCGCGCTCGGCGCGGTCCTGGCGGTCGCCAGCGTCGCGCTGGCCGTCGGCCACGCGGGCGCCGAAGCGCCCGCGCAGCCGCAGTCCCCGATGTCGGTCCCGTTCTGAGCGAAGGAGCCACGCCATGAATGCCGCACTCATCACGCCCTACGTCCACGTGCCCGACCGCGTCGAGCTGGAAACGCACCACGTCGCCGGCGACTGGTCGGACCGCCTGGCCCTGGGCATCACCCGCGGCCTGCGCTTCCTCGCCGACGCCTTCTTCGCCAAGCGCTACGGCAACCGAGCGATCGTGCTGGAAACCGTGGCCGCGGTGCCGGGCCTGGTCGGCGCGGCGCTCGTGCACCTGCGCTGCCTGCGCTGGATGCGCGACGACCGCGGCTGGATCCGCGCGCTCATGGAGGAGGCCGAGAACGAACGCATGCACCTGATGACGTTCATCGAGATCGCGCGCCCGAGCTGGCTGGAACGCATGCTCGTGCTGGGCGCGCAGGCCGGCTTCTTCACCTTCTTCCTGCTGCTTTACCTGGCCTCGCCGCGCACCGCGCACCGGCTCGTCGGCTACTTCGAGGAACAGGCGGTGGTCAGCTACACGCAGTACCTGGCGGAGATCGACGCGGGCCGGGTCGAGAACGTGCCGGCGCCGGGGATCGCGATCGCCTACTGGCGGCTGCCGGCGAACGCGCGGTTGCGCGACGTGGTGCTGGCGGTGCGCGCCGACGAATGCGGCCACCGCGACGTGAACCACGGCTTCGCCGACGACCTGCGCCCGACCGAGCGCGGCACCGCGCCGAGCGAGGCCTTTCCGGGCGGCCCGTCGCTGACGTGAACCATGCCGCCCACGGGGCTTCGATGCGGGCGGCCTGGCCGTCCGCATCGTCGTGTCAGAGGCGCTGGAACACCAGCGCGCCGTTGGTGCCGCCGAAGCCGAAGCTGTTCGACATCACCGTGCGCAGCTTCGCTTCCGTGCATTCGCGCAGGATCGGATAGCCGGCGGCGCGCTCGTCCAGCTCGAGGATGTTGTACGAGCCGGCCATGAAGCCGTCGCGCAGCATCAGCAGCGAATAGATCGCCTCGTGCACGCTGGCGGCGCCGAGCGAATGCCCCGACAGCGCCTTCGTCGAGGACAGCGGCGGGATCGCGCCCTCGCCGTCGCCGAAGGCCGCGCGGATCGCCTCGAGCTCGACGATATCGCCCAGCGGCGTCGAGGTGCCGTGGGTGTTGAGGTAGTCGACGGGCCCTTCCATGCCCATGGACGCCGCGCCCTGCAGCGCCATGCGCATGCAGCGCACCGCGCCCTCGCCCGAGGGCGCGACCATGTCGGCGCCGTCGGAGGTCACCCCGTAGCCGACCAGCTCGGCGTGGATGCGCGCGCCGCGCGCCTTCGCGTGCTCGTACTCCTCGAGCACCAGCATGCCGCCGCCGGCCGCGATGACGAAGCCGTCGCGGTCCTTGTCGTACGGCCGCGAAGCGATGCCCGGCGTGTCGTTGAAATGGGTCGAGAGCGCGCCCATCGCGTCGAACTGCGCGGTCATCGCCCAGTGCTCCTCCTCGCCGCCGCCGGCGATGACGACGTCCTGGAGGCCGTGCCGGATCATGTCCGCGGCCGCGCCGATGCAGTGCGCGGAGGTCGCACACGCGGCGGAGATCGAATAGCTCACGCCCTGGATGCCGAACGAGGTGGCCAGCGCGGCCGACACCGTCGAGCACATCGTGCGCGGCACCATGTACGGGCCGACCTTGCGCACGCCCTTGTTGCGCAGCAGGTCGCCGGTCTCCACCTGCCACTGCGAGGACGCGCCGCCGGAACCGGCGATCACGCCGGTGCGCGGGTTGCGCACCTGCGCCTCGTCGAGGCCGGCGTCGGCGATCGCGTCGCGCATCGACACGTAGGCGTAGGCCGCGGCGTCGCCCATGAAGCGCTTGAGCTTGCGGTCGATCGCCGCCTCGAGGTCGATCTCCGGCACGCCGGCGACCTGGCTGCGCAGCCCGAGCTCGGCGTACTGCGGCATGTAGCGGATGCCGGGGCGCGTGCGCTGCAGCGCCTCGCTCACCGTATCCAGGTCGTTGCCGAGGCACGAGACGATGCCCATGCCGGTGACGACGACGCGGCGCTGGCCGTTGCCCGCCATCAGAAATTCTCCACCGAGCCGAACAGGCCCACGCGCAGGTTGTGCGCGGTGTAGATCTCGCGGCCGTCGACGAGGGTGCGGCCGTCGGCGATGACCATCTTCAGCCTGCCGCGGACGACGCGCTTGATGTCGATCTCGTAGGACACGACCTTCGCCTCGGGCAGCACCTGGCCGGTGAACTTGACCTCGTCGACGCCGAGCGCGCGGCCGCGGCCCGGCTCGCCGAGCCACGGCAGGTAGAAGCCGGCCAGCTGCCACATCGCGTCCACGCCCAGGCAGCCGGGCATCACCGGGTCCCCCTCGAAGTGGCAGGCGAAGAACCAGAGGTCCGGGCGGATGTCGAGCTCGGCGCGGATCACGCCGCGGCCGTGGCTGCCGCCTTCCTCGGAGATCTCGGTGATGCGGTCGAACATCAGCATCGGCGGCGCCGGGAGGCGCGCGTTGCCGGGGCCGAACATCTCGCCGCGGGCGCAGGCCAGCAGCTGGTCGCGGTCGAAGGAGGCAGGTCGGGACATCAAACCGGTTTCAGGGGCCAGGGGACCCGGGATTATGCCTGCTGTGGCCGTCGCCCGCCCGTCGTCGGCCCCTGCGGGGCCCGCGGGCCCGACGGGGCCGGGTCAGCGCGTCCACTCCAGCTGCAGCCAGACCTTGCGCGTGTCGCGCGCGAAGCCGTCCGCGCGGTAGTCCGCGAGCTTCGCCAAGCCGCGGACCCCCTTCACCACCGGAAATCCCAGCGAGGCGTCGAGCTCGCGGCCATAGCGGGCGCCGCCGGCGTCCGCGCGGTAGTCGTGCCAGGCTAGCTGCCACTCGAACGCGCCGCCGCGCCACTTGCCGCCGGCGCCCACGTAGCGGTCGTCGAGGCCCGCCGGCGGAGTCGCGTTGAACTTGTCGGCCCAGCCGTTGAACGCGTGCAGGGTGCCCAGCGGCGCCTGCAGCGCGTGCGCGCCGTCGCCGCCGAGGTGTTCCGCGCCCGCGCGCAGCAGCACGCCGCCCCCGACCATGCACGAGGGCTCCAGCCACCAGTAGGCATGCGAGAAGTCGCGCGGATTCGCGCCGGCGTCCACCTGCCGCGCGAATTCGGCGGCGACGCGGCAGCCGCGGCCGGCGGCGACCGCGTCGTAGCCGATGCGCAGGCCGCGGGTCGCGGTCGACGCGGCGGCGGCGTCGCGGTCGCGATGCAGCAGCGCCCAGGGCGCGAGCTGCCAGGCGCCGCGTTGCCAGGCGAGCTCCGCGTAATGGCCGTCGAGCCGGCGCTCGCGCGCGAGCGGATCGCGCGCGTCGTCGCCGGCCACGCGATGCACGCGGTCGAGCCAGGCATAGCGCAGCACGAGGTCCTTGCGCACGCCCCACTCCGCGGAAAGCGCATCGAAGGTCTGCTCGTGCTGCCGCCAGCCGCTGTTGCCGATCCAGCGCTGGTTGGCGAACAGCAGGCGCTGGCGGCCGGCGGTGATCGCGACCGGGCCCGCACGACCGCGCAGCCAGGCCTGGCCGGGTTGCGTTCCCTCCGGATCGATCACCGCCGGGAGTCCCGGCTTCGGCGCCCCGGTGCCGTCGTCGTAATGCCCGGCGGCGGCGATGGCGTCGCCTTCCACCAGCGATTCCCAATGCCCGCCGTAGCGCGCATGCAGCCCGGCGCGCAGCCGCAGCGTCGCGGCGTCGGCGTCGCGCGCGAACGCCGCATCATCGACGTGTTCGTAGCGGGCACGCGCGTTCCACTGCAGCTGCCAGTCGAGGCCCTGCGCGGCCGAAGCCGCGGGCAGCAGCGGGAACGCCGCGGCGATCGCGGCGGCGAGCAGGCGGAGGCGATGTGCGGAACGCATGCGGGTCATCCGGCGCGGGAATGGCTGCAGCCTCGGCGCGCAGCGGTCACGCCGCATTGACCCACGTCAAGCGATATGGAAGATGACGATCGCGCGCGGCCCGGTTGATCCAGGTCAGTTCGCCGCGGCCGCGCATGGGGCATGCTGCACGCATCCGAACCACTCCGGACCCTCCGCAGAAGGAGCCACCGCCGTGAAAGCCGCCGCACACCGACCCTTCCGTCCCGTGGCCGCAGGCCTGGCGCTCGCCGCAGGCCTCGCCCTGCTCGCGGCCGCCGGCTGCCGCAGGGACGCCGACATTCCGCTGCCGCAGGACAAGCACGCCGCCAACGACACCGGCGGATCGCTGAAGGGCGACTTCGGCCCGCCGCAGGGCCAGCCGATCGAAGCGGTGCTGACCTCGCCGCCGAACGTGCCGCCGCCGCTCAACCGCGACTACCCGGCGAAGGTGATCGTCGAACTCGACGTGGTCGAGAAGGAAATGCCGATCGCCGACGGCGTGACGTACACCTTCTGGACCTTCGGCGGCACCGTGCCCGGCAGCTTCATCCGCGTGCGCCAGGGCGACACGGTGCAGTTCCACCTGCGCAACATGCCCGACAGCAAGATGCCGCACAACATCGATCTGCACGGCGTCACCGGTCCCGGCGGCGGCGCGGCGTCGAGCTTCACCGCGCCGGGCCACGTGAGCCGCTTCACCTTCAAGGCGCTCAACGCGGGCCTGTTCGTGTACCACTGCGCGACCGCGCCGGTGGGCATGCACATCGCCAACGGCATGTACGGCCTGATCCTGGTCGAGCCGCCGGGCGGCCTGCCGCCGGTGGACCGCGAGTACTACGTGATGCAGGGCGACTTCTACACGACGGGCCGGTACCGCGAGAAGGGCCACCAGGACTTCGACATGCAGAAGGGCATCGACGAGAACCCGACGTATGTCCTGTTCAACGGCCGCGAAGGCGCGCTCACCGGCGACAACGCGCTCAAGGCCAACACAGGCGAGAGCGTGCGCCTGTTCGTCGGCAACGGCGGCCCGAACCTGGTGTCGAGCTTCCACGTGATCGGCGAGATCTTCGACAAGGTGTGGTTCGAGGGCGGCACGCGCTTCCAGGAGAACGTGCAGACCACGATGATCCCCTCCGGCGGCGCCGCGATCATGGACTTCCACGTCGAGGTGCCGGGCAGCTACGTGCTCGTCGACCACTCGATCTTCCGCGCGTTCAACAAGGGCGCGCTGGCGATCCTGAAGGTGGACGGCAAGGAGCGTCCCGACATCTATTCGGGCAAGGAAGTCGACGCGATGTACATCGGCGACCAGGCCGGCGCGAACCTCGCCCCGGTGGCCGCGGCCGCGGAGGCGCACACCGCCGGCACGCTGACGGTCGAGGACCAGGTCAAGGCGGGACAGGCGCTCTTCGCCGGCACCTGCTCCACCTGCCACCAGGCCAACGGCGAAGGCATGCCGGGCGTGTTCCCGCCGCTCGCCGGTTCGGACTTCATCAAGGCCGACCCGAAGCGCGTGCCGGTGATCATCACCCACGGCCTGACCGGCAAGATCAACGTCAACGGCAAGGACTACGACTCGGTGATGCCGCCGATGTCGCAGCTCACCGACGACGAGGTCGCCAACATCGCCACCTACGTGCTCAACAGCTGGGGCAATCCGGGCGGCCGCGTCACGAAGGAAGAGGCCGCGGCGATCCGCAAGGGCCCGGGCATCGGCACCGGCGGTGGCGCCGAGGGCCACTGACGGCAAGGCGATGCGCAAGATCCTGGCCGCCGCCATCCTGCTCCTGCCCGTCGCCGCGCTCGCGGCGGCGGGCAACGGCTGGGTGGCGCTGCCGGGCGGCAAGTTCCGCACCGCGCTGAAGTACGAGGACGCGCCGGTGGCGACGATCGCGCCGTTCCGCCTGCAGAAGCGCCCGGTCACGAACGCGGAGTTCCTCGCGTTCGTGAAGGCGCATCCGCAATGGCAGCGCGGCCGCGCCCCGCGCGTGCTCGCCGACGCGCGCTACCTGCAGCACTGGTCGGGCCCGCTGTCGCTGGGCGATGCCGGGCCGCAGCAGCCGGTGGTGAACGTGAGCTGGTTCGCCGCCAGCGCGTACTGCGAGGCGCAGGGCGCGCGGCTGCCGACGTGGAACGAATGGGAATACGCCGCGGCGGCCGACGAGACCCGCCGCGACGCACGCAAGGATCCGGCGTGGCGCGAACGCATCCTCGGCTGGTATTCGCGCCCGTCGACCGGGCCGCTGCCGCGCGCCGGCCTGCAGGCGCCGAACGCCTATGGCGTGCAGGACCTGCACGGCCTCGTGTGGGAGTGGACGGACGACTTCTCCTCGCTGCTCGTCGACCCGGAATCGCGCAACCAGGGCGACCCGGACAAGGCCAAGTTCTGCGGCGCGGGCGCCCTGTCCATGGACGACCGCGACAACTACGCGGTGCTGATGCGGGTGGCGATGCTGTCTTCGCTGCAGGCGCACGACACCACCGCCAACCTCGGATTCCGATGCGCCAGGAGCGCAGCCCGATGAACGCTTTCGTGAAATCCCTGCTTCCGCTCGCGCTCGCCGCGGGCATCGCCGCCATGGCGCCCGCGGGCGATGCCGGCGCGGCACCGGCACCTTCGCCCGTCGCCGCCGCCGCGCAGGGCGCGGCCGCCCTGCCCTCCGATTCGGTGTACCAGCTGCCGCTGGTGCTCACCGACCAGCACGGCAAGGCCCGCGACTGGCGCGAGCGGCGCGGCAAGCCGCAACTGGTGGCGATGTTCTATTCCAACTGCCGCTACATCTGCCCGTTGATCATCGAGGGCGGCAAGGCGGTGCAGCGCCAGCTCGATCCCGCGCAGCGCGCGAAGCTCGGGATGCTCTACATCAGCATGGATCCGGCGCGCGACACGCCGGCGCGGCTGGCCGAGGTGGCGCGCGAGCGGCGCATCGACGGCGCGGGATGGACGCTGGCGGCGCCGCGGCCGGCGGACGTGCGCGCGGTCGCGGGCGTGCTCGACATCAGGTACCGGCAGCTGTCCGACGGCGAATTCAACCACACCAGCGCGCTGATCCTGCTCGACGGCAACGGCCGCATCGTCGCGCGCACCGAGAAGATCGGCAGCGACGTCGACCCCGCCTTCCTCGCCGCCGTCAGGGCCGCGCGGTAAAGCATTTTTTTGCCACGGATTACACGGATGAACACGGATAAGAGCTGATAGATCAAGAAGTAGTGCTTTCGCGCGATCGTGCCGGATCGCGGAGAAACCACTATTGTCTTATCCGCCTTTATCCGTGTTCATCCGTGTT
>JBQCJF010000165.1:0-13232 GCA_051953015.1 Luteimonas sp.
TCCCGATCATCGGCGACGCCTTCGACCAGGGCCGCTTCCCGAAGGAGCTGGTCCCCGAGATCGCCGAGCTCGGCCTGCTGGGCTCCTCGCTGCCCGAGCAGTACTGCTGCGCCGGTCTCAACGGCGTCAGCTACGGCCTGATCTGCCAGGAGCTGGAGCGCGGCGACAGCGGCATCCGCAGCTTCGTCAGCGTGCAGTCCTCGCTGTGCATGTACCCGATCCACGCCTACGGCTCCGAGGAGCAGCGCCAGCGCTGGCTGCCGGACATGGCCGCGGGCAAGGTGATCGGCTGCTTCGGCCTGACCGAGCCGCACGGCGGTTCCGACCCGGCCAACATGAAGACGAACGCGAAGCGCGACGGCGGCGACTGGGTGATCAACGGTTCCAAGATGTGGATCACCAACGGCAACGTCGCCGACATCGCGATCGTCTGGGCCCAGACCGACGAGGGCATCCAGGGCTTCGTGCTGGAGAAGGGCATGCCCGGCTTCAGCGCCCAGGAGATCAAGCACAAGATGTCGCTGCGCGCGTCGGTGACCAGCGCGCTGTTCTTCGACAACGTGCGCGTGCCGGACGCCAACCGCCTGCCGAATGTCAAGGGTCTGAAGGGTCCGCTGGGCTGCCTGACGCAGGCGCGCTACGGCATCACCTGGGGCCCGGTCGGCGCGGCGATCGCCTGCCTCGACGAGGCGCTGAACTACTCGAAGGAGCGCATCCTGTTCGACCGGCCGGTGGCGGCGACGCAGAGCGCCCAGCTCAAGCTGGCCGACATGGCCCGCCGCATCACCACCGCGCAGCTGCTGGTGCTGCAGCTCGGCCGCCTCAAGGACGCCGGGAAGATGCAGCCGCAGCAGGTGTCGCTGGCGAAGTGGAACAACTGCCGCATGGCCATCGACATCGCGCGCCAGTGCCGCGACCTGCTCGGCGGCGCCGGCATCACCACCGAGCACGCCGCGATCCGGCACGCGCTGAACCTCGAATCGGTCATCACCTACGAAGGCACGGAAACCGTGCACCAGCTGGTGATCGGCCGCGAACTGACCGGCATCAACGCGTTCTGAGCGGGCCGCCCATGGACGTCCGCCTCGAAACCGAGCGGTTGCTGCTGCGCATCCCCGCGATCGGCGATTTCGAGCGCTACGCCGAAACGCTGGCCGACGCGGACGCCGCGCGCTACATCGGCGGTCAGCTGACGCGCGCCGCCGCGTGGCGGCGCTTCCTGCAGATGCCCGGCGCGTGGACGCTGCAGGGCTTCGGCATGTTCACCGTCGTCGAGAAGGCGAGCGGGCGCTGGCTCGGCCAGGCCGGCCCGTGGAAGCCGGTGGGCTGGCCCGGCAACGAAGTCGGCTGGTCGTTCCACCCCGACGCCTGGGGCCGCGGCTACGCGACCGAAGCGGCGACGGCGGCGATCGACTGGGCCTTCGACAACCTCGGCTGGGATCGCGTCATCCACTGCATCCATCCCGACAACGTGAGCTCGCAGAAGCTCGCCGCGCGCCTGGGTTCGCGCAACAGCGGCCCGGCGCCGCTTCCGGAGCCGTACCAGGATTCGCCGAACGAAGTCTGGACGCAGACCGTGGAGGAATGGCGCGCCCGCCGCGCCGTCGCCTGATGGCCACGATGACGCTGTACGGCTTCTCGCCGTCGGGCAACTGCCACAAGGTGCGCCTGCTGCTGGAGCAGCTCGGGCGCCGCGCCGGCGACGATTATCGCTGGGTCGAGACCGACAGCAGCCGCGGCGCGACGCGCACGGCGGAATTCCTCGCCCTGAACCCGAACGGCAAGGTGCCCCTGCTGGTGCTGGACGACGGCCGCACGCTGGCCGAATCGAACGCGATGCTGTGCTGGCTGGCCGAAGGCACGCCGTTCCTGCCGGCCGATGCCTGGCAACGCGCGCAGGCGCTGAGCTGGATGTTCTTCGAACAGTACAGCCACGAACCCTACGTCGCGGTCGCGCGCTTCATCCGCGGCTGGACGCCCGCCGACTCGCCGCGCCGCGCCGACCTGCCGCGGCTGCGCGAGCGCGGCCACCAGGCGCTGGCGGTGATGGAGCGGCACCTGCGCTCGGCGCAGTGGTTCACGGGCCCGCAGTACGGCATCGCCGACATCGCGCTGTTCGCCTACACCGACGTGGCGGGCGAGGGCGGTTTCGACCTGTCGCCGTACCCGGCGCTGCGCGACTGGCTGGCGCGCGTGCGCGCGACGCCGGGTTTCGTGCCGATGGCGCCGCCGTCCCCCGAGGCCGCCGCGCTGCTCGCGCTGCCGGGCTGACACGACACTTCTTCGAATTTCGAGTTCCGGAACCGACATGGCCGTTCCCAATCCCATTCCCGCGCGCATGAAGGGCCTCAACCGGGCCGAGATCTGCGACGTCAACTTCCAGGAATACGTGCGCGACTTCGACGGCGCCGGCGGCCGGGCGAAGCCGGCGCCGGGCGACGCGATCCTGCCGGGCAGCGCGCTCGACGCGCGCGGCTTCCGCGAGCTGTTCGAATCGCAGCTCATCAGTCGCCACCTCGACCTGATGGCGCGCGTGCTGCGCGTGCAGAACAAGGTCTTCTACACCATCGGATCCAGCGGCCACGAAGGCAATGCGATGGTCGCGCGGCTCACGCGCCATACCGATCCGGCGTTCCTGCACTACCGTTCCGGCGGCTTCATGGCCGAGCGCTTCCGCAAGCTGCCCGGCATGGATCCGATCATGGATTCGGCGCTGTCGTTCGCGGCGTCGAAGGACGACCCGGCGTCCGGCGGCCGCCACAAGGTGTGGGGCAGCAAGCCGTTGTGGGTGCTGCCGCAGACTTCGACCATCGCCTCGCACCTGCCCAAGGCCTTCGGCACCGCCGTGGCGATCGAGCAGGCCCGGCGCATCGGCCACCAGCTCCCGATCCCGGACGACAGCATCGCGATCTGCTCCTTCGGCGACGCCTCGAGCAACCACGCCACCGCGCAGACGGCGTTCAACGCCGCGGCGTGGACGGCCTACCAGGGCCTGCCCGCGCCGGTGCTGTTCGTGTGCGAGGACAACGGCATCGGCATCTCGGTGAAGACGCCCGACGGCTGGGTCGGCCGCAACTTCCGCGACCGCGCCGACCTCGACTACTTCAGCGCCGACGGCCTCGACCTGGCCAGCGGCTACGGCGACGTCGCGCGCGCGATCGAGCATTGCCGCAACACGCGCCGCCCGACCTTCCTGCACCTGCGCACCACGCGCATCATGGGCCACGCCGGCACCGACTTCGAGATCGAATGGCGTTCGATCGAGGAGCTGTGCCGGGTCGAGGCGACGGATCCGCTGCTGCGCAGCGCCGCGATCGCGCTCGAGTCGGGCCTGATGTCGAAGGACGAGATCGTGGCGCTCTACGAAGGCACGCGGAAGAAGTGCTTCGCCGCCGCCGAGGACGCCGATCGCCGCCCGCGCCTGTCGTCGCTCGAGGACGTGACGAAGCCGCTCGCGCCGTACACGCCCGCGGCGGTCAAGGCCGAGGCCGAACGCGCGCCGCCCGCCGAAGCCCGCGCGAAGGCCTTCGGCGGCGAAGCGAAGCTGCCGGAGAAGCAGCCGGCGAAGCACCTCGCCATCCAGATCAACCAGGCGCTGCACGACCTGTTCGCCAAGTATCCCGAGACGCTGCTGTTCGGCGAGGACGTGGCGCAGAAGGGCGGCGTGTACACGGTCACCAAGGGACTGCAGAAGGCCTTCGGCCCGCGCCGCGTGTTCAACACGCTGCTCGACGAGACCATCATCCTCGGCCTCGCCCAGGGCTACGCCAACATGGGCATGCTGCCGCTGCCGGAGATCCAGTACCTGGCGTACCTGCACAACGCCGCCGACCAGATCCGCGGCGAGGCGGCGAGCCTGCAGTTCTTCAGCAACGACCAGTACCGCAACCCGATGGTGGTGCGCATCGCCTCGCTCGGCTACCAGCGCGGGTTCGGCGGCCACTTCCACAACGACAACTCGATCACCGCGCTGCGCGACATTCCCGGCCTGGTCGTCGGCTGCCCGAGTCGCGGCGACGACGCGGCGACGATGCTGCGCACGCTGGCCGCGCTGGCGAAGGTCGACGGGCGCGTGTGCGCGTTCCTCGAGCCGATCGCGCTGTACATGACGAAGGACCTGTACGAAGCGGGCGATGGCGGCTGGCTGACCGAATACCCGGCGCCGGACCAGGCGATGACGCTCGGCGAGGGCCGGGTCTACATGTCTGATAAGAGCCGCGAGGGCAACGACGACCTGGTGATCTTCACCTTCGGCAACGGCGTGCCGATGAGCCTGCGCGCCGCGCGCACGATCGAGGCGAAGCACGGCTGGAAGGTGCGCGTGTGCGACCTGCGCTGGCTGGTGCCGCTCAACGAGGCGTGGATCCGCGAGCAGGCCGCGAGCGCGAAGCGCATCCTGATCGTGGACGAGGGCCGTCGCAGCGCCGGCGTGGGCGAGGGCATCGTCACCGCGGTGGTGGAAGGCGGCTACGGCGCCCGGCCGTTCCGCCGCGTCGTCGGCGCGGACACCTTCACCCCGCTGGCCGGCGCCGCCTTCCTCGTCATCCCCTCCGAAGACGACATCGTCGCCGCCGCCGACACCCTCTGAGGGCTCAGCGCGCGAGGCCGTCCAGCAACGGGCGTTCGCGGATGGGCGCGCCATCCACGGCGATCGGGGCGGCGGGGCCGCGCTCCAGCGGGAGCACCGCGAGCCCGAGGGCACCGGCCGCGCACACCAGGCTGCCCGCGGCCGCACCGCCGACGTGCACGTCGCCGCCCGCCGCGAGCGGCGCGTCGCCTTCCAGCAGCGCGAGCCCGCGCTTGGCCTGGCCCAGGAAGTGCGTGCGCGCCACGATTTCCTGCCCCGGATAGCAGCCCTTTTTCACGCTGTACGCGCGCAGCCGGTCGAGCGACAGCTGCTGCGGCGTCCATCGGTCGACATGCCCCTCGCCGAGGCGCGGCAGGCCGTGGGCGAGGTCGAACGCGCGCCAGGCGAGGGCCGCCGCGTCCTCGCCGCCGACGGTTGCCGCACCCACCGCGCCATCCACATCCGCATCCGCATCCGCATCCGCATCCGCATCCGCAGCCACGGGCGCGATGCGCAGCGTCCGCGCGCCGCCGTCGCCGCCGAAATCCAGCGCAAGGACTTCGCCCTGCGTCGCGATCGCCGCGCCGCGCGCTTCCGCTGCGGCGGCGAACGCCCCGGACACCGCGAGATCCGCCCGCGCCTCGATCGCCACCTTGCTGCGGAACACGAAACGCCGCAGCTGGGCCCCCAATGCGTCCGGATCCGCATCGGGCAGCACCAGCCACAACCGCTGCGCATCCAGCCGCAGCAGCGCGAACAGCGCGAGCACGCGCCCCTTCGGCGTCAGCCAGCCGCTCCACTGCCAGTGGCCGTCGGCAAGGCCGGCCACATCGCTCATGAACTGCGCGTGGGCGAAGCGGACGGCGTCGGGGCCCTGCAGCGCCAGCAAACGGTGGCCGGGCAGGGCGAAAGCGGCGTTCGGGTTGTCCGGCATTGGCGGCTGGACGTAAACTTGGAGGGTTGTGAAGACCCCGATCATAGGCCAAAACCCCGAAGCGACCGCGCCCGCAGGCACGCAGGCGCAGCCGCCGGCGGCGCCCGAGGCGGCCACGCCGCAGGAAGACGCATCGCGAGATGGCGCTCCCGCGGCGCCCGAAGTCGGCGGACGCGGCGGGCTCGACCCGGTCCGCTACGGCGACTGGGAAAAGAACGGCCGCTGCATCGATTTCTGATCCGACGCACCGCTAGCGAATAAGGACGAGCCGACGATGGCGACCCGCGAACGCCCCCTGTCACCGCACCTGCAGGTGTACCGCTGGCAGATCACGATGACGATGTCGATCCTGCACCGCGCCACCGGCGTGGCGCTCACGGTCGGCGCGTTCGGCCTGGCCTGGTGGCTGATGGCGGTGGCCGCGGGCGGCGACGCGTATGCGCACGCCAGCGCCTGCCTCGCGTCGCCGTTCGGCCAGTTCGTGCTGCTCGCGTTCTCGGCCGCGCTGGTCTACCACCTGCTCAACGGCATCCGCCACCTGCTGTGGGACATCGGCTGGGGTTTCGAGATTCCCGAGTTCTACGCCTCCGGCTGGACCGTGGCGGCGCTGACCATCGTGCTGACCGCCGCGATCTGGATCGCCGCGAAGGGAGTGGGCGCATGAGCAACATCGGCACCGCCGGCGATCCGCGCCGCCACCGCCGCGGCGACGCGTTCCGCACGCCGCTCAAGAACGCCCGCGGCCTCGGCAGCGGCAAGACCGGCACCGGCCACTTCTGGTGGCAGCGCGTCACCGCGGTCGCGCTCGTCCTGCTCGTGGCCTGGCTGCTCGGCCTGCTGGTCTCGCTGGTCGGCGCCGACCAGGCCTCGGTGCGGGCCGCGCTCGCCAGGCCCTGGAACGCGATCGCGATGGCCGCGCTGGTCGTCGCGATGTTCTGGCACGCCAAGCTCGGCATCCAGGTGGTGATCGAGGACTACGTGCACACCCGCTGGGCGGAAGTGGCGCTGCAGCTGCTCAACCTGTTCGCGTGCATCGCCGGCGCGCTCGCCTGCCTGTACGCGATCGCCCGCATCGCGTTCCTCGCCCTTCCCCTGTGACCCGGCCATGACTGCCTACGACATCATCGAACACAAGTACGACATGGTCGTGGTCGGCGCCGGCGGCGCGGGCCTGCGTGCCACCTTCGGCCTCGCCCACAAGGGCCTGCGCACCGCCTGCATCACCAAGGTGTTCCCCACGCGCTCGCACACCGTCGCGGCGCAGGGCGGCATCTCGGCCGCGCTCGGCAACATGGGCCCGGACGACTGGCGCTACCACTTCTACGACACCATCAAGGGCAGCGACTGGCTGGGCGACCAGGACGCGATCGAGTACATGTGCCGCGAGGCGATCCCGGCGATCGTCGAGCTCGAGCACCAGGGCGTGCCGTTCTCGCGCACCGAGGAAGGCAAGATCTACCAGCGCCCGTTCGGCGGCATGACCACCGAATACGGCAAGGGCATCGCCCAGCGCACCTGCGCCGCGGCCGACCGCACCGGCCACGCGATCCTGCACACGCTGTACCAGCAGTCGCTGGCGCACGAGGCCGAGTTCTTCATCGAGTACTTCGCGCTCGACCTGATCATGGACGAGCAGGGCGCCTGCAAGGGCGTGCTCGCGCTGGACATGAGCGACGGCACCCTGCACCTGTTCCGCGCCCACGGCACCGTGCTCGCCACCGGCGGCTACGGCCGCGCCTACTTCTCCGCGACCTCGGCCCACACCTGCACCGGCGACGGCGGCGGCATGGCCCTGCGCGCGGGCCTGGGCATGCAGGACATGGAGTTCGTGCAGTTCCACCCGACCGGCGTCTACGGCGCGGGCGTGCTGATCACCGAGGGCGTGCGCGGCGAAGGCGGCATCCTGCGCAACAGCAGCGGCGAGCGCTTCATGGAGCGCTACGCCCCGAACGCGAAGGACCTGGCCTCGCGCGACGTCGTCAGCCGCTCGATGACCATCGAGATCCGCGAAGGCCGTGGCGTGGGCGAGCACAAGGACCACATCTTCCTCGACCTGACCCACCTCGACCCGAAGGACATCCACGAGAAGCTGCCCGGCATCGCCGAGAGCGCGCGGATCTTCGCCGGCGTCGACGTGACCAAGCAGCCGATCCCGGTGCTGCCGACCGTGCACTACAACATGGGCGGCATCCCGACCAACTACCACGGCGAAGTCGTGCAGCTGCGCAACGGCAATCCCGACGCGGTGGTGCCCGGCCTGTACGCGATCGGCGAGGCCGCCTGCGTCTCCGTGCACGGCGCCAACCGCCTGGGTTCGAACTCGCTGCTCGACCTCGTGGTGTTCGGCCGCGCCGTCGCCAACCGCGCCGCCGAGACCATCAAGCCCTCGCAGGCCCACGGCCGGCTCGCGGCCGACGCCTGCGACAAGGCGCTGGCCAACCTCGACAAGGTCCGCAACGCCAACGGCGGCACGCCGACCGCGGTCATCCGCGACCGCATGCAGCGGACGATGCAGGCCGACGCCGCGGTGTTCCGCACCGGCGAGACCCTGCGCGAGGGCGTGGCGAAGATCCGCGACATCCACGCCTCGTTCGCCGACGTCCGCGTCAGCGACCGCTCGCTGGTGTGGAATTCCGACCTGGTCGAGACGCTCGAGCTGCAGAACCTGCTCGGCCAGGCGCTGGCGACCATCGTGTCGGCCGAGAACCGCACGGAGTCGCGCGGCGCGCACGCCCGCGAGGACTTCCCGGAGCGCGACGACGCGCAGTGGATGAAGCACAGCCTGTGCCGCGTGGACGAGAACGGCGCCACGACCATCGAGTACCGGCCGGTGCACCTGTACACCCTCGACGACGACGTCGAGATGGTCCCGCCCAAGGCTCGCGTGTACTGAGGATCGAGAAGATGGCCGAATTCACGCTGCCGAAGAACTCGAAGGTCCAGCCGGGCCGCCGCTTCCCCGCGCCGCAGGGCGCGAAGCGCACCCGCACCTTCAAGATCTACCGCTGGAACCCGGACGACGGGCGCAACCCGACCACCGACACCTACGAGGTCGACCTCGACAAGTGCGGCCCGATGGTCCTGGACGCGCTGATCAAGATCAAGAACGAGATCGACCCGACGCTGACGTTCCGCCGCTCCTGCCGCGAGGGCATCTGCGGTTCCTGCGCGATGAACATCGACGGCACCAACACGCTGGCGTGCACCAAGTCGATCGACGACTGCGGCAAGGCCGAGGTGCCGATCTATCCGCTGCCGCACATGCCGGTCGTCAAGGACCTCGTTCCCGACCTAACCCAGTTCTACGCCCAGTACGCGTCGATCAAGCCCTGGCTGCGCACGCAGAGCGCGCCGCCGCCGGACCGCGAGCGCCTGCAGTCGAAGGAAGACCGCGCCAAGCTCGACGGCCTGTACGAATGCATCCTGTGCGCGTGCTGCTCGACCAGCTGCCCGAGCTACTGGTGGAACGGCGACAAGTACCTCGGCCCGGCGATCCTGCTGCAGGCCTACCGCTGGATCGTCGACAGCCGCGACGAGGACACCGGCGCGCGCCTGGACGACCTCGAGGATCCGTTCAAGCTGTATCGCTGCCACACGATCATGAACTGCACGCGCACCTGCCCGAAGGGCCTGAACCCCGCGCGCGCGATCGCGAACATCAAGCAGCTGATGCTGGAGCGCCGGGGCTGATGCCGCCGTCGCCGGCCGCGATGGCGTTGCGGGCGGCGATGCTGTCGAAAAGCGTGTTCCTGCCGGCGCTGGCGATGGTCGCGCTGACCCTCGCGGTGACGGTGCGGATGTTCCTCGAACGCGTGCGCCAGATCCGCGCCGAGCGCATCCCGTTCCGCGAGATACCCAGCGGCTCGCAGATGGCCACGCGCTTCGCCGACACGCGCGCGGCCGACAACTACCGCAACCTGTTCGAGGCGCCGGTGCTGTTCTACCTGGCGCTGGTCGTCGCCGCGCTGGGCGGGCAGGCGACGCCGCTTGTTCTTGGCCTGGCGTGGGCCTACGTGGCGTTCCGCGTGCTGCACAGCTGGATCCACTGCACGTACAACCGCGTGAAGCACCGCTTCTACGCGTTCGCCGCGAGCACCCTGGTCCTGGTCGTCCTCTGGGCCGTGCTCGCGACGCGCCTGCTCGCAGGCTGACCGAAGTGTCCGCGTCCACGGACGACGACGCCGAGGTGCGGCGCCTGCGCTGGCGCTGCCGGCGGGGCATGCGCGAGCTCGACCAGCTGCTCGTGCGCTGGCTCGAACGCGAACGGCCCGCGGCTTCCGAAGCCGAACGCGGCGACTTCCTACGGCTGCTCGATTGCGAGGACGATAGGCTCTGGCGCTGGTTCCTCGGCCACGAGACGCCGCCCGATGCCTCGCTCGACGCGCTCGTCCAGCGCATCCGCCAGCTTCCGCCCTGAGGCCCGCCACGTCGCCTGGCGCCCGTCGCGCTGGGTGGTCGCCGCCTTGCTGCTGCTGTCGGTGCTCGCCCCGTTCGCGGTGCTCGCCAGCGAGATGCCGCGCCCCGCGGCCTGGCCGCTCGCGCTCGTGGCCGCCGCCTTCGGCCTGCGCGCGGCGCGCCGCGAGGCCCGGCGCGCGCCGCGCCGGCTCGACCTGCCGGCGGGCGAGGGCGGGACGCGGGTCGACGGCGCGGTGGTCGACGGCGTGCTCCTCGACGGCAAGCTCCTCGGCGGCGTGCGCCTCGACGGCGTCCCGCTGGCGCAGGCGACGCTGGCCTGGCGCGGGCCGCTCGCCTTCCTGCGCTGGCGCGACGCCGCCGGCCGCCGCGGCCGCCTGTCGTGGTGGCCCGATACCTTGCCGGCAGCCCAACGGCGCGTGTTGAAGCTGTGGTGGCCGGACGATCCGGGCATGGCACCATAGGCGGATGTTCAAACCCGTCCCCGTCGCCATCGGCCTGCGCTATCTCCGCGCCAAGCGCCGCAACGGCTTCATCTCCTTCATCTCGATGGCGTCGATCCTGGGCATCGCGATCGGCGTGGCCGCGCTGATCACCACGCTCGCGGTGATGACCGGCTTCCAGCGCGAGATCCGCGACCGCATGCTGCAGATGGCCGCGCACGCCACCATCACCGCCGACGGCGTGCCGATGGAGAACTGGCGGCAGGCGGTGGCCGCCGCGTACGAGGATCCGCGCGTCGCGGGCGCCGCGCCCTACGTCGAGACCGAGGCGCTCATCTCCGGTGCGCGCCGCCAGCCCGCCGTGGTCCGCGGCGTGGTCCCGGACGAGGAGGGCAAGGTCTCCGTGCTCGGGCAGAAGATGGTGCAGGGCCGGCTCGACCAGCTCGCGCCCGGCAGCTTCAACATCGTGCTCGGCAGCGAGCTCGCCACCTGGCTCGGCGTCGGCGTCGGCGACAGCGTGATCGTCACCACCTCGTTCCAGTCCACGCCGATGGGCGGCATCCCGCAGCTCAAGCGCTTCAGGGTCAGCGGCATCTTCGAGGCCGGCTACCAGGAATACGACAAGGGCCTGGCCGTCACCAACCTGCAGGACATCCAGCGCGTCACCCGCATGGGCGACGGCGTCACCGGCGTGCGCCTGCGGCTGCACGACATGGACCTGGCGTTCGACGTCGCCCGCGACCTCGCGCTGCGCCTGCGCGGCCCGTACCGGGTCAGCGACTGGACCCGCGACAACGCCAACATGTTCCGCGCCCTGAAGATGGAGAAGACGGTGATGGCGATCCTGCTGTCGCTGATCATCGCGATGGGCGCGTTCAACCTGGTCAGCTCGCAGGTGATGCTGGTCACCGACAAGCAGGCGGACATCGCGATCCTGCGCACGCTCGGGCTGTCGCCGTCGGGCGTGATGCGGGTGTTCATGGTCCAGGGCTCGATGATCGGCATCATCGGCACCGCGCTCGGCGTGGTCGGCGGCATCGTGCTCACGCTCAACCTGCAGCACATCCTGCACGCGATCGAGGCCGTGCTCGGCGTGCAGCTGCTGCCCGAGGACGTGTACTACATCACCGGCCTGCCGACCGAACTGCGCGCGGGCGACGTCACCGCGATCGCCCTGGTCGCGCTGGCGATGGCCTTCGTGGCCACGATCTATCCGGCCTGGCGCGCGTCGCGCACGCCGCCGGCGGAGGCGCTGCGCTATGAGTGAGCAGGGCATGGGCCAGGCGGTCGTCCGCGCCGAGGCGCTGGGCAAGACCTATTCGGAAGGCAAGCTGCGCACGCCGGTGTTCGACGGGCTCGAGTTCGCCGTGCATCCGGGCGAAACCGTGGCCATCCTCGGCGCGTCGGGCGCGGGCAAGAGCACGCTGCTGCACCTGCTCGGCGGCCTCGACACGCCCACCGCGGGCGAGGTGTACGTGCTCGGCGAGCGCATGAGCGCGCTGTCGGACGCCGCCCGCGGCGCGCTGCGCAACCGTGCGCTCGGCTTCGTGTACCAGTTCCACCACCTGCTGCCGGAATTCACCGCGCTCGAGAACGTGATGATGCCGGTGCTGCTCGGCGGCAACGGCGTGCCGGACGCCGCGTCGCGGGCGAAGGCGCTGCTCGAATCGGTCGGCCTCGGCCATCGTCTGCAGCACAAGCCGGGCGAGCTCTCCGGCGGCGAGCGCCAGCGCGCCGCGGTGGCGCGAGCGCTCGTGAACAAGCCCGCCTGCGTGCTCGGCGACGAGCCGACCGGCAACCTCGACGAGAAGACCGCCGCGAACGTGTTCGGGCAGATGCTCGAGCTCAACCGCGCGCAGCGCACCAGCCTGGCCCTGGTCACCCACGACCGATCGCTCGCGCGCCGCCTCGACCGCGTCCTGGAGCTGCACGAAGGCCGTTTGCGCGAGCTCGCCCCCTCCGCCGTGTAGGCCGACCCCGGGTCGGCGCTACCGCGTCTGGAATGCGACGCAGGCCGGCAGGCGCACGCGCATCACCGCGTCCTGGTCGAAGCGCGCGGCGTAGGCCGCGCCCAGCGCCTCGATCCTCGCGTCCGCCGCCGCATCGGCCTGGTGCACGATCTCGACGACGTGGCTCGCCTCGCGCACGGCGCGCCCGTCCGGCCCGCGCCAACCGCCCGCGGCCTCCCAGCTCGTGAAGCCGTCGGGAAACGCGGCGGCGACGTCGTCGAGGAACGCAGTCCACTCGGCGTCCGACACGCTGCCGCCGCCGCGCGGGCGCTCCGTTCCGAAGTAGAGGCGCTCCTGGACCATCGCCTGCGTGCCGGCTCCGCAGCGCAGCGCGCCGGCGTGGACGCAGCCGCCGAGCGCCACGGCGGTGGCGAGTGCGAGCGCGGGGCGCAGGCGGTCCATGGCGCGGACTATACCCACAGGCCGGCGCGGCAAACGCCGATGGTTCGCGTTGCGCGCGGGCGCGACGCTGCGCCATGGATCGGGACGCAGCATTCGATGCGCGCGAGGCGGCCGCGCCGTTCGGCCTCGGAGCGGCTACCGCGTTGCTGGCGGGCTGCACGGCCTGCCTGTTCGGGCCGGCGCTACCGCCGGTATGGCTCATGGCAGCCGGGCTCCCCGGAAGCTTGCTGGCCTGGGCGTTCGGCCGGCGCCTGCGCCTGGCGGGCGTGTTCGCCTGCGGTTTCGCGCTGGCCGGCCTCCACGCCACGGCCGCGCTCGCGCTGCGGCTGCCGCCTGCGCTCGAGGGTGCGGACATCGTCGTCGCGGGCACGGTGGTCGACCTGCCGCAGACGGAGCCGGGGCGGCTGCGCTTCCGCTTCCGCGTCGACGACGACTGCGGCTCCGGCGCCGGTGCGCGCGTCGGC
>JBQCJF010000166.1:0-3717 GCA_051953015.1 Luteimonas sp.
GCAGCTGGACGAGGAGCTGCGCAAGCGCGACGCCGAGCCGTGGTGCGGGGTGCAGATCGTGTCGCTGGCCAACGGCGACGTGGCCAACTGGATCCGGTTCGAGGGCGACATCACCGAGGTGTTCGACATCAGCTTCCTGCCGGGCGTGCGCAACCCGCTGTAGATAGGCCTGCGCACGCCGGAGATCCGCGACCTGATCACGTTCGAATCCGACATTCCGGCGGAGGCTGCGCCGTGAACGCGCGCATCGCGCTGCTGGCGGCTGCCGGCCTCGGCCTGGCCTCGCTGGCGCCGGTCCATGCGCAGTCGCAGCCGTCGCCCGCGGCGCCTGTCGCCGCCCCGCGTCCCGCAGTGCAGTCCGCGCGTCCCGCAGTGCAGCCCGCGCATCCCGCGCATCCCGCGACGCCGTCCGCGCCCAGTGCGGACGCGATGGCCGACGCCGCGTTCAAGGCCTGGGACGCGAATCGCGACGGCGCGCTGTCGCCGGCCGAGTTCCGCGCCGGCATGACCGCGCTGCGGCGCCGCACCGAGGCCAGCACCGCGCTTGCGCTGCGCCTGCGCGCGCAGTTCGACAGGATCGACGCGGACGGCAACGACGCCATCGACGGCGGCGAATACGGCCATCTCCTGCTGGTCCGGAAGGCGGACAAGGCGCCCGCGCTGTCCACCTTCGACCGCAACCGCGACCAGCGGCTGGATTTCGCCGAATACCTGGTCCTCGTCGAGCGCCTCGCGCCCGCGACGCGCGCTCCGGGGAAGACGCCGTGAGCTTCCGGGTCGAGCCGGTCTGGCGCAAGGTGACGCCCGCGCTCGAACGCGAACTGCTCGACCTGTGGCAGCGGAACGGCGCGCTTTCCGACCCGGAACGCGCCGCCGCGCGCGCGCGCCAGGCCGTCTGCGTGGGACGCGACGAGGCGGGGAGGGTCTGCGCCGTGGGCACCGCGGAACTCCGGGTGCTGCCGCGCCTGCGCCAGCCGACCTACTACTACCGCCAGTTCTTCGACGCCGCCCATCGCGGCGAGCACCAGGCGATCCCCTTCGCCAACGAGGCGAAGACGATCCTGCAGGAATACAACGCCGGCCTCGAGCGTCCCGAATCGCTCGGCCTGCTCGTGGAAGTCGAAAGCAGCCAGCTCGCCGGCCGCTACACGCTGGCGCACGAGCCGCGCAGCGGCTACAGCTTCATCGGTTACTCGCCGCGCGGGCTCGTCCTGCGCGTTTCCTGGTTCGACGACGCCGTGCTCCAGGCGCCGGTGCCGCTCCCGCGGACCCGGCGCGCCGCGCGCGGTCCAGCCGCGCGCCAACCCATCCCGGCCCAGCCGTAGCACGCGCGACAGCGCACCATTCCAGAACGGGGATATCGCCATGAAAGTCCAGACCTGCCTCCTGAGCACCGCCATCGCCACCGCGCTCGCCATCGCGGCGCCGGCTTCCGCGGCGCAGCGCGCCCCCGGCCACGACGCCGCCGTCGCGCGCGCGAAATCGCTGCTCGCGGGGCGCAGGGTCGCCACCGCGGCGCAGGCGGCGAGCGCCGACCAGTTCGTGGCCGAATCGACCGTCGTGGACGCCGACGGCACCGAGCACGTCCGTTTCGCCCGCACCTACCAGGGCCTGCGGATGATCGGCGGCGACCTCGTGGTGCACTCGCGCAACGGCGAGTCGCTCGGCGTGAGCCAGACGCTGCACACCACCGCGCGCCCGGGCGTGCAGCCGAAGATCTCCACCTCCCGCGCGATCGGCAACGCGAAGAAGGAATTCGCCGGCAAGACCACCGAGGCGCCGGGCTCCAACCTCGTCGTCTACGCGCGCGGCGCCAAGCCGGTCCTCGCGTACGAGGTCGTGCTGCAGGGCTTCCGTGCCGACCAGACGCCGCGCGAGATGCACTACTTCGTCGACGCGAAGAACGGCACCGTCCTCGACCGCTGGGACGGCGTCGAAACCGCCAAGCCCGGCCGCGACGGCGATGCCTGCTCGGGCGGTACCGCCGCCGTCGGCAGCGGCAAGAGCCTGACCGAGGGCGACGTCGCGCTCGACACCGTGAAGTGCGGCAGCGTGTACCAACTGCGCGACCTCACCAGCGGCGGCGGCTACACGACCAACATGGGCCTGCGCCAGACCGGCATGGGCTCGGTCTACGTCGACGCGGACAACAAGTGGGGCAACGGCGGCCTGAACGATTCGGCGACCGTCGCGGCCGACGCGCACTACGGCGTCTCGGCCACCTGGGACTACTACCTCGACGTCCACGGCCGCCACGGCATCGCCAACGACGGCGTCGGCGCCGCGAGCCGCGTCCACTACGGCCGCAACTACGGCAACGCCTTCTGGCGCGACTCCTGCTTCTGCATGACCTTCGGCGACGGCGACAACGGCGTCAGCATCATGCCGCTGGTGGCGCTGGACATCGCCGGCCACGAGATGTCGCACGGCGTGACCAGCCGCTCGGCCGACCTGGACTACAGCGGCGAGTCCGGCGGCCTCAACGAGTCGAACTCGGACATCATGGGCACGATGGTGGAGTGGCACGTGAACAACCCGAACGATCCGGGTGACTACCTGATCGGCGAGAAGCTCTACCCGAACAATCCGGGCTACTACGCGCTGCGCTACATGTTCAAGCCGAGCCTCGACGGCGCGTCGCCGGACTGCTACTCCGCCGACCTGGGCGATCTCGACGTGCACTACAGCTCGGGCGTGTCGAACCACTTCTACTACCTGCTCGCCGAGGGCGCCGTCGTCCCGGAGGACTTCGAGCAGTTCGGCCTGACCCCCGGCTCGCTGGTGTGCAACGGCAACACCGCCATCACCGGCATCGGCCGCGACGCGGCGCAGAAGATCTGGTATCGCGCGCTCACCGTCTACATGACCAGCAACACCGACTACGCCGGCGCGCGCGCGGCCACGATCCAGTCCGCGGACGACCTCTACGGCGCGGGCTCGAAGCAGTCCAAGGCGGTGGCCGCGGCGTGGGATGCGGTCAGCGTGATGTAAGGCGCCGCCCCCAGGCGGCAACGAAGAAGGGCGCCCGAGGGCGCCCTTCTTCTTTTTCGCGACGCTCGCGCCGGGTGCCGGCGTCAGCGCTTCATCGAGGCGAAGAACTCGTCGTTCGACTTGGTGTTCTTCATCTTGTCGAGCATGAACTCCATCGCGCCGATCTCGTCCATGCCGTGCAGCAGCTTGCGCAGGATCCAGATCTTCTGCAGCAGCTCCGGCTCGATCAGCAGGTCCTCGCGGCGGGTGCCCGAGCGGTTGATGTCGATGGCCGGGTAGACGCGCTTCTCGGCGATGCGGCGGTTCAGGTGCACTTCGGAGTTGCCGGTGCCCTTGAACTCCTCGTAGATCACCTCGTCCATCTTGCTGCCGGTGTCGACCAGCGCGGTGGCGATGATGGTCAGCGAGCCGCCTTCCTCGACGTTGCGGGCCGCGCCGAAGAAGCGCTTCGGGCGGTGCAGCGCGTTGGCGTCGACGCCGCCGGTGAGCACCTTGCCCGACGACGGCACCACGTTGTTGTAGGCGCGGGCGAGGCGGGTGATCGAGTCGAGCAGGATGACGACGTCCTTCTTGTGCTCGACCAGGCGCTTGGCGCGCTCGATCACCATCTCGGCGACCTGCACGTGGCGCGCGGCCGGCTCGTCGAACGTCGAGGAGATCACCTCGCCGCGCACGGTGCGCTGCATGTCGGTGACTTCCTCGGGCCGCTCGTCGATGAGCAGCACG
>JBQCJF010000167.1:0-27414 GCA_051953015.1 Luteimonas sp.
CTTGGCGGCATGGATGCCGCCACGGAGCCTACAAGGACGTACTTGCGGCGTCCCCCGGAATTCCACGCACGCTTCCGCCGCCCCGCCCGAAGCGATGCGCACGCTTCCACCGCCCGCCCCGAAAGCGATCGCCGTCAGGCGGAGGCGGAGGCGGCGTGCGTGCGGGCGAGATGGCGCAGCAGCGGCAGCAGCAGGATGGCCAGCAACGCCGCCCCGCACGCCGCGTAACCCAGGTGCAGGAACAGCCCCGTGTAGACCGGCAGCGTCGCCACCGGATCCGTCGCGCCTTCCGGCACGCTCGCGAAGTTCGCCACCACGCTGCCCAGGTACTGCGAGATGCCCACGCCCACGTAGTAGGCGCCCATCATGAAGCCGCCCATCCGCGCCGGCACGTAGCGCGCCATCACCGCCAGGCCCAGGCCGCTGACCAGCAGCTCGCCGAGCGCGAGCAACGCGTAGCCCCAGACCATGTACCACGAGGAGACGCGGCCGCCGATCGCGCTCGCGCCGCTGAACGCGAACACGAAGAAGCCGGCGGCCACGATGGCGAAGCCGAGCGCGAACTTCGTCGCGATCGAGGGATCGCGGCCGGTCCGGCCCAGGCGCGTGTAGAGCGTCGCCAGCAGCGGCCCGAGGATGAAGATCCAGATCGGATCGAGCACCTGGTACTGCGCCGGGATCCAGGTGAACAGGTGGATGCCGAACAGCGACTGGTTCCAGTCGACGTTGCGCAGCGCGAACAGCGTCAGCGACGTCGTCATCTGCTGGTAGAAGATGAAGTACAGGACCACCTGCAGGGTCAGCACCAGCGCGGCGACGAGCCCGGCGCGCTCGGACGGCGCGCCGCGCGCGATCAGCCACGCGAAGATCCCGAGCACCGCCGCGCAGGCCAGGTACACCAGGGCCACCGCCACCTCGCGATGCTGCAGCACCGCGGAGACCGCGAACACCAGCACGACCGAGGCGCCGAGCACCGCCGCGAGCGCCTTCCACGACGCGGGGCGCTCGTCCGGCGCGGAGCCGACGCGCTCGAGGGTGCGCCGCAGCAGCGCGTAGTTGGCCAGGCCGAGCAGCAGCCCCGCCGAGCACACCGCGAACGCGGCGTGCCAGCCGTAGCGCGCGCCGATCCACGGCGTCAGCAGCTGCGACATGGTCGAGCCCACGTTCACCGCGATGTAGTACCAGGTGAACGCCGCATCGATGCGCGCGCTGTCGCCTTCGTAGATGCGGCGGAACATGGCGGCCGAGTTCGCCTTGAACAGGCCGTTGCCGACGACCACCGTGCCGAGCGCGACGTACAGCATCGCGTCGCGCGGCACGGCCATCAGCGCGTAGCCCAGCGCCAGCACCGCGGTGCCGAGCAGGAGGGTGCGGCGGGTACCCAGGATCCGGTCGCCGAGCCAGCCGCCGATCGCCGGCGTGGCGTAGACGAGGGCCGCGAACGCGCCCCAGGTCAGGTTGGCGCGCGCGTCGTCGAAGCCGAGCTGCTGGACCATGAACAGCACCAGCAGCGCGGCCATGCCGTAGTAGCCGAAGCGCTCCCAGAGCTCGATCAGGAAAATGGTGCGGAAGGCCCGGGACTGGGCCTGCGGCTGGACGGTCTCCATGGCGGTTTTCCCCTGCGCCCGAGGCGGGCCCCGGCACCGATTGTGACAAACTTGTTGTGGCAAAATCGGGGACATGCCGACGCCCCCGCCGACACCGCTCCAGAAAGCCCCGCCGAGCCGCCGCGACCCGGTTTCCACGGGGCGCGCCTGATGGCCGACGAGATCGGGCACCTGCCGCGGCGCCCCGGCCGCATCCTGCTGGCGACCAAGTGGTCGCTGCAGGGCCTGCGCGCCGCCTGGCTGCACGAGTCGTCGTTCCGGCTCGAGGTCTACCTGCTCGTCGTGCTCGGGCCGCTGGCGCTGTTCCTGGGCGCCGACGGCGTCGAGCGGGCGCTGCTGCTGGGCAGTTGCCTGGCGGTGCTGGGCGTCGAGCTGCTGAATTCCGCGATCGAGGCGGTGATCGAGCGCTACGGCGCCGAGCACCACGAGCTCGCCGGCCGCGCCAAGGACATGGGCTCGGCCGCCGTGTTCGTGATGATGATCAACGCCGTGCTGACCTGGGCGTTCGTGCTCTGGCCGCACTTCGCCGCCTGACCCGGCGGCCCCCGCCGTCCCCACTTCCGGAATGACCGTTCGATGACCCTTGCGATGCTCGCCGACCCGCAGACCTGGATCCTGCTGGTCACCCTCAGTTCGATCGAGATCGTGCTCGGCATCGACAACCTGGTGTTCATCTCGATCGCGGTGAGCAAGCTGCCGCTGGCCGAGCGCGAGCGCGCGCGCCGCTTCGGCATCGCCGCGGCGTGCATCACCCGCGTCGCGCTGCTGCTGACGCTCGCCTACCTGGCGCACATGAAGGCCGACATGTTCACGCTGTTCGGGCACGGCTTCTCCGTGCGCGACCTCGTGCTGCTGCTCGGCGGCGTGTTCCTGGTGTTCAAGGGCGTGATGGAGATCCGCGACCAGGTCGCGGGCGAGCCGGAGTCCGAGGACATCCACACCAAGCCCGCGAACTCGTTCATGGCGGTGATCGCGCAGATCGCGGTGATCGACATCGTGTTCTCGCTCGACTCGGTGATCGCGGCCGTCGGCATGGCCGACCAGTACGTGCCGGTGATGGTCGCGGCGATCCTGCTCGCGGTCGGCGTGATGCTGCTCGCCTCGCAGCCGCTCGGCCGCTTCATCGACAACAACCCGACGATCAAGATGCTGGCGCTCGCCTTCATCGTCCTGATCGGCGCGTTCCTGGTGGTCGAGGGCCTGGAGATCCACGTGCCGAAGGGCTACGTGTACGGCTCGATGGGCTTCTCGGCGGCGGTGGAGTGCCTGAACCTCTGGGCCAAGCGTCGCGCGCGGCAGCGGATCGGCGACGGCTGAGGCTTCCGCGGGCTCGCGGCGCACGCGGCCGAGGGCGGCGCGGGACGGCGGCGCGCCGGCGCACGTTGCGCCTTCACGGCCCCGGTGCTGCAATGGCGCCAGGGCCCGCCCCGGGCCGCCCGGAGAACCCCACATGCGCATCCTGCTGGTCCTCTTGCTCGCCGCGCTACTGAGCGGCTGCGGCTACAACCAGATCCAGTCCAAGGACGAGGCCGTCAATGCGGCCTGGTCGCAGGTCCTCAACGTCTACAAGCGCCGCGCCGACCTGGTGCCGAACCTCGTCGCGACGGTGAAGGGCTATGCCAGCCACGAGGAGCGCGTCTTCACCGAAGTGGCCAACGCGCGCGCGAAGGTCGGCAGCATCAACGTGAACGCCGCCGACGCCGCCTCGCTGCAGCAGTTCCAGCAGGCGCAGGGCGAGCTGCAGAGCGCGATCGGGCGCCTGCTCGTGGTCAGCGAGAACTACCCGCAGCTGAAGGCCGACCAGAACTTCCTGCAGCTGCAGGCGCAGCTGGAAGGCACCGAGAACCGGATCTCGGTCGAGCGCCAGCGCTACATCGCGGCGGTGCAGGACTACAACACCTACATCCGCCGATTCCCGGTCAACCTGACCGCCAAGATGTTCGGGTATGCGGTGAAGCCGAACTTCGGCGTCGAGGACGAGGCCGCGATCCAGCAGGCGCCGACGGTGGACTTCGGCGCGCCGCCGGCACCGCCGGCACCCGTCGCCCCGCCCGCCGCGCCCGCCGCGCCGCAGCCAGCGCCGGCAGCGCCGGCAGCGCCGCAGCCGGCGCCCGCGGGCTGACGTTGCCGCGGATCCCGCGCCGGTTCGCGCCCGCGCGCGCGTTCGCCGCGCGGCTCGCGGCTGCGCTGGTGTTCGCCTTCGCGCTGGCGGTGCCGGCGCTGGCGCAGCAGCTGGCGCCGATCCCGGCGCTCGATGGGCCGGTGATCGACACCACCGGCACGCTGTCGCAGGCGGACCGCGAGCGGCTCGCGCGGCAGGCGCTCGACCTGCAGCAGCGCAAGGGCAGCCAGCTGCAGGTGCTCATGGTGCCGACGACGGAGCCCGAGGACATCGCGCAGTACGCGCAGCGCGCCTACGACCAGTGGACGCTGGGCCGCAAGGGCGTGGACGACGGCCTGCTGGTGGTCGTGGCGAAGGACGACCGCCGCGCGCGCATCCATCCCGGCTACGGCCTGGAAGGCGCGATCCCCGACGCCACCGCCGCGCGCGTGATCCAGGAATACATGGCGCCGAAGTTCCGCAACGGCGACTACGCCGGCGGCCTCGCCGACGCCACCGGCGTGCTGGTGAAGCTGGTCGACGGCGAGCAGCTGCCGGCGCCCGTCGCCGACAACGCCGCGAACGGCGGCGGCTCCGGCGGCGACTGGATCTTCGCGCTGTTCGCCGCGTTCATCGTCGCCCAGGTCGCGCGCGGCATGTTCGGGCGCGCGCCGGCGCCGCTGCGCGCGATCCTCGGCGCGGGCGCGGCCGGCGGCGTCGCGTTCCTGATCGCGCAGGCGCTGCTCGTCGGCGGCGCGGGCGCGCTGATCGGCTTCCTGCTCGGGCTCGCGCACGTGCCCAGCGGGCGCTTTGCGGGCCATGGCGGCTGGGGCGGATTCGGTGGCGGCGGATTCGGTGGCGGCGGCTGGGGCGGCGGCGGCTTCGGCGGCGGCGGCGGCTGGTCGGGCGGCGGCGGCATGAGCGGGGGCGGCGGCGCCTCGGGGGGCTGGTGAACATGCTTGCTCGCCTGCTGCGCCATCTGTTCGCGCCCTCCGCCGCGCGCAGCTTCCCGGCGGATTCGCTGCAGCGCATCGCCGCGGCCGTCGCCGCGGGCGAGGCGCGCCATCGCGGCGAGGTGTGCTTCGCCGTGGAAGCCGCGCTGCCCTGGCGCGCGGTGCTCGCCGGCGCCGATGCGCACGCCCGCGCGCAGGCCGCGTTCGGGCGCCTGCGGGTCTGGGACACCGCGGCGAACAACGGCGTGCTGCTGTACCTGCTGCTCGCCGACCGCCGCATCGAAGTCGTCGCCGATCGCGGCCTCGCCGGGCTGGTCAGCGATGCGCAGTGGCGCGGCGTGTGCGGGCTGATGGAGGAGCGCCTGCGCACGGGCGACGCCGAAGGCGCCGCCATCGCCGGCATCGAAGCGGCTTCGGACCTGCTGGCGCGGCATTTCCCGCGCCAGCCCGGCGATGCCGACGAGAACGAACTGCCGGACCTGCCGCACCTGTCCTGATCCGTGCGGCACAATAGGGCGGTCCTCCCCGCGGAGCCGCCGATGGCGCCCTGGCTGCACCGGATCGACCCGATCGCCCTGCAACTCCCGGAATTCACCGTGTTCGGCGCGACCCTGCATCCGGCGGTGCACTGGTACGGGATCATGTACCTGCTCGGCTTCGCCGCGGCGTGGTGGCTGGGCCGCAACCGCGTCCGCGCCGGCCGGCTGCCGGGCGTGGACGAGGCGGCCTTCGGCGACCTGATGTTCTACGGCATGCTCGGCGTCATCCTCGGCGGCCGGCTGGGCTACATCCTGTTCTACGACCTGCCGGTCTACCTGCACGATCCGTTGCAGGCGCTGAAGATCTGGGAAGGCGGCATGAGCTTCCACGGCGGCCTGATCGGCGTGTGCGTCGCGACGTGGCTGTGGTCGCGGCGCCACCGGCTGCACGTGTTCGACACGATCGATTTCGTCGCGCCGCTGGTCCCGCCCGGGCTGGGCTTCGGCCGCCTCGGCAACTTCATCAACGGCGAGCTGTGGGGCAAGTACACCGGCGGCGACTGGGGCGTGATCTTCCCGGCCGCGGAGCCGCAGCTGGCCAGCGTGCCGGCGGCGCAGCTGCAGGCGCTGCACGCGAGCGGCGCGCTCGACCGCTTCGCGCGGCATCCGTCGCCGCTGTACGAGGCGGTGCTCGAAGGCCTGGTGATGTTCGCGGTGCTGTGGTGGTTCTCGCGCAAGCCCCGGCCGCGTTACGCGGTGGCCGGGCTGTTCGCGTTGCTGTACGGCGTGTTCCGCTTCGCCGTGGAGTTCGTGCGCGTCCCCGACGCGCAGCTCGACTACCTCGCGCTGGGCTGGGTCACGATGGGCCAGCTGCTGAGCCTGCCGCTGATCGCGCTCGGCCTGTTCTGGCTGTGGCTGTCGCGGCGTGCGCCGACGCTGGCGCCGGCGGCGCCAGCGGCGCCGTGACGGGGACGCGGCGGTGAAGCAATACCTCGAGCTGCTGCGGCACGTGCTGGAACACGGCACGGACAAGTCCGATCGCACCGGCACCGGCACCCGCAGCGTGTTCGGCTGGCAGATGCGCTTCCCGCTGGAGCAGGGCTTCCCGCTGGTCACGACCAAGAAGCTGCACCTGCGCTCGATCGTGCACGAGCTGCTGTGGTTCCTGAAGGGCGAGACCAACGTCGCCTACCTGCGCGACAACAAGGTTTCGATCTGGGACGAATGGGCCGACGAGGCCGGCGAGCTCGGGCCGGTCTACGGCAAGCAATGGCGGCGCTGGGCCGGCACCGACGGCCGCGAGATCGACCAGGTGCGCTGGGTGGTCGAGGAGATCCGCCGCAATCCCGATTCGCGCCGGCTGATCGTCAGCGCCTGGAACGTCGCCGACCTGCCGCGGATGGCGCTGATGCCCTGCCACGCGCTGTTCCAGTTCTACGTCGCGGACGGCAAGCTCAGCTGCCAGCTGTACCAGCGCAGCGGCGACATCTTCCTGGGCGTGCCGTTCAACATCGCCAGCTACGCGCTGCTCACCCACATGGTCGCGCAGGTGTGCGGGCTCGGCGTCGGCGACTTCGTGCACACGCTCGGCGACGCGCACCTGTACTCCAACCATTTCGAGCAGGCGCGCGAGCAGCTGTCGCGCGCGCCGCGGCCGCTGCCCGCTTTGCGGCTGAATCCCCACGTGGCGACGCTCGAGGACTTCACGTACGACGACATCGCGATCGAGGGCTACGAGCCGCTGCCCGCGATCAAGGCGCCGGTGGCGGTGTGACCGCCGCGCTGGTGCTGGTCGCCGCGCTCGACCTCGACCACGCGATCGGGAAGGACAACGCGCTGCCCTGGCACCTGTCGGCCGACCTGAGGCGCTTCAAGGCGCTCACGCTCGGCAAGCCGGTGCTGATGGGGCGCCGCACCGCCGAATCCCTGGGTCGCGCGCTGCCCGGCCGCCGCAACCTCGTACTGACGCGCACGGCGCGGGCGCCGTTCGAGGGCATGGAGGCGTTCGGGACGCTGGCGCAGGCGCTGGATGCCGTGGCCGATGCGCCGGAAGCCTGCGTGATCGGCGGCGGCGCCGTCTTCGCCGAAACCCTGCCGCTGGCCGCGCGCATGCACCTGACCTGGGTGGACACGCGCGTGCAGGGCGCGGATGCCTGGTTCCCGCGCTTCGATCCGGGCGACTGGCGCGAGACGGCGCGCGAGACGCACCCCGCCGACGCGCGCAACGACCACGCGTACGCCTTCGTCGACTACGAGCGGGCGTAGCGCGGCATCACCCGCCGACGCGGCGTCGCGGCGACGCCGCGCTAGCGGCGGCCCGGCGGAGTCGCGGGCACGTCGCGGCCGGCGACCTGCACGCTGCGCAGCTCGTCGGTGTCGAGCTGCAGCGCTGTGAGCTTGCCGCCCCAGACGGCGCCGGTGTCGATGGCGTGCACGCCGTGGCCGATGAACAGGCCCAACGCGGACCAGTGCCCGCACACGATCTTCAGGTCGCGCTGCGCGCGCCCCGGCACCGCGTACCAGGGATACAGCCCCGGCTGCTGCGTGCCCGGCGTGCCCTTCTCGTCGAAGGCGATGCGGCCGCGCGGCGTGCAGTAGCGCAGGCGGGTGAACACGTTGATGATCGCGCGGTCGCGCTCCAGCCCGGTCAGGCCCGGCGACCAGGCCGGCTTGTCGCCGTACATGTTCTTGAGCAGCCTGCGGTAGCCGTCGCCGCGCAGCCTGCGCTCCACCTCGGCCGCGTGCTTCAGGGCGAGCGCGGTCGTCCACGTCGGCGCGAGGCCGGCGTGGATCATCATCCAGCCCAGGTCGCGGTCGGCGTGCGCGAGCGGCTGGCCGCGCAACCAGTCGATCATCCCGCGCGCATCGGGCGCGAACAGCACGCGCTGCAGGTCCGGGTTGACCTTGCGCTGCTCGTCCGGGCTGCGTTCGGCGATCGCCAGCAGCGACAGGTCGTGGTTGCCGAGCACGCTGACGCAGCTGTCGCGCAGCGAGTGCACCAGGCGCAGGGTCTCGAGCGACTCGCCGCCCCGGTTCACCAGGTCGCCGCAGAACCACAGCCGGTCGGCCGCCGGGTCGAAGCGGATCCTTTCCAGCAGGCGCTGGGTGGGGCCGTAGCAGCCCTGCAGGTCGCCGATCGCCCAGGTCGCCATGCGCGCGGCCTCAGTGCAGCGTGCGCGGCACGGTCAGCACGAAGGCCGGGATCGGCGCCTCGAAGCGCGTGCCGTCGTCGGCCAGCATCGCGTAGCTGCCCTGCATGGTTCCCTGCTGCGTCTCCAGCACCGCGCCCGAGGTGTAGGTGAAGTCGTCGCCGGGGCGCAGCCAGGGCTGCTCGCCGACCACGCCTTCGCCCTCGACTTCCTCGATCTTGCCGTTGGCGTCGGTGATCACCCAGTGGCGGCCGAGCAGGCGCGCCGGCACCGCGCCGGTGTTGCGGATGTGGATGGTGTAGGCGAAGACGTAGCGGTCCCGTTCCGGCTCCGACTGGTCGTCGAGGTAGCGGGTGGCGACGTCGATGCCCAGGGCGTACTCGTCGTCTCGATCGTGTTCCATGGGCACAGTGTAAGCGCCCCGCGTGAACGCGACTAACCCCTCGCGCCGGGCGCGGCCGGCGACCCGGCCTCGGGCAGGTTCGCGAGCCGCACGAAGCCGTCCACCGGCACCTGCTCGGCGCGCGCGTCGGGGCGCAGCCCGGCGGACTCGATCGCCGCGGCGTCCAGCAGTCCCGAGAGCGCGTTGCGCAGCGTCTTGCGGCGCTGTCCGAACGCGGCGCGCACGATCGCGGCGAAGCGCGCGCGGTCGGCGATGCCGGCGGCGCCGGCGGGGCGCGGCACCAGCCGCACCACGGCGGAATCCACCTTCGGCGCCGGCCGGAACGCGCCGGGCGCGACCTTGAACAGCGGCGTCACCGCGCATCCGGCCTGCAGCATCACGCTCAGGCGCCCGTAGACCTTGCTGCCGGGGCCGGCGGCCATGCGGTCGACGACTTCCTTCTGCAGCATGAAATGCATGTCGCGGATCGCCGCGGCGTGGTCGAGCGCATGGAACAGGATCGGCGACGACAGGTTGTAGGGCAGGTTGCCGACCAGGCGCAGCCTGGTGTCGGCCGGCGTGCCTCCGCCCGGCGCGTCGTCGCCCGCCGCGCCTTCGCCCGCTGCCGCGAGCGCGGTGAAATCCACGGTGAGCACGTCGGCGTGCAGCAGCGTGAGCGCGCCGTGCGGCCGCGCCGCTTCGGCGAGCGGCTCGAGCAGGTCGCGGTCGAACTCGATCGCGGTCAGCGCGTGGTGCCTGTCCAGCATCGGCAGCGTGAGCGCGCCCTGTCCGGGCCCGATCTCGACGATGCGGTCGCCGGGCCGCGGGTCCACCGCGAGCAGGATCTTTTCGATGACGCCGCGTTCGTGCAGGAAGTTCTGCCCGAGCGATTTCTTCGCCTCGCGGCGGAAGCCGTCGGCGTCGCGATCGTGCGCGCCGCCGGCGCGGTCGCCGCGGGGCGGGCTCATGCGCGGCCCCGTGCGCGCGCCGCGGCCAGGCGCGCGCACTGCGCGATGGCGGCGTACAGGCTGGACGGGTCGGCTTCGCCGGTGCCGGCGATGTCGAGCGCGGTGCCATGGTCCACCGCGACGCGCGGGTAGGGCAGTCCGAGCGTGAGGTTCACCGCCTGCTCGAAGCCGCTGTACTTGAGCACCGGCAGGCCCTGGTCGTGGTACATCGCCAGCACCGCGTCCACCGACGCGAGCTTGCGGGGGAGGAACGCGGTGTCGGCGGGCAGCGGCCCGGAGACGTCCATGCCTTCGGCGCGCGCGCGCTCCAGCGCGGGCGTGATCACGTCGATTTCCTCGCGGCCGAGATGCCCGTCCTCGCCGGCGTGCGGGTTGAGTCCGAGCACGGCGATGCGCGGCGCGGCGATGCCGAAGTCGTCGCGCAGCGCAGCGTGCACGATGCGCAGCGTGCGCAGCAGCCCGTCGCGCCCGATCGCGTCGGGCACCTCGCGCAGCGGCAGGTGCGTGGTGGCGAGCGCGACGCGGACGATGTCGTTGGCCAGCATCATCACGACCTCGCGCCCCGCCTGGGCGGCCAGCAGGCCGGTGGTTCCCGTGTAGGCGATGCCGCCCGCATTGATCGCCGCCTTGTGCACGGGCCCGGTGACCAGGCCGTCGCAAGCGCCGTCGAGGCAGGCGCGCCCGCCGCGCTCGAGCGCGGCGATGGTGCTGGCGGCGTTGCCGGCAGACGGAAGGCCGAACGCGGTGGCATCCGGCGCGGCGATTTCGACGAGCGGGAGAACGCCGGGCGCCGACGGCGCGTCGGGGCCGGCGAGCGTCAGCGGCAAGCGCAGCGCGGCGGCCGCGGCGCGCAGGCTGCGCGCGTCGCCGAAGGCGAGCAGGTCGGCGTCCCACGCGCGCTGCGCGGCGCGCACGCACAGTTCTGGGCCGACGCCGGCCGGCTCGCCCGGGACCAGCGCCAGCCGCGGGCGGGGCATTTCAGCTGCCGGTGGGCGCAGGCGCGGCCATGGCCGCATCCTGGCCGAGGCGGATGTCGACGTAGGCTTCCCCGCGCATCTCGCGCAGGAAGCGGTCCCACTGTTCGTCGAGCTTGCGCTGGCCGATCGCTTCGCGCACCGCCTGGCGGCGCGACGCGTCCGCCGCGATCGCCTCGCGCGCGCCTTCGCGCTGCACGATCTCCCAGCCGGCCTCGGTCTTGAACGGCGCGGACACCTCGCCGTCCTTGAGCGCGGCGACCTGGGCGCCGAAGTCCACGCCGTGCGCGTCCTGGGCGAACCAGCCCAGCTCGCCGCCCGCGGCCTTCGTCACCGTGTCCTCGGAGTTCTCGCGCGCGAGGTCGGCGAAATCGCCGCCGCCGGCCACGCGCGCGCGCAGCGTCTCGAGCTTCGCCTTCGCCGCCGCGTCGTCGCCCTTCACCAGGATGTGGCGCGCCTTGAGCTCGGTGATCTTCTTCGGCGCGGCGTCCGCGCCCGAGCGCACCTCGACCAGCTCCAGCAGCTGGAAGCCGCTGGGGCCGCGGATCGGGCCGGTCACGTCGCCCGGCTGCATGCTGGTGATGAGCTGCGCGAAGGACGGCGGGACTTCGTCGAGGCTGCGCCAGCCGAGGTCGCCGCCGTCGAGCGCGTTCGGGCTGTCGGAATAGCGCACCGCGGCCGCGGCGAAATCGATCTCGTGCCGGTCGAGCGCCGTCTTGACGTCCTGGATCTTCTTCTGCGCGGCCGCGATCTGGTCCGCGGTCGCGCCGTCCGGCACGCCGACCAGGATGTGGGCCATGTGGTATTGGGCGGCGTTCGACTGGGTCGCCAGCGACGCGTCGATCTCGGCCTCGCTGACCGTGACCTGGCCCTGGGCGAAGCTCTGGCGCAGGCGCTGCGAGGCGATCTCGTCGCGCACCGAGCTGCGCAGGTCGGCGAGGGTCATGCCGTCGTGGGCGAGCTGCGCCTGCAGCTGTTCCATGCTCATGTTGTTCTGCTGGGCGATGCCCGCCACCGCGTGGTCGAGCTCGGCGTCGCTGACGGTGATGCCCATCGTCTCCGCGCGCGCCACCTGCAGGCGCTGCAGGATCAGCCGCTCCAGCACCTGGCGCTCGAGGATGTCGCGCGGCGGCAGCTGGTCGGCGCGGCCGGCGTACTGGCGGTCGACGTTGGCGAGCGCGCGGTCGAGCTCGGAACGCAGGATCACGTCCTCGTCGACGACCGCGACGATGCGGTCCAGCGGCTGCACCTGCTGGGCGGCGGCGGGCGCGGGACCGGCGAGCGCGGCGAAGCCGGCGACGGCGGCGAGGAGGCAGGCGGCGAGTCGGGTCATGGGAGCGTGTCGGAGGAGGTGTCGGCGCCGGTCGAGTCCGACGGCGGAACGAGGTAGAGGTCCTCGCGGTAGTAGCCGAGGATAGCACGGCGCAGGCGGCTCTCCGTGTCGGGACCCGCGGAGCCGAGGCCCTTCAGCTCGATTTCGACCTGGATCGAATTGCCGAGTTCCCCGAGCCGGTTGTGCAGGTAACGGCGGCCCACCAGGCGCACCGCCATGCAGCAGCTGTCCCACTGCACGCCGGCGATGCCTTCGAGGATCTGGCGGTCCTTGATCGAGTAGTAGTAGCGGCCGACGAGGCTCCACGACGGCGACACGGGATACAGGAAATTGAAGTCCACCTGTTCGAGCAGGTCGCGGCGGTAGCGGTAGCTGAAGTTGACGACGCCTTCGTCGCCGACCAGGTAGCGGGTGCGGATGCTGGCGAGGTCCTTGCGGCGGTACTTCGGATCCCACTGGTAGGAACCGCCGATGCTCCAGCGGTCGTTGACCGCGTAGCTCGCGTCGGCGACCCAGGCGGACTTGCCTTCCTCCACCGGCGTCTCGCCGGGGACGGTGACCTTCGATTCGTCGAAGTAGCGGATCTGGCCCAGGCTGACCGACAGCTTCTCGCGGCCGTCGCTCTGCCGCAGCAGGCGCGTGGAGACCGCCAGCGTCAGCTGGTTGGCGTCGGTCTGGCGGTCGGCGCCGGTGTAGCGGTTGTCGCGGAACAGCTGGCCCCAGCTGAAGGTCATCGGCCGCGTGTCGAACAGCGGCAGCCCGGACTGGTCGCGGTAGGGCACGCGCAGGTAGTACAGGCGCGGTTCCAGCGTCTGCAGGAACGGCGTGCCGGCGATCGTCGCGCTGCGGTCGAAGTACAGCCCGGCGTCGAGCGAGGCGACCGGCAGGCTGCGGCTCGGATTGTCGTTGCCGAGCTTCTTCGCCAGCGCGTCGTCGAGCTGGTAGGCGGTGTAGCGCCACGCGAGCTTGGGCGTCACGAACCAGGCCGCGCCGCCCAGCGGCAGGCTGGCGAACGGCTCCAGGTCGATGCGGCTGCCGCCCGGCTCGTCGGGGTGCTGGAAGCGCACGGCCTCGGCATCGACGCCGGTCTCGAACCAGGGCCGCAGCGGCCGGTCCCAGCTGAACCAGGCGCGCGGCAGCCGGTCGTGCGGCAGGCTCCTGCTCTTGAGCGTGTAGTCGGCGAGCTCGGAGTGGTCGGCCATGATGCCGCCGTCCCAGTACACGCCCTGGCCGTACAGGCCGATCGAGCTGCGCAGCGAGAACGGCGCCAGCCCGTCGATGTTGTTGCTCGAATCCTCGAGGTAGCGCGGGTCGCTGATCCAGTTGAGGTTGGCGCGCGCCGTCCATTCGGCGGACAGCTGCTGCACGCCCTGGAAGTGGAAGTGCGCGCGGTCGTCGGCGCGGCGGTTCTCGAGCGGATAGTGGTTGGCGAGGAACTCGGCGGTCTCCTCGTCGCGCTCGCGGCTGGTGAGCCGGTCCGACGGGAGGAACTCGGCTTCGAGCACGCCGCGGCCGTTGTCGTTGAGGTAACGGAACTGCCCGCCGATCTGCAGGCCGCGCGACGTCATCAGCCGCGGCGTGATCGTGGCGTCGTAGTTCGGCGCGAGGTTGAGGTAGATCGGCTGGCGGTAGTCGAAGCCGTTGCGGCTGGACGAGCCGATGCCGGGATACAGCAGGCCGGTGCGGCGACGGTCGTCGATGGGGAAGGCGAACCACGGCACGTACAGCACCGGCACCTTGCCCACGCGCAGCGTGGCGTCGTGGGCGACGCCCATGCCGGTGTCGGTGTTCACGTCGATCTGCCGCGCGCGCAGTTCCCAGCTGCGCGCGTCCGGCGGGCAGGTGGAATAGGTCGCGCCGTACAGCGTGCCCTCGGCGCCGTGCATCTCGATGTGGTCGGCGCCGCCGTTGCCGCGCCGCGACACCAGCTGGTAGCGCACGTTGCTGATGTCGTGGGTGTCGCTTTCCTGGTTGCCTTCGGCCTTGTCGGCGACCAGGCGCATGCCCGCGTCCTGGTAGCGCACGCGGCCGATCGCGACGTAGTGGCCGGTCTCGCTGTCGTAGGTCAGCTTGTCGGTGCCGAGGAACTGGTCGCCGCGGCGGAGCGCGACGTTGCCTTCGAACTGGCGCTGGTCCTCGGTGCCGCTGAGCTGGTCGCCCTCGATGTCGGTCGGCTGGGCGACGCGGTCGGGGCTGGCGGCCGCCGGCTGCTGCGCGTCGCTGAAGGCGGGGACGGCGTCCTCGACGGGACAGAGCTTCCAGGTCGCGGGCCGGTCTTCGGCGGCATGGGCCGCCAGGGAGAAGGCGATGCAGGCCGGCAGCGGCAACAGTCGGAGGGCTTTGCGCACGCGGGCATCCATCAGGCGAAACGGCGTTTAGCTTGCCGCAACGCCCGTGCAGCGGCAATGCACACCGTGCCGCGGTTCAGCTGCCGTGGCCGGGCGGCGCGCCCGGGGCGCCCTTGCGCCGTTCGTGGTGCCAGGTGACCTCGCCGTGGCCGCTGGCGCGCGCCAGCACCCGGGCCAGCACGAACAGGAGGTCGGACAGGCGGTTGAGGTAGCGCACCGGCTGCGGGCGGACGCTTTCCTCGCGGGACAGCGCCACCGTCTCCCGTTCGGCGCGGCGGACGATGGTCCGGGCGAGGTGGCAGCGCGCGGCGGCGTCGCCGCCCCCGGGGAGGATGAATTCCCGCAGCGGCGGCAGCGGGGCGTTGAAGGCGTCGAGCGCGCGCTCGAGCGCGTCGACGTCGGCGTCGTGGATCGCGGCGTGGCCGGGGATGCAGAGCTCGCCGCCGAGGTCGAACAGCTGGTGCTGGACGGTCGTCAGCAGCGCGCGGACGTCGGCGGGCACGTCGGCGGCGAGCAGCAGGCTGATCGCGGAATTGGCTTCGTCGACGGTGCCGTAGGCGGCGACCCGCAGCGAGTCCTTGCCGACGCGGGTGCCGTCGCCGAGGCCGGTGCTGCCGTCGTCGCCGGTGCGGGTGTAGATCTTCGAGAGGCGGTTGCCCACCGCGGGCCGGCCCTGCGTGGTGCGCTCAGGCCGTCTGCGCGCGCAATGCGGGCAGGCGCCGGCGCAGCAGGGCGAAGCCGCCGAACAGGATCGCCGCGTAGGCCAGGGTGCCCAGCACCGTCCACTGGAAGAACGGGATGCCGGCGACGTAGGCGGCGCCGAGGCCCGCGGCGGTCTGCGGATAGAACGGCGACGCCAGCCACGCGCCGAAGTTGGTCACCGCGAAGAACAGCACCGAGCCGGCGAGCGACCAGCCGAGCAGGCGCGCGCCGCCGACCTTGCCGCGCAGGCCGAAGCCGAGCACGGTGGACAGGGCGATGCAGGCGTAGACCGACCAGAAGCTGATGCCGCCGAGGTAGCCGGCATAGCTGCTGCCGATCGTCGCGGCGAGCACCAGGTCGGACACCAGCAGCGCGGCCAGCGGCACCAGCAGCGCCCAGGCGCGCGAGGCGAAGTACGCGCCGCCGAACAGGGCGATCGCCTCCACCGGCGAGAAATTCGGCGGGTGCGGCAGCAGGCGCGACAGCGCGGCGAGCAGGATCATCGCGGCCAGCACCAGCGGACCCGGGGCGAGGATGGTGTCGGTGGCGGGTCGGTTCATCTGCAGGCAGCGTGGGTTCGGGCGGAACCGGTAGCATAGCGCAGGCATGGAGACCGGCGCGAAAACCCCGCCCGCGACGCGGCCCGACCCGCGCGCGCACGACGTCGCGATCGTCGGCGGCGGCCTGGTGGGCGCGAGCCTGGCGATCGCGCTCGAGCGCCTCGGCGCAGACGTGGCGATGGTCGAGGCCGCGCCTGCCGGCGCGCTGCCGGCGGTGTTCGACGAGCGCAACCTGAGCTTCGCCGAAGCGACCGTGAACGCGCTCTCCGCGCTCGGGGTGATGCAGCGCCTGCGCCTGCCGCCGGCACCGATCCGGCGCATCCACGCCAGCCGCGACGGCGACTTCGGCCGGGTGCTGCTCGACGCGGCGGACTACGGCCGCGACCGCTTCGGACAGGTGGTGGTCGCCAGCGATTTCGGCCAGGCGCTGGAATCGCGGCTGGCGGAACTGCGCGGCTTCACCCGCTGTCGCCCGGCGCGTTTCCTGGGATTCGACGGGGATGGCGGCGACGGCGGCGGCGACGGCGACGCGCGCGTGCTGCGCATCGCCGACGCAGGCGGCGAGCGGCGCGTGGCCGCGCGCCTGGTGGTCGCCGCCGACGGCACCCGCAGCGGCGTGCGCGCCGCGCTCGGCATCGACACCAGCGAGCATGATTACGGCCAGTCGCTGTTCGTCGCCCGGATCCGCGCGTCGCGCGCGCCGGACGGCACCGCGTGGGAACGGTTCGGCGCGCACGGGCCGACCGCGCTGCTGCCGCGCGGCGACGGCCACTACGGCGTCGTGCACGGCGTCGCCCGCGAAGACGCGGACGCGGTCGCCGCGCTCGACGACGCCGCCTGGCTGGCGCGCCTGCAGCGCGCGTTCGGGTGGCGGGCCGGCGAATTCCTTTCGAGCGGGCCGCGCAGCGCGCATCCGGCGCTGCGGCTCGTCGCCGCGCGCTGCACCGCGCCGCGCGCGGTGCTGGTCGGCAATGCCGCGCAGACGCTGCATCCGGTGGGCGCGCAGGGCTTCAACCTCGGCCTGCGCGATGCGCTCACGCTGGCCGAGCTGGTCGGAGCGTGCGCGGACGGCGACCCCGGCGCCGATGCGCTGCTGCGCGACTACGCGCTGCGCCGCGCGCCCGACCGCGATCGCACCCTCGCGTTCTCCGACGGGCTGGCGCGCGTGACCGCGGGCGACGCGCCGCTGCTGCGCCCGCTGCGCAGCCTCGGCCTCGCGGCGCTGCAGCGTTCGCCGACGCTGCAGGCCTGGCTGGTGGGCGGCGCGATGGGCTATCGCGGCGAGGTGCCCGCCTTGTGTCGCGAGGCGGACGCATGAGCCGGCGCGGCGCGCTCGACGTGGTCGTGTCCGGCGGAGGCGTCGTCGGCGCCGCCTGCGCGCTTGCGCTGGCCGGGCGCGGGCTCGACGTCGCGCTGGTCGAGGGCGCGGCGCCGGCGCCGTGGCGCGAGGACGCGCCCGACCTGCGCGTGTACGCCTTCGCCGCCGACAACGCCGCGCTGTTCGAGCGGCTCGGCGCGTGGGCCGCGGTGCGCGCCGCGCGCGTGCAGGCCTACCGGCGGATGCGCGTGTGGGACGCCGCCGGCGGCGGCGAGCTCGCCTTCGACGCGGATGCGTTCGGCCGGCGCGAGCTCGGCTGGATCGTCGAGCACGGGCTGCTGCTCGACCGCCTGTGGGCGAAGCTGCCGGAGGCCGGCGTGCGCGTGCGCTGCCCGGCGCGCGTCGCCGCGCTCGAGGACGAAGGCGACGACGGGGTCGTGGTGGGCCTCGACGACGGCAGCCGGCTGCGCGCGCGCATCGCCATCGCCGCCGACGGGGCGCGCTCGACGCTGCGCGAGCTCGCCGGCATCGAGGTCGACCGCCAGGCTTACGGCCAGCGCGGCGTGGTCGGCTACGTGTCGACGTCGCGCCCGCACGAGGACACCGCGTGGCAGCGCTTCCTGCCGGGCGGTCCGCTCGCGTTGCTGCCGTTCACTCCGGGGCGCGCTGGCGACGCGCGCTGCTCGATCGTGTGGACGCTGCCCGACCACGAAGCCGAACGCGTGCTCGCCCTCGACGACGACGCGTTCGGCCGCGAGCTCACCCGCGCCTCCGACGCCCGCTTGGGCGAAGTGCGCGCGGCGTCGGCGCGCGCGGCGTTCCCGCTGCAGCGGCAACTCGCGCGCGAGTACGTGCGCGGCCGGGTGCTCGCGCTCGGCGACGCCGCGCACGTGGTGCATCCGCTGGCGGGGCAGGGCGTCAATCTCGGCCTGCGCGATGTCGGAGCGCTCGCGGACGGGGTCGCCGACGCGCAGGAGGCGCGCGCCGACTGGGCGTCGCCGTCGCGGCTCGCGCGCTGGGCGCGTGCGCGGCGCAGCGAGGACACGCTCGCGGCGCAGGCCTTCGACGGGATCAATCGCCTCTACGCGAGCGATTCGGTCGCGGCGACGCTGTTGCGCGGGCCGCTGCTGGGTCTGGCCGGGCGCGTGCCCGTCCTCCCGCGGCTGCTGTGGAAGCGCGCCGCGGGACTCTGAAACGCTGCGGCTGCGGCTGGTGGAGCGGGCCTAGTCGAGCCAGCCCTTCATCTCGTCGCGGCTGAGGCGCCCGTTGTGGTTCGCGTCGACCACGTGGAATTCGCGCATCAGGTCGGGATTGCCGCGGCCTTCGGCGCGGGTGATGGCGCCGTCGTGGTTCGCGTCCATGGCGTCGAAATCGACGTGGTAGTTCGGCGAGATCGAATTGCCGGGATGCGACGTGACCGTGACGTCCGGGGCGGGCGACGCGGTCATCACCGGCGGCGCCTCCTGCGCCAGGGCGGGCGCGGCGCAGCCGACCGCGAACAGGGCGGCGGCGAGGAGCGTGGTGCGGGTCATGGGGAATGCCTCGCGTTGGGGAAACGACGCGATGCTGGACCTCGCCGGGTCAACCCCCCGTCAAGCTCCGCGGGCCAGGCTGAACCGCCGCGAACACCGTGATTTCCTCGCGGTCGTGGTAGAGCTGGCGGGCCCGCACCGCGAGCGGCCGGCCGGCTTCGTCCCGGAAAGCGTCCAGGCACAGCTGCGTTTCCATCCAGCGCTTCTTCATCGGCAGCTTGAGGTTGAAGATCGCACGCTCGCACCAGCCGTTCGCGAACCATTGCGCCATGCGCGCGGCGACGCGGCGCGGCTGCTCGACCATGTCGCAGACCATCCAGTCCAGCGCCCGCGGCGGCTGCCAGGCGAAGCCGTCGGCGCGCATGTGCTCGACCAGGCCGGTGTCGAGGACGTGCGGGCGCAGCGGCCCGTTGTCGATCGCGGTGACGCGCAGGCCCTGCCGGGCCAGCACCCACGTCCACCCGCCCGGCGCCGCGCCGAGGTCGGCCGCGCGCATGCCGGCGCGCAGCATCGCCGCGCGCTCGCGGTCGTCGAGCAGGGTGAGCAGCGCTTCCTCGAGCTTGAGCGCCGAGCGCGAGGGCGCGTCCGGATGCATCTTCAGGCGCGGGATTCCCAGCGGCCACGGCGCGCTGTCGGCGGGCGCGGCGCAGGCGACGAGCATCGCGTCGCCACCGAGGAAGCAGACGTGCAGGCGCGGCCGCGCCGGGTCCGGCGTCTCCGCGAGCAGGCCCGACTTGCGCAGCACCGGGCGCAGCGCGTTGCCGAAGCTGCGCGCCAGGCCGGCGAGCGGGCGGCCCATGTCGGAGTCGGGATGCTCGACCACGAGGTCGCCGTAGGGCAGCGCGTCGAGTTGCGCCGCGGCCAGCGCGTCCAGCAGCGGGGCGAGCCGGTCGCGCGGGTCGAGGCCGCGCAGTTCGGCGAGCAGGCGCAGCTTCTGCCGCGCGAACACCAGCGAACGCCAGGGCAGCGCGGCGTCGAGCGCTTTCGCGTCGTCGTCGTCGCAGCCGAACAGCACGAAGCCGTCTCCGCGCGAGGCGCGCGCGAACCCCGCGATGCCGGCTTCCGCCGCGCGCTCGCCCAGTTCGGCCGCGAGCTCGGGCTCGAAGCCCGCGCGGCAGTAGCACAGCAACCCGGCCATCCTGCCCCCTGGACGCCGCCCGTTCCCTGGCGCGCGTTCCTTCAGTAGAAAGTCCCGCCCCGCTCGCCGTAGGACGCCAGCACGGCGCACGCCTCCTCGCGGAGGATGTCCCGGACCACCGCGATGCCGCGGCGCTCCAGCTCGCCGACCCAGTCCGCGGGCAGCGGACCCTCGTCGAACTCGGTGAGGCGGTGCGTGTCGTCGCTGCGTGCGCCGATCAGCAGCCGGTCCACCCCGGCCCAGACAGTCGCACCGTAGCACTGGCAGCAGGGTTGTGCCGAAGTCGCGAGCGTGAACGCCCCGTCGGGGACGTTCAGGCGCGACCGCTGCAGGCGCTGCTGGGCGAGCATGCAGGCCATGTTCTCGGCGTGGGCGACCGAGCACGACTGCGGCAGCACCCGGTTGACGCCGACGCTGACCACCCGGTCGTGGCCGTCGAACACGGCGGCGCCGAAGGGCCCGCCGGTCCCGGCCTCGACGTTGCGCCGGGCCAGCTCGATCGCCAGCGCGACCTTCGCCTCGTCGCCGGGGTACGCGGTCGCGAGCCCGAGGTCGTGGACCCACGCCGGCAGCGTGAGATGGAGTTGCAGCGGGACCGGCATCGCCATCGCGCTCAAGCCTTCTGCGCCCAGGTGTCGCGCAGGGTCACGCTGCGGTTGAACACCGGCGCGCCGGCGCGGTGGTCGCGGCGGTCGGCGACGAAGTAGCCGGTGCGCTCGAACTGGAACGGCTGCTCGGGCGCGGCCTGCGCGGCCGCCGGCTCGACGTAGCCGCGCACGGTGCGGCGGGATTCCGGATTCAGGTAATCGCGATAGGTCTTGCCGCCTTCGTCCGCGTCCGGGTCGGGCACGGTGAACAGCCGGTCGTACAGGCGGATTTCCGCGGGCACGCCGTGCTTCGCGCTGACCCAGTGGATCGTGCCCTTGACCTTGCGGTTCGCGCCTTCCATGCCGGGCCGCGATTCCGGATCGAGCGTGCAGCGCAGCTCGACCACGTTGCCGTCCGCATCCTTGACCGCTTCGTCGCAGCGCACGATGCCGGCGCCGCGCAGGCGCACGTCGCCGCCCACGGTGAGGCGCTTGAAGCCGGGCGGCGGCACTTCGGCGAAGTCGTCGCGGTCGATCCACAGCTCGCGCGCGAACGGCACCTCGCGCTCGCCCTGTGCCGCGTCCTTCGGGTGGTTCGCGAACTTCAGCGATTCCTCGTGGTCCGCGTCGAGGTTCGTCAGCACCAGCTTCAGCGGATCGACGACGGCCATGCGCCGCGGCGCCGTCGCGTCGAGGTCGTCGCGCAGCGCGCCCTCGAGGATCGAGATGTCGAGCAGCGAGTTCTGCTTGCTGATGCCCACGCGCTCGACCATCAGCTTCAGCGCCGACGGCGTGTAGCCGCGGCGGCGGATGCCCTGCAGCGTCGGCATGCGCGGATCGTCCCAGCCGTCGACCAGGCCGTCCTCGACCAGCGCGAGCAGCTTGCGCTTGCTCATCACCAGGTAGTTGAAGTTGAGGCGCGAGAACTCGATCTGGCGCGGCTTGGCCGCTTCCGGCGGCAGGCCGCGGTCGGTGAGGGGCTTCAGCAAATCCGGATTGCCGGCGAGGTCGACCTTGTCCACGCACCAGTCGTACAGCGGGCGGTGGTCCTCGAACTCGAGCGTGCACAGCGAGTGGGTGATGCCCTCGATCGCGTCGCTGAGCGAGTGCGCGAAGTCGTACATCGGGTAGATCGGCCAGGCGTCGCCGGTGTTCTGGTGCTCGACGTGCTTGATCCGGTACAGCGCCGGATCGCGCAGGTTCATGTTGCCGGACGCCATGTCGATCTTCGCGCGCAGCGTTCGCGCGCCATCGGGGAATTCGCCGGCGCGCATGCGGCGGAACAGGTCGAGGTTCTCCTCCACGCCGCGGTCGCGGAACGGCGAGTTGCGGCCGGGCTCGGTCAGCGTGCCGCGGTAGGCGCGGATCTCGTCGGCGGTGAGGTCGTCGACGTAGGCGTCGCCCTGGCGGATCAGCTTCTCGGCCGCGAGATGGAAGACGTCGAAGTAGTCGGACGCGTGGCGCAGGCTGGCCCACTCGAAGCCGAGCCAGCGCACGTCCTCCTGGATCGCGGCGACGTACTCGGGATCCTCCTTCGCCGGATTCGTGTCGTCGAAGCGCAGGTTGCAGCGGCCGCCGAACTCGGCGGCGACGCCGAAGTCCAGGCAGATCGCCTTGGCGTGGCCGATGTGCAGGTAGCCGTTGGGCTCCGGCGGGAAGCGCGTGCGGATCGCCTGGTGCTTTCCGGCCGCGAGGTCCGCGCGGACGATCTGCCGGATGAAATCGGCGCGCACCACGTCGGTGCGCGGCGCGCCGTCGGCGCTGGCGTTCCCGGCCTCGCTCATCGGTGGTACTCCCCGGCCGCTTCCGGCTGGTAGCGCACGCCGAGCACGCGCAGCCGCGCGCTGCGCCCACCCGGCACCGCCCAGTCGATCGACTGGCCCGCGCGCAGGCCGAGCAGGGCGCTGCCGACCGGCGCGAGGATCGAGACCTTGTCGGCGCTGCCGTCGGCGTCGCGCGGGTACACGAGGGTCATCTCGCGCTCCTCGCCGGTGGCTTCGTCGCGGAAGCGCGCGGTCGAGTTCATCGTGATCGCGTCGGCCGGCATGTCGCGCGGCTCGCGCACCTCGGCGCGCGCCAGTTCGTCGCGCAGCGCGTCGAACGCGGCGCCGGCCTGCGCCGGCTGCTCGAGCAGCGCCTCCAGGCGCTCGCAGTCGAGGCGGGACAGCACCAGGGCGGGCTTGTTTTCGGGGGGCATCGGCGGACTCCAAAAAGCAATGCGGGCGGAGCGTCAGGCGCCCCGCCCACCAGGCAACGAAGATGCGGCCAAGTTAACCCGCGGCCGCGGTGCGATCAACCTTGGCCGCGGTTTTCCGGGGCGCGGCGGCGCGCGGCGCGCCCGGTCCGTCGGCGGCGAGCAGCGCCGGCGGCAGCGCGCGGAACACCTCCGCCAGCGCGGGCAGGAAAGCGCCCAGCGCGGAGGTCCTGCGCCAGGCCATCGCGATCCGGCGGCTGGGCCGTTCGCCGCCGGAAAACGGCAGCAGGGCGATGTCCGGCGACGCGGGCACCGGCGGCTGCACCGCCAGGGCGGGCAGCAGGGTCACGCCGACGTTGGCGGCCACCATCTGCCGCAGGGTTTCCAGGCTGGTGGCGCGGAACTCGGCCTTCTCGCCGGCGCCCGCCAGGCGGCAGACGTCGAGCGCCTGGTCGCGCAGGCAGTGGCCGTCCTCGAGCAGCAGCAGGCGCTCGTCGGCGAGGTCCTCGACCGCGAGCGGACGCTTGCCCGCCAGGCGATGCCCGGCGGGCACCGCGAGCAGGAACGGTTCCTCGAACAGGAACTCGACGTGCAGCTGCTCGTCGTGCAGCGGCAGCGCGAGCAGCGCGGCGTCCAGCTTGCCTTCGTGCAGGCGCTCGAGCAGCACCGGCGTCTTCTCCTCGACCAGCAGCAGCTCCAGCCGCGGGAAACGCTCGCGCACCGCGCCGACGACGTGCGGCAGCAGGTACGGCCCGAGCGTCGGGAAGATGCCCAGGCGCACGCTGCCCGCTTCCGGGTCGTGGCTGCGGCGCGCGGCTTCCTTCATCTGCGCGACTTCGGCCAGGACGCGGCGCGCGCGGTCGGCCATCTCGCGCCCCGCGGGCGTGAGCATCACCTTGCGCGGCGCGCGCTCGACCAGGGCGACGCCGAGTTCCTCTTCCAGCTTGCGGATCTGCGTGGACAGCGTGGGCTGGCTCACGAAACTGGCCGCGGCGGCGCGGCCGAAGTGGCGATGTTCGGCCAGCGCCACGAGGTACTGCAGGTCGCGCAGGTTCATGCGCGCGCCCTCAGCGGCGGTCCCGCGCGGCCATCGCGATCACGCCGCCCTGGCCACGTCGCCCGGCGCGTCACCCGCCGGCGCCGACGTGCGGATCAGGTGGTCGAAGGCGCTCAGCGCGGCGGTGCAGCCCGCGCCCATCGCAATCACGATCTGCTTGTACGGCACGGTCGTCGCGTCGCCCGCCGCGAACACGCCGGGCATGCTGGTCGCGCCGCGGTCGTCGATCACGATCTCGCCGCGCGGGCTGAGCTCGATCGCGCCCTTCAGCCATTCGGTGTTGGGCAGCAGCCCGATCTGCACGAACACCCCGGCCAGCGCCACCTTGCGGGTTTCGCCGCTGTTGCGGTCCCTGTACACGAGTCCGTCGACCTTCTGCCCGTCGCCGAGCACCTCGGTGGTCTGCGCGCTGACCAGCACGTCGACGTTCGGCAGGCTGCGCAGCTTGCGCTGCAGCACTTCGTCGGCGCGCAGCTTCGAATCGAACTCGAGCAGGGTGACGTGCTCGACGATGCCGGCCAGGTCGATCGCGGCCTCGACGCCGGAATTGCCGCCGCCGACCACCGCCACGCGCTTGCCCTTGAACAACGGCCCGTCGCAGTGCGGGCAGTAGGCCACGCCCTTGTTGCGGTACTGCTCCTCGCCGGGCACGCCCATCTGCCGCCAGCGCGCGCCGGTGGACAGCACCACCGACTTCGCCTGCAGCGACGCGCCGCTGTCGAGCTGCACCTCGATGAGGCCGCCGGGCTGCTTCGCGGGCACGAGCTTCGCCGCGCGCTGCAGGTTCATCACGTCGACGTCGTACTCGCGGACGTGCTGCTCCAGCGCGACGCCGAGCTTCGGGCCCTCGGTGTACTGCACGGAGATGAAGTTCTCGATCGCCAGCGTGTCCAGCACCTGGCCGCCGAAACGTTCGGCCGCGACGCCGGTGCGGATGCCCTTGCGCGCGGCGTAGATCGCCGCGGCCGAACCGGCGGGGCCGCCGCCGACCACGAGCACGTCGAACGGCGCCTTCTCCGCGATGCGCGCGGCGGCGCGTTCGGCGGCGCCCGTGTCGAGCTTCGCGACGATCTGCTCGATCGTCATCCGGCCCTGGTCGAAGGGCTGGCCGTTGAGGAACACCGTCGGCACGCTCATCACCTCGCGCGCCTGGACTTCGTCCTGGTACAGCGCGCCGTCGATGGCGACGTGGCGGATGTTCGAGTTGAGCACGCTCATCGCGTTCAGCGCCTGCACCGTGTCCGGGCAGCTCTGGCAGGAGAGCGACATGTAGGTTTCGAACACGAACTCCCCTTCCAGGTCGCGGACCTGGTTGGCGAGTTCCTCCTCGATCTTCACCGGGTGGCCGCCCACCTGCAGCAGCGCCAGCACCAGCGAAGTGAATTCGTGGCCCATCGGGATCGCGGCGAAGCGCACGGACACGTCGGTGCCGGCGCGGACGATGGCGAACGAGGGCCTGCGGACGCCGGCGTCGTCGTCGGTGCGCACGCTGATCTTTTCCGAGGTCCCGGCGATGTCGCGCAGCAGCGCGTCCAGCTCGCGCGAGGCGTCGCTGTCGTCGAGCGCGGCGACCAGTTCGATCGGCTGCACCAGCCGCTCCATGTAGGCGGCGAGCTGGGCCTTGAGGTCTGCGTCGAGCATGACTGCACTCCGAGGACTCCGGAGGGGGGAGAGGGTGTCCCGGGCGCCGGGGGGATGGCGCCCGGGACGATGCGACCGGTCGAGGGGAGGGAGCCGGCCGCGAAGCGGTACTGCTTAGATCTTGCCGACCAGGTCCAGCGACGGCTTCAGCGTCTTGTCGCCTTCCTTCCACTTGGCCGGGCACACCTCACCCGGGTGGCTGGCGACATACTGCGCGGCCTTGACCTTGCGCAGCAGCTCCGACGCGTCGCGGCCGATGCCGTTGTCGTGGATCTCGCACAGCTTGATCTGGCCTTCCGGGTTGATCACGAAGGTGCCGCGCAGCGCCAGGCCCTCTTCCTCGATCATCACGTCGAAGTTGCGGGTGATCGCGCCGGTCGGATCGCCGACCATGGTGTAGTTGACCTTCTTGATCGCGTCCGAGGTGTCGTGCCACGCCTTGTGCGCGAAGTGGGTGTCGGTGGACACGGCGAAGATCTCGACGCCGAGCTTCCTGAACTCCTCGTACTTGTCGGCGAGGTCCTCGAGCTCGGTCGGGCAGACGAAGGTGAAGTCGGCCGGGTAGAACACCACGACGGACCACTTGCCCTTCAGGCTGGCCTCGGTGACTTCGACGAACTTGCCGTCCTTCAGGGCCTGGGCCTTGAACGGCTTCACTTGGGTGTTGATCAGGGACATGGAGCGGGTCCTCGCGGGGTGGGTGGAAGGGGGTGGATCGAAGGGAACGGGGCCATGTTAGGCCGGTCGATTCCAATCATCAAATCGATTGATATCATCAATGCGATAGACTGCGTCTATTACTCACCGTCCTTGCCGGGCGGGTCGAGCAACAGGGCGAGGTCGGCCACGAAGCCGCGGTAGGCCGCGTCCCGGGACGCGGAATCCCGCTGCCGCAGGACCGCGGAGGGGTGGAGCGTGGCGAAGCCGACACGCCCGTCCGGCAGTGCCTGCCAGGTGCCGCGCTGGCGCATCAGCCCGAACTTCGTGCCGAACACGTTGCGGGCGGCGATGGCGCCCAGGCAGACCACGATGCGCGGCCGGATCCGCGCCAGCTCGCCCTCCAGCCACAATCGGCAGGCGCGCTGCTCGGCCGGGTTGGGGCTCTTGTGCAGGCGGATCCTGCCGCGGCGCTCGAACTTGAAGTGCTTGACCGCATTGGTGACGTACATGCGGCCGCGGTCGATGCCGAGTTCCTCGAGCGCGCGGTCGAACAGCTTGCCGGAGGGGCCGACGAACGGGCGGCCGGCCAGGTCTTCCGCATCGCCGGGCTGCTCGCCGACGACCAGGATCCGCGCGCGCGCCGGCCCCTCGCCGAACACGGTCTGCGTCGCCGGTTTCCACAGCGGGCAGCGCTTGCACCCGGCCGCCGCCTCGCGGAGCGCGGCGAGGCTGTCGTCGACCGGTTCCGGCGCGCTGCCCTCGGGCACGGCGCGCCGGCGTGGCGTCTTGCGCGTGGCCATCGGGCCATCGTCGCGCCGCTGCCGTTACGCGGGCGTGGGCACCATCGCGGCGAAATCGAACGGGTCCGGTTCGCGCAGGAGCGCGCGCCGGAACGCCTGCTCGTCGTCGGTGGAGAGCGTGGCCAGCGCCTGGAATTCGCCGGCGACCAGGGCGGCGCGGGCGATGCCGTCGCGATACAGCACGCGCGCGCCGGCGAGGCGCGGCACCTTCGCGCCGGGGAGCACGGTGCCGGCGAGGTTGAGCGGATCGTTGGCCGACACGACCAGCGCTTCGCCGTCGGGCGCGCGCCGGCGCACCTGGCGCAGCGCGGCCACGGCTTCCGGCAGCGCGAACTGCTCGCCCGTCAGCCCGGCGACGAAGCGGCCGCCGCGGACTTCGCCGCGCGCTTCGAGCCGGTGGTAGACGCGCAGCAGCTCGCGCCACGACGGCAGCCACGCCGCCTCGCGTTCGAGCAGGCGCCAGCAGACCACGCCGTAGCGGCGCAACAGCACGCGCGCGACGTGCTCGACGTCGGCGGGAGCGCGCTTCGCCGGCGCGGTGGTGCCGGCGTCGGCATCGCCGCCACCGCTCGCGCGGCGCGCGAGCGTCCAGCGTCCCGCGTCCTCGATGCCCAGCAGCGCGGTGCGGCGGCCGCGCCGGTGGCCCGGCGTCGGCCGGCGCGACGCCGGCACCAGCAGGGCGCGCAGGCCGGCGAAGCTGTCGCAGCCGGCCTGGCCGCGGGCGACCAGCTCGGCGAGCGCATCCTCGAGCTCCGGGCGCAGCAGGTGCGCGTCGGCGGCGAGTTCGTCGAAGAACGACGCGCCGTTCGCGCGCAGGCACTCGGCGACCTTCACGGCGCGCGACGAGAGTTCCGGCGCGTCCTCGTGCTCGCCCGCGGTCGCGCGCGTCCACAGCGCGAGCTCGCGCCGCGGCAGCAGCGCGATCGGCGTC
>JBQCJF010000168.1:0-16907 GCA_051953015.1 Luteimonas sp.
ACACGCCTGGAAGCTGGCTCAGGCGGACCGCGGTGGCCTTGAACTCCGGGCTGTAGCGGTAGGTGGTTCTTGGGCCTGGCTTTGGCATCGGGACACTCCTGAAGTTTGATCAGGGTGTCCACCTAACCGAAGGAAGCTCCACTTCGGCTTGAGCGCATTGTTAGGCCGCGCATCACATTCTCTTGGCCCTGCCCGTTGAGGTTACGGAGTAGGCGCTAAGTGCGTCCTTCAGGCAAGCCTCCTGACGAATGGCCTCGAGTTCCTCTGGTGTATTGCCATCCTCCAGTGCCTTCCGAATGGCAATCTGGATGGCGTTGAGTGTGCTCGGATCAGCCGAAAGAATGAGGCAGAGTGCTTTGGACGAGATAGTAAATAGCTCAAGCATGTTTCCCCCTTTTGCTGCACTAGTTCAGGAGCGATCTAGCGCCTAAGTTAAGCCGACTCGTTTAGCGGAGCGAATAGCGTGACAAGCTCTTTCCGCCACGCTATTTGTGGAGCGAACGAGTTCGGCTTGAATGTTAGGCCTCACTCCGGAGGGTCTGTGGGCTCAGTGGCTGCCTTAAGCGGCAGCAGCGAGAATTGCGGTGACGCTAGTTGTAGCTTAGGAAGTGCTGGAATTTTGAAGTCGAATGGGTTGGTTCGAAGCCAGTCAATCAACTGGAGTAACACATTCGACGCGTCTATCGATTCGATGCGATTGAGACGACGAGAGCCATGCATGATCTTGTTGCGCAACTCATTGACCTTAACAACACGACCGAAGAGATCTTTATCCGCATCTTCAAGGCTCTGCCAGCCGCACAGCTTAGATAGATTGCAAAGATAGATTTTCAGGCGCTCTTCTTTAATGGACCGCATCAGACCTTTTTGCTCGTCGCCACGCAGCCCCTTCTTGTCTAGCCCAGCTTTTACCGCCCCTTGAGTCAAATCATCCACCAACGAAAATAGATTGACGAACGATTCTGTGTAAAAGCCGAGATTGATTAGATCTAGCGAGCTCATTACGCGGCGAGAGATTGGATGTATTGGGTTGGCGGACGGACCATTCGAAACGAGCATGTTGGAGAGAAAGCCGGCCATCATTGCAGCCGCATCCCTCTGAAAGGCAAATGCTGGATTCATCCATCCAATTAGCTGATCTTCGCCCGACATAACGAAGAACGCTTTTACGTCCAGTGTTCCAATTTGGCGGAGAAAAGCGGTCATCTTCCCGATTTGATCGTGCGCTTTTGTCCAGATGGTCACTTCCCCGATCGCATTGACTGATCGCTCAAACACCTCTTGGACAGCAGTTGCGGTGCCTAGGTCGGTGTCGCCTTGGTCGCGGTGGGTGACTGTGAACAGCGTGCAATCTGATGTATCAACCTCTATTCCACGATCTGGGTCATGCATTTGGTTGTGGAAGCTGTGCCCAACAAGGCATTCAACATCCGGATCTTGAAATCGGACAGGCAGTATTCCAGGCATTAGTTGCAGTCTGCCGATTACCGCGATGTTTACGACGAGATCTGTCATAAAGCCTAACATTCGAATTAAGCCGAGCCGCGAAGCAGCTTCGGCTTGGATGAACTGTTAGCCGCTGCGCTAGAGGCCGTAAGAAACCATGAGCATATAGCTGCTCTCTGTGCTTTCCCGGTAGACAATGTTGTCGTACTGCAAGGGCAGAGGCGAACCATCCGCAATTCCATTGGCAAAGGTTCGAGTTCCATGGGTGACCCAGCCGACTCCCACGCTCACCGATCGATTATTAGGCAATTCAAAGTGTACTTGGGGGCCAATCGAGAACGCACTGAACGTGTCTCCTCCCGAGCCGAGGAGCTTAACGCCGGCAAAAATGCCAACGCTGGTTTGCCTTACCAAGCTCCCATCTGCCTCTACCCAAGGAGAGAGCGACCAGATGTTCCATGCTCCCGTTAGCCACGCGCTCGGTTTGGTCTTATAAGACCTTTCGAGGGTAACGATGCGGTCTGCGCCTTGCAGCGAAGCTGACTCAACATACTCCTGTTGGAATTGCTCAACACCCAAACCCAGTCCAAGTCCCCATTTCTTTCTTACCTCTTCATCCCCCTTCTGGTCACTAGACCGTTCTTTCGGCGGATCTACATTTTGCGCATATGCGATGGGAGTTGCCGTGAGAAACAGTAGTGCAAGCATGAGTCCCTTCATCTGTATTCCCCTCGGTTGGTTAAATGAGGTGAGTGAGTCGTGCGGCTAACAACAATTGGCGCCCTTGTGGCGCGATATGCGGCGGGTATTCGGTCGCGGCCCAGCTCCAAGCCGACAGATTCGGGTAGCTTCACGGTCTGGGCGTGGGTGTCGACCGCGCAAAGTCGGAACGGCGAGCATATCGGCGGGTCCGGCTCGGCAGCCTGCTTATTCAACGAGACGGGGCAATAACACCGGCCATCATCTGCCTATGGGAATCCCGGCATACCACGCACGCAGGCGGGAACGGCGGTCGGTTGCGGACGGAAGCCACCCGGTCGCCTTGCGTGGTTGCTCGCAAGCGTTCAGCGCCGCTCGAGCCGGTAGACGGCGGTTTCTAGCGCGGTAACCCCCTCGGCCTGGAAGTTCGGCTGCTGCTCCAGGATGTCGCGCCGCTCCAGCAGCGTCACCAGCCAATCGCCATCGAACAGCGCCCGCACCTCGTCCTCGGCGACCGAGAACGGCGGGCCCGCCTTCTCCTGTTGCGGGTATTCCAGCGTGATCAGCAGCCCCCGGCACCCGGACGGCAGCTTGCCGTAGACCTCGCGGACGTAGCGTGCCCGCATCTCCCGCGGCAGCGCGATGATCGCGGCGCGGTCGAACACCGCCGTGCAGCTGGCGACGGCATCGGCGTCGAGCGCGAAGACGTCGCCCTGCACCAGTTCGATCGGTCCGGCGACGTGGTGGACGCCATCGGCAGCCTCATCCACGGAAGGCTCGACGCCCTGGTTCTCGAAGAACTGGGCCACCGCCAGCGGCGAAAGCTCGGCGCCCAGCACGCGGCATCCCTGCGAAGCGAACCAGGCCATGTCCAGCGACTTGCCGGCCAGCGGGACGAACACGCGGCTGCCCGGCTCGGCGCCGACGGCCGGCCAATGCTTCAGCAGCAACGGGGTAGGGGCCTCCTGATGGAAGCCAGTGCGCGCTTCGCGCCAGCGTTCGAGCCAGAAGTCCGGTTCCATCGTGCCTGCTTCCCCCGTGATCCAAGTCTCCGGCTCAGCTTAGCTCAGTGCCTGGCCGGACCTTGTTGCAGGTAGACGCCGGAGGCGCTGCTCCTCGGGAGGGCGCCTGCACGGGGCCACGGGTTCTGGTCTCCATCGATGGTCTCGGAATCTTCGCCGTGGCGCGGAAATACGAAGTAGGACCTGAAGATGATGTCCAGCGCCCATGCAGACACCTTGTCCGCATCGGTAGCTGAAAGCCCGAAGAACCGCTTGTAGTAGGCCGCAAGGGAGCTCGGCGCCCGTGCATACGTCTCGTTGATTTTCCGGAGCAGGACTTGGCGGGGGCGAACGCCGCGAGCCCATTCCTTCAACCCGGCTTCGACCTGCGCCTGCGAGTTGGCGAGATTGGTTTCACCCAATGCCCAAGGTCGGAACGCGGCATTTGCACTGACGCGCCCTGCATGGTCCCGCAAGGCTGCGGTGGGATGCAAAGTGCCCTCGTTCGTTTCCGGGCCTAGGGCTTCGTCGAGCAATCGCGACAGGGCACGGACCTCGGCCGGGAGGAGGCGCTCTTGGCTGCCTGGTTCGGCACCGAAGGAAATACTGCAAATAGGCGCTGCCAAGTCGCTCGTATAAACCAGCCAGCGCGAGAGAGGGTCGAATGGCGGCCCAACGTCAATGAACCATTGCCCCGGCGCCCCTGGAAGCTGGAACACGAGTGGAGGCCGCCACGAATTCGATACCACCGCCGTGGCGTCGGCACCGAGCGATTCAGTTGCCCGCCGTTGCAGAAAGTCATCGGGATCGAGGCTGGGATCAGCCAGATAGAGCCAATACATGTCCCCACGCCATCCGAACGATTCTTCCGTGACGACGATTCGCTTCTGGTCTTTTCCCGGTGTGCGAAGCCAGTAGGCTCCTTCAGGTGTCGACATCGGGAGATCCGTCGACAGTGGAAGCTTTTCGAAAAGGTCCGTCGCTGTCAGCGCATCGCCGGCGGAAATATCCCGTTCCGTAGCCCCTAGGACCAAGCTGCTCCGCATCTCAGGCGGAAGAAGGAGTGGTGCATAGAGCGTCGGCGAATCGGACTGGAACATTGTCTGTGCGAGCAGTCGCGCTTCCGCACATTCGGGGCGCGTGGGCACGCCAGACAGTGCCGGAGATGTGGGAATTGCCGTCACGAGTGCGAGTATCGCTGCAACAACACGCGTCATTTTTTGCTTCCCTTCAATGCTCTGCGCGCCGGCCGGCAGCTGGCAGCGATTATTCGACCGCCAGCCCGTCGACCTTCTGCCACCCCCGTGGCAGCAGCCCGCCACGCGTCGCCCGCGAGCCGAGGTAGGCTTCGAGGTCGCGGAACGACAGCGTCATCGTGCGCTGCCCGCTGCGGACCAGCAGCGACTGGCCGGGGCCGACGGCGGCGACGGCGACGACGCGCTCGGTGCCGAGCTTGGCCTTGGGGATGTCGATGATCTTGTTCCCCTTGCCCTTGTCGAGTTCGGGCAGGTCGGCCAGCGGGAACGCGAGCAGGTGGCCGGCGGCGGTGACGGCGACGATGCGGTCGGTCGCGACGTCGCCCACGACGGCGGGCTGCAGGACGCGCGCGCCGGGCGTCAACGATTGCAGCGCCTTGCCGGCCTTCTGCCGGCCGGTGAGGTTCTCGAAGCGGGTCACGAAACCGTAGCCGTGCGAGGACGCCAGCACGAAGCGGGTGTCGTCGTCGCCGGTCGCGGCGGCCTGGAACGTGGCGCCGGCGGCGGGCGAGAAGCGGCCGGTCAGCGGCTCGCCGTTGCCGCGCGCCGACGGCAGCGTGTGCGCGGCGGTCGAGTAGCTGCGGCCGGTGGAGTCGATGAACGCGACCTGCTGCGTGCTGCGCCCGCGCACCGCGGCCAGCAGCCCGTCGCCTTCGCGGTACGACAGCGCGGCGGCATCGACGTCGTGACCCTTCGCCGCGCGCACCCAGCCCTTCTCGCTCAGCACGACGGTCACCGGTTCGCTGGGCACCAGCTCGTTCTCGGAGATCGCCTGCGCGGCGTCGCGCGCGACCAGCGGCGACATGCGCGCGTCGCCGAACTTCTTGGCGTCGGCGAGCAGTTCGTCCTTCACCAGCTTCTTCAGCTTGGCCTTGCTGTCGAGCGTGGCGATGATGCGGTCGCGCTCGGCGTCGAGCTCGTCCTGCTCGCCGCGGATCTTCATCTCCTCCAGGCGCGCAAGCTGGCGCAGCTTGGTGTCGAGGATGTAGTCGGCTTGGTCGTCGTCGAGGCCGAAGCGCGCCATCAGGACGCTCTTCGGCTCGTCCTCGGTGCGGATGATGCGGATGACTTCGTCCAGGTTGAGGAACGCGACCAGCAGGCCTTCGAGCAGGTGCAGGCGGCGCTCGACCTTCTCCAGCCGGTGGCGCAGGCGACGCACGACGGTGTCGGTGCGGAACGCCAGCCACTCGGTGAGTAGCATGCGCAGGTCCTTCACCTGCGGCTTGCCGTCCAGGCCGATGACGTTCATGTTGACCCGGTAGCTCTTCTCCAGGTCGGTGGTCGCGAACAGGTGGCCCATCAGCTGCTCGGCGTCCACGCGGTTGGAGCGCGGGATCAGCACGATGCGGGTCGGGTTGGCGTGGTCGGACTCGTCGCGGATGTCCTCCAGCCACGGCAGCTTCTTCGCGCGCATCTGCTGCGCGATCTGCTCGATCACCTTCGACGGCGACACCTGGTAGGGCAGGGCGGTGACGACGATGTTGGCCTGTTCCTTCGCGAACGTGGCGCGGGCGCGCACGCTGCCCATGCCGGTCTCGTACATCGCCACGAGGTCGGAGGCCGCGGTGATGATCTCGGCCTTCGTCGGATAGTCCGGGCCGCGCACGTGCTCGCACAGGTCGCGCACGGTCGCGTCGGGGTCGTCGAGCAGGCGCACGCAGGCGCTGACGACCTCGTTGAGGTTGTGCGACGGCACGTCGGTGGCCATGCCGACTGCGATGCCGGTGGTGCCGTTGAGCAGCAGGTGCGGCAGCCGCGCCGGCATGAATGCCGGCTCCTCGAGCGTGCCGTCGAAGTTCGGGTTCCAGTCGACGGTGCCCTGGCCGAGTTCGCCGAGCAGCACTTCCGCGATCGGGGTCAGCTTCGACTCGGTGTAGCGCATCGCCGCGAACGACTTCGGGTCGTCGCTCGACCCGAAGTTGCCCTGGCCGTCGATCAGCGGATAGCGGTACGAGAACGGCTGCGCCATCAGCACCAGCGCCTCGTAGCACGCGCTGTCGCCATGCGGGTGGTACTTGCCGATCACGTCGCCGACGGTGCGCGCGGACTTCTTCGGCTTGGCGCCGGCGGCGAGGCCGAGCTCGCTCATCGCGTAGATGATGCGGCGCTGCACCGGCTTGAGCCCGTCGCCGAGGAAGGGCAGGGCGCGGTCGAGGACCACGTACATCGAGTAGTCGAGGTAGGCGCGCTCGGCGTACTCGCGCAGCGGGATCTGCTCGAAGCCGTGGAAGACGGGGCGGACGGTGTCGTTCATCCGCCGATTTTACGCCCGGCGGGCGGGCTTTAGGCCGGCGCGATCAGGCCGGAACGTACGCCCAGTGCCACGGCTCGTAGGCGATGCCGTGCGGGTTCCCGCGCGGGTAGCTCAGCGCGAAGCCGTGGCCGCCGGCGTTGGCCTGCAGCCAGGCGAAGGCGGGCGTGGCCTCGAACGATTCCTCGGCCGGCGGCGCGTCGGGGAAGCCGATGTCCAGCGCGGTGCCGCCGTGGTGCTCGCTGTAGCCGGGGGCGGCGTTGACGGTCAGGATCTCGTCAACCGTCTGCCCGCGCGCGAGCTTCCGCTCGAAGATGCCGAGCTGGTAGTCGTGGCTGCGGTAGCCGGAGATCGCCTCGAGCGCGACGCCGTCGCGCAGCGCGTCGGCCTGCATCGCCGTCCAGGCGCGCGCGGCGTCGGCGCGCAGCCACAGCGGCCGGTCGTAGCGGTCGAACCCCGCGAGCGCGAGCCATGCGGGTTCCGCGACCAGCGCCAGCCCCGTGCGCGCCGCATAGCCGTCCGCGTCGAGGCCCAGCGCGTCGAGCCGCTCGTGCAGCTGTTCCAGCGGCAGCGTCGCGACGGCGTCGATGCCTGGCCGCCGATGCTGCCGCGCATGCGCGAGCGCGTGCATCGCCTCGGCCAGGCCCGGTTCCCGGGCGAATGCCGGCCGCAGCGGATGCAGGGCGCCGTCCGTCTCGACCGCCAGGTATTGCCCGTCGCGCTTGCGCCTCAGCACATGCGTGGCGCGCGCGAGCAGGCGTGAGTCGCCGTTGCCGCGCGCGCGCAGCAGGCGCGCCGGCCAGGCCTCGACGCGGGCGGTGTTGACGAGGATTCCGGTGGCGCGCATGCGCGCAGCTTACCCCGCCGGCAGCGCGGCCACTTCGCGCAGGCGTTCGAGCGCCGCGCGCGGGTCCCGCGGTTCCAGCAACAGGTCGTGCCCGCCGCGCGCCGGCAGCCACAGCTTCCGCCGGCCGTCGGCGGTCGCCACGAACGTCTTGCGCCGCCGGCCCAGGTGGTAGAACCAGCCGCTGCGGAAACCGGGCGCGGCGTAGCCGTTGGTCTTCACCCCGGGGCGCAGGCCGGGATGTTCGGCCAGGTCGACGATGCGCGCATGCGCCAGGTCGAGGTCGGCGAGGGGTGTGGCGCAACGGTGGAACATCGAACGGACGACGAGCGCGCCGTCCTCGAGCGCCATCGCGCGCCGCCGCATCAGCCGGTCGAGGATCGCCCACGTCGGCAGGGCGATCGCGGCCACCATTCCCAGCGAGGCCGCGAACGTCAGCGGCCAGCTCCCGCGCAGGAGCTTCGGTTCGGCGCCGGCCGGGGCGCCGATCCCGAACGTGGCGGCGGTCAGCGCCGCGAACGTGATCCCGAGCGGCAGCGCCACGCACAAGGCGAACAGCCAGGCGCGGCTGCGGCCGCTCGCGGGCGCCAGTTGCAGCGCGGGCTCCGCGACGCCCGGCACCGTCAGCGTGCGCCGATCCAGGCGGCGACGTCGTCGATCAGCTGCGCGTCGACGTGGCCCGGCTTCGCGTACTCGGCGAGGTTGCCGTCGCCTTCGCCGGCGATGCCGAGGTGGTTGAGCGCCGGGTAGAGCTTGAACGTCACGGCCGGATCGGCGTGGAAGGCGGCCTTCCAGCCCTGCCAGTCGGCGTCGACCACCTGGATGTCGCGCGCGCCCTGCAGCACCAGCATCGGCAGCGCGTCGGCCTTCGCTTCCGCGACCGGATCGACCGCGTCGGTGCTGCGCCAGTACGCGGCCGGCTGCTTCAGCGGCGAGTCGTCCTGCGGCACGTCGCCGCCGGCGCGGACGAGGGCGACCTGGCGCTGCAGGTTCGCGATCGCCGCGGCCTCCTGCTCGCTCGTGTGGCCGTCGTCGAGCACCGCGAGGCGGCGCTGCTGCTCCACCAGGATGTCGAGCAGCTTGCGCGAGGGCGCCGCGAGCAACACGATGCCGGCGAGCGGCGTGCCGCCCTGCGCAGAGTGCGCGGCGATGCGCGGCGCCATCATCGCGCCCTGGCTGTGGCCGAGCACGAACAGGCGGCGCCGGTCGATCCCGGGCATCGCGGCCAGGGCCTGCAGCGCGGCGACGGCGTCGTCGGTGGTCTCGTTGTCGATCGTGACGTTGCCGCCAGCGTAGTCCTGCGGACGCGCCTTGCTGCGCTTCTCATAGCGCAGCACCGCCACGCCCTGCGCGGCGAGGCCGCGCGCGATGTCGAGGAACGGACGGTTCGGGCCGATGGTCTCGTCGCGGTCGTGCGCGCCGGAGCCGTGCACCAGCACGACCGCGGGCCAGCCCTGCGCCGGCGCGTCGAGGTTCGGCAGCGCCAGCGTGGCGGGCAGGGCGCGCTCGCCGTCGCCGACCATGACGTCGCGCTCGATCACCGGTGCGTCGGCCGCGGGCGGCGGCGCCGCCGGCGCCGGGGCCGGCTGCACCAGGAAGCCTTCGACCTTGCCGTCCGCGCCGATCGCCGCCTTCGCGACGAGTTCCGCGTTCGCGTAGTGCAGCGGGATGCTGACGACCTGCGCGCCTTCCTGTTGCGCCACCGCGGGCTCGCCGCGGCCGCGCGCCTCGCCGGCCTGCGCCGGCAGCGATTCCCAGACGGCCTGCAGGCGGTCGGCGGGGACGGCGGTGGCCATGCGCGCGCCGAACATGGCTTCGGCGGCGGCGTAGTCGTGCGCGTCCAGATGGTCGAGCAGCGTGGTCGCGATCGTCGCGGCGTCGCCCGCCGGCGCGCCGCCCGCCTCCTGCGCCTTCGCCACGGCCGGCGTCGCGGCGATGAGCGCGGCGAGCAGCAGGATGTCCCTGGTCTTCATGAGGTCGTTCCCTTCGTCACATCGGCTTCTTGAGGTACAGCTGCACCGGCGCGAAACGCTGCGGCTGGATCGCCGACACCAGTTCCCAGCCCTGCAGGCCGAGCTGCGTCAGCTTCTCCTGCACCGCATCGCGCGTGGCGCCGAGGAAAGTGGCTTTCACTTCCACCACCTGGTAGCTCCAGCGGTCACTTGCCATCGTCTTCTCCTTCGTTGCCGGCGGCCTTCAGCCGGCCGGCCTTGCGCAGCGCGTCGCGCAGCACGTATTCGATCTGCGCGTTGAGGCTGCGGAGCTCGTCGTCGGCCCAGCGCTGCGCCGCCGCCAGCACGTCGGCGTTGATGCGCAGCGGATAGGCCTTCTTCTCCGCCATGTCGGACTCAGTAGATCGTGCCGGCGTTGACGATGGGCTGGGTGGCGCGCTCGCCGCACAGCACCACCAGCAGGTTGCTGACCATCTGCGCCTTGCGCTCCTCGTCGAGGCTGACGACGCCGTTCTTCTCCAGCTCGGCCAGCGCCATCTCGACCATGCCGACGGCGCCCGCCACGATCCGGGTGCGCGCGGCGATGATCGCGTTCGCCTGCTGGCGCTGCAGCATCGCCTGGGCGATCTCCGGCGCGTAGGCGAGGTGGCTGATGCGCGCGTCGAGCACCTGCACGCCGGCGTCGGCCAGGCGCTCGGCGAGCTCGTCGCGCAGGTGCTGGCTGATCTCGGTGGCGTGGCTGCGCAGCGCGACCTGGCCGTCCTCGTGCTGGTCGTACGGATAGCTGGTGGCCATCGTGCGCAGCGCCGATTCGGACTGGATGTGGACGAAGCTTTCGTAGTCGTCGACGTTGTAGACCGCCTCGGCCGAGTCGAGCACCTGCCACACGATCACGGCGGCGATCTCGATCGGCGAGCCTTCCAGCTCGTTGACCTTGAGCTTGCCGCTCTCGAAGTTGCGCACGCGCAGCGAGACCTTGCGCTTGCCGTAGAAGGGGTTGTTCCAGCGCAGGCCGGGATCCTTCACGGTGCCGACGTACTTGCCGAACAGGCTGAGCACCGCCGCCTGGTTGGGTTCGACCATGTACAGGCCGATCAGCCCGAACAGCGCGAGCAGGCCCACGACGAGGGCGGCGGCCAGCTGCGCGACCGCCTGGTCGCGAACGCCGGTGATGGCCATCCAGACGCAGCCGAGCACGACCACGAGGACCGCGAGCAGCACCGGGATGCCGGGAAGGGAGCGAACGGGATTCTCTTTCATGACACGTTCCTGGGGCGGCCGGATGGCCGTGGGGATATTGATATCAAATTGATATCAGATTTACAAGGGGCGGGCGCCGACCATGGGTCGGCTCTACGGGTTCAGGAAGAGGAGGGGGGCGGGGCTGAACTCGCCGGTGGCGTAGAGGCCGCGGCCGTCGGCGCTCCAGGCCAGCGCCTCGGCCTGCGGCAGCAGGGGCAGGGCGTGGATCTCCGGCGGCCGGGCGAGGGCGGCCGCCCAGTCCTCGCGACCGCGGCGGCGGTACAGCAGCACGTCCCGGTAGGTCAGCAGGGCGAGGGCGTGGCGGTCGGGGGCGACGTCGGCCGCGGTGACCTGGCTGCGGATCCGGGCCAGCTCGGGGTTCGCGGCGACCTCGTCGCGGTCGCCCTGGGGCACGCCGGCGAGGGTGCCGATGCGGCGCGCGACCAGCGTCCCGGCGCCGCGCGGCGGCCGCAGCGGCAGCGAGAACAGCTGCGCCGGCTGCCGCTTCTTGGACACCAGCAGGATCTCGCCGCGCGCGGCGTCCACCGCCACGGCTTCGCAGTCGCGCGCGCCGTCGGGCCAGCGGAACACGATCGTCCACGCCGGCCGCAGCACGCCGTCCTCCAGCCGCGCGGGCTCGGCGAACACGTGCAGCTGCAGGGTCCGGCGCAGGCCGCCGTTGTCGCCCGTGTCGGCCACCAGCAACCAGTCGCGGCCGTCGAGCCGGAAGCCGGCGAGGTCTTCCCAGTCGGTGTTTTCCGCGCCGGCGACGCGGAACGTCGCGAGCTTGGCCCCGCGGCGGCTGATCGCGTACAGGCGCGCGTCGTTGCCGCCGTCGTTGGCGACCCACAGTACGTCGTCGTGGCGATGCGAGGCGGCCATGCCGCTGATCTCGGCGAGCCTGGCATCGAGGATCAGCCCCGACAGCTGCGCGAACGGCGGCGGCGACGCGCAGGCCGCCAGCGCGCACAGCAGCGCCGCGGTCGCGGAGCGCAGGATCGCGGAACGGACGGCCGTCGGCGGCGGCAGGCGGGGGCGCACACGGAAAGGATCGCACGCCGCGGGTACACTGCGGCCATGAACGAGAGCAACGGATACGCGGTCTTCTTCTTCCCGCAGGCGCTGGAAGCCCTGGGCGAGGCGATCAAGCCCTACCTGAGCGACAGCCCGGCCGGGCCGCACATCGTCTGCAAGGAGATCGACACCGGCGGCGCGTTGATCGAGATGACCCTGCAGGGCGTCACCGCCGAGGGCAAGACGGTGCAGCTGGAACTGATGGTGCCGGGCTCGATGGTGCGGATGATCGTGTCCAGCCAGAGCGACGGGTCCTTCGGCTTCGGTCCGCGGATGGTGCCGTCGCCGATCGCGATGCCCGACGAGGCGTCGGCGGCCAAGGCGCAAGCGAAGGCGCAGGCCGAAGACTAGCCGTCGCCGTCCGGGTCCGCGTCGTCGCCGCGGGCCTGCAGCGGTCGCCACGCGCGGCCGTCGAACGCTTCGACCGCGGTGAAGCGGCGCTTGTAGTCCATCTTGCGGTGGCCGTCGATCCAGTAGCCCAGGTCCAGCCACGCCCGGCCGTCGCGGCGCGCCCATTCGACCTGCTGCAGGATCGCCAGCGTGCCGAGGCTGCGCTTCGCCTCGTCCGGATCGTAGAACGTGTACACCGCCGAGAGCGCGTCGTCGCCGGCGAGGTCGGTCACCGCCACCGCGAGCAGCCGGTGCGTGTCGCGCTCGCGCAGCTCGAGGAAGCGCCCCTGCGACCACGAGCCGACGAGGAACTGGTCGAACTCGACCGCGCCGTGGTCGTCCATGCCGCCGCCGGGATGGCGCGCGCCGAGGTAGCGGCGGTACAGCGCGAGGTGCTCCTCGTCGCGCTCGGCGGGCGCGATCCGGGCGACGACGTCGGCATTGCGCGCGAGGCAGCGGCGCTGGCCGCGGTCGGGCACGAACGCGTCGACGTCGATGCGCACCGGCACGCACGCGTGGCAGCCGCGGCAGTGCGGGCGGTAGACGATGTCGCCGGAGCGGCGGAAGCCCGAGCGCAGCGCGAGCGGATACAGCTGCGGCAGCCGCTCGTCGCGCGGGTCCAGCACGAGGTCGCGGGCGGTGCGCTCCGGCCAGTAGCCGCACGGATGCTCGCCCGTGTGGAAGACGCGCAGGCCGGCGTCGCGCCGTTCGCCGTCGTTGTCGGAAGGGCCGCCCCGGCGCGCAGGATAGCGCCGGCCGCGCGGGCCGGCGCCGCCGCGCCGCGCTGTCCGCGGGCTGAACGCGCGCGGCGCAGCGTCAACGCCTTCGCGGCCCGGGACGTTGATCCGGGCACTGGCGGCGACCTTGCCGCCTTCTGGAGCCGACATGAACCGCATCGCCCTCTTGACCCTGGCCGTGGCCGCCGCCACCGCTTCCGCCGCCGCGTTCGCGCAGGCGAACGCCCCGCAGTCCGCCGCCGCGCCCGCCGCGCAGGATGCGGGCCACTCCCGCTTCGGCATGCACCACGACGGCATGCGCGGCGACGGCATGCATCGCGACGGCATGCGCCACGGCATGCGCGGCCACGGCCGCGGCATGCAGGGCATCGCCCGCCTCGACGCCGACGGCGACGGCCGCATCGCGCGCGCCGAGCTCGACGGCCGCGGCCGCATGACCGGCCGGCTGGCGCAGGAATTCGCCTCGATCGACGCCAACCGCGACGGCTACATCGTCCGTTCCGAGCTGCGCGCCTGGGGCGAGCGCATGCGCCCGCAGCGCATCGCGAAGATGCAGCAGGCGTTCGACCAGCGCTTCGCCGAGGCCGACCTCAACCGCGACGGCAAGCTGAGCAGGACCGAGGCGTCGGAAAAGATGCCGCACCTGCAGCAGCGCTTCGCGTGGCTGGACGACAACCGCGACGGCTTCCTGAGCCGCGGCGAGCTGCAGCCGGCGCCGTTCCGCCGCTGAGGCGCGCGGTCAGAGCAGTTCTACGACGCGCCAGCCCTTCGGTCCGGGGCTGACCTCGTAGGTTTCGACGATCGGCGTCGCGCCCGCTTCGGGCGTGCGCGCCAGGCTGATGTCCCCGGCGCCGTTGGTGGCGCCGGGGCGCACGCGATAGTCGCTGATCGACAGCCGCGGCACGTCGGCGGTCGGGCATTGCGACAGCGGGATCACCGGCCCCGGCGCCGCGGGCAGCGACGCGAGCAGGGCGGGCGAAGGATCGTGGCCGTCGACGGAGAGGCAGACCGCCTGGTCGGCGCGCTTCGGCAATTCGCCCACGAGCACCGCGGCGGCCAGCGCGTCCGGCGTCGCCGACGCGCCTGCCGGCAGCGCGGGCACTGCGACGCGCGCGACAGGCGCGGGCGCCTTCGCGCCGGTGCGCAGCTGCGAGAAGAACGCGAGCCCGATCACGATCGCGATCACCAGCAGCAAACCGAGCTTGAGCCGGAACGCGCGCTTGCGCCCCGGATCGTCGCGCTCGGCGGGTTCCTCGCTGCGGAACGCGGGCAGCCTGTAGCCGGTATCGCCGCGGGTGCTGTCGAGCAGCCCGTGCTCGCGCAGCAGCGCGCGCGCCTTCGGCTGGTCTTCCGATTGCACGACCCAGACCGCCGGCTGCGGATCCGTGCGCGCATGGTCGCGATAGCTGAAGTTGCCGCGCAGCGCGCCCTTGTACGAGCGGCCGTGCTGCAGCTTCACCTCGATCCCGGCGTCGCGCAGCAGCTGGGCGACGCGTTCGGCGTTCTCGAGGCGGGGACTGGTGAAGACCTGGCGCATCGCGGCCTCAATCCTTCTTCGGCACGTGCGTGGCCGCCGCCGCATCGCTGACGACGCGGATCAGGCCTTCCTGCACGGCGCTCGCGACGAGGTGGCCGGCGCGGTCGTACACCAGGCCGCGGGCGAGGCCGCGGCCGCCCTGCGCGGTCGGGCTGTCGAGCGAGTAGAGCAGCCATTCGTCCGCGCGGAACGGGCGGTGGAACCACAGCGCGTGGTCGAGCGAGGCCATCTGCACGTTCGGCTGGTAGTAGCTGATGCCGTGCGGGAACGTGGTCGTACCCAGCAGGTGGAAGTCGCTGGCGTAGGCGAGAAGCGCGCGATGCAGCTCCGGCGCATCGCCGACGCGCTGCGAGAGGCGGAACCACACCTGCTGGAACGGCGGCCGCTTCGGCGGCTTCAGCTCGTCGCGCGGGTAGACGTGGCGGAACTCGAACGGCCCCATCCGCGACAGCCAGCGCTGCACCTTGACCGGCAGCTTCTCGAACACCTCCGGTTCCAGCGCGGGCGTCGGCTCGATGTCCTCGGGCATCGGCACTTCGGGCATCGACAGCTGGTGCTCGCCGCCGTCCTCGTGCTCGTGGAAGGACGCGGCGCAGAAGAAGATCACCTGGCCGTGCTGGATCGCGGTGACGCGCCGCACCGAGAAGCTGCCGCCGTCGCGGGTGCGGTCGACGTGGTAGACGATCGGCGCCTCGATGTCGCCGGCGCGCAGGAAGTAGGCGTGCAGCGAATGCGCGTCGCGCGGCTGCACCATCGTCTGCTGCGCGGCCGACAGCGCCTGGCCGAGCACCTGCCCGCCGAACACGTACTTGGTGCCGATGTCGCGGCTCTCGCCGCGGAACAGGTTGTCTTCCAGGCGTTCGAGCGAGAGCAGCTCGATGAGCTCGGACACGGTCGATTCGGGGGCGTGCTGGGGCATCGGCGGATTATAGGGGCCGCCGGCGCAGCGGCACCGCGGCCAGCACCGTTTCCCAGGGAAACAGCGGCCCCGGATCGCGCTTGCGCGGCACGGTCGCCGACGGATCGTCGCTCGCCGCCACCCGCTCGCGGTCCAGGTCCTCGTGGCCGGCGATCTCGCGCAGCGCCGGCAGCGTCGCGCGCAGATGGCCGAGCAGGGCGACCAGCGCGGCGACCTGCGCGTCCGGATAGGGTTCGTCCATCGCCTGGTGCGCGGCGTCGAGCCAGCGCGGCCAGCGTCCGGTGTTGACGAGCTCGATGCCGACCGAGCGCGGGTTCTGGCCGCGCACGTGGTGGGCGACGCGGTCCTCGGGCACCCAGCGATGGATCGTGCCGTCGCGATCGATGTAGTAGTGCCCGCTGTTGCCGGTACCGGAATCGGGATACAGCACGCGTTCGCCGTATTCGCGCGCGGTGGCGAGGTCGGGCAGTTCGGTGCAATGGATCACGACCAGCTCGACCTGCGCCAGCGGCCGGACATCCAGCCGCGCGACGTAGGGCAGGGGCGCGTCGTGGACGCGCGGGACTGCGGGCGGCGGCGCGGGCGCGGGGTCGGTCATCGCGCGGATGCTAGCATCGCGCCCCGAGCCGCTGCCCCCGGACCCCCGCCTCCCATGAAGTTCTACGCCAGCTGCGGCAAGGGCCTGGAATACCTGCTCGCCGACGAGCTGCAGGCGCTCGGCGCCGCGCGCGCCACCGCCGCGGTCTCCGGCGCGAACGTGGAAGGCGGCCTGGGCGACGCGCAGCGCGCCGTGCTGTGGTCGCGGCTGGCGAGCCGCGTGCTGTGGCCGATCGCAGAATTCGACTGCGCCGACGAGCACGCGCTGTACGCCGGCGCGGCCGCGATCGACTGGACCGCGCACCTCGATCCGGCGATGACCATCGCGGTCGACGCGCACGTCTCCGGCAGCGCGATCACCCACGCCCGCTACGCCGCGCAGCGCCTCAAGGACGCGGTGGTCGACGTGCTGCGCGAACGCAGCGGCGCGCGCCCGGACGTCGACGTCGAAGCGCCCGACGTGCGCCTGAACCTGGTCGTGCGCAAGGGCCGCGCGATCGTGTCGATCGACCTCGGCGGCGGCCCGATGCACCGCCGCGGCTGGCGCGTCGCCCAGGGCGAGGCGCCGATGAAGGAAACGCTGGCCGCGGCGGTGCTGCTGCGCGGCGCCTGGCCGAAGCTCTACGCCGAGGGCGGCGCATTGCTCGACCCGATGTGCGGCATCGGCTCGCTGCTGATCGAGGGCGCGCTGATGGCCGCGGACATCGCGCCCGGCCTGCTGCACCACGGCACCGCGCCGCCGACGCGCTGGAAGGGCTTCGATGTCGCGGCATGGGCGACACTGCTCGCGGAAGCGCGCACGCGCGCCGAGGCCGGCCGCGCCGCGTTGCGCCCGATCTTCCACGGCAGCGACCTCGATCCGCATGCGGTGCAGGCGGCACGCCGCAACGCCGAAGCCGCCGGCCTCGCCGACGCGCTCGCGTTCGAGGCGCGCGACCTGCGCGCGCTGCTGGAGCGCACCG
>JBQCJF010000169.1:0-37593 GCA_051953015.1 Luteimonas sp.
CCGCGCAGCAGGCGCCGGCCCAGCAGCAGGCCGCGGCCGCGCCGCCGCCGGTCCAGGCGCCGGCGCAGCGCGCGTCCAACGAACTGCGTCCGATCAGCACGCCTGCGCCGACGTACCCGCGCCAGGCCGCGCGCCTGCGCCGCGCCGGTTCGGTCGAGGTCGAGTTCACCGTCGGCACCGACGGCACCGTGACCTCGTCGCGCGTGGTCAATGCGTCGCCGCCGCGGATCTTCGATCGCGAGGCGCTGCAGGCGATCGATCGCTGGCGCTTCCAGCCGATCAGCTCGCCGGTGACCAGCCGCCGCACGTTCAACTTCGAGCCGGCGGCCCAGTAGGGCGCGGTCGAAGGCGGCACGAAAAAGGCCCGGTGCGAACCGGGCCTTTTTCTTTGCCGCTACGCGGGCGCGATCACGAGGACACCGCCAGCCGCTCCTGCTGGTAGCGCCGCACCGCCGCGTACCAGAGGATGGCGGCGAGGCCGAACGCCGCCGCGAAATACACCGCCCACTGGGCCGGCGAGGCGCCTTCGCCGCGGATCACCTTCAGCAGCATCTGGTTCTGGGCGAGGAAGGGCACCGCGAACATCCACAGCTGGTTCTTCACCGGGCTGACCATCAGGATCACGGTCGGGATCATCGGCAGCAGGATCAGCGCCGTGGTGTAGCTTTGCGCTTCCTTCACCGACTTCGCCGCGGCGGCGATGAAGGTCAGCAGCGAGCCGCCCAGGAACACCATCGGCAGCAGGACCACGAGCATCATCGCCATCTGGCTGAAGCCGACCGCGAGCTGCTTCGCCGCGCCCGGGGCGAACGCCGCGCCGACGCGGAACGCGAGCAGCGTCAGCATCAGCGAGACGACGCCGACGCTGCAGGCCGCCGCGATCTTGCCGCTGACGATCGCGCCGCGCCGCGCGGGCGTGGCGAGCAGCGGCTCGAGCGACTGGCGCTCGCGCTCGCCGGCCGTGGTGTCGAGGACCAGCTGCAGCGAACCCATGAAGGCGCCGAGGATCAGCAGGTAGGGGAGCATCATCGCCGCGAGGCCGGCGCTGCGCGCCTCGGGCGTCGAGAGGTCCTTGCGCGACACGGCCATCGGCGCGGCGACCGCCGGGTTGACGCCGCGCGCGAGCAGGCGCAGCGCGCCGACCTGCTGGTTGTACTGGCCGAGCAGCGATTCGAGCCGCTTCACCGGGATGTCGGCGTCGTGGCGGGTCGAATCGTGCACGACCTCGACCAGCGCCGGCTTGCCCTCGCGCCAGGACGCCGCGAACTCGTCGCCGATGCGCAGGTACACGTCCTCGTCCTGGGCGCGGATCGACGCGTCGGGGTCGGCGACGTCCTTGCGCGCGATGCCCTGCGAAGCGAGCCACGCCACCAGGTTCGGGGCGCGCTCGGCGCCGGCGATGGCGATGGCCATCGGCTTCTCCATCTGCTCCTTGGCCTTGCTCTCGCCGATCGTGGCCAGGCCGAGGAACAGCAGCGGACCGAGCAGCGGGGCGAACAGCAGCGTGAGCATGAGCGTGCGCCGGTCGCGCACGAGCTCGAGCAGTTCCTTCTTCCAGACGGTGACGAGCGCGTTCATGCGTGCAGGCCTTCTTCGGATCCGATGAGGTGGACGAATGCGTCCTCGAGGTTGTCGCGGCCGGCCTGCTCGCGGATCGCGTCGGTGGTGCCGTCGGCGACGACGCGGCCGTGCGCGATCACGACGATGCGGTCGCAGAGCGCGGCCACCTCCTGCATGATGTGGCTGGAGAAGATCACGCAGCGGCCTTCGCCGCGCAGGTGCTTGAGGAATTCGCGCAGGCCGCGCGTGGTCATCACGTCCAGGCCGTTGGTCGGCTCGTCGAGGATGACGTTGCGCGGGTCGTGCACGAGCGCGCGGGCGATCGCGGTCTTGGTGCGCTGGCCCTGCGAGAAGCCTTCGGTCTGGCGGTCCAGGAAGTCCTCCATCTGCAGCGCCCCGGCCAGCAGCCGCGTGCGCTCGGCGATCGCCGCCGGCGACATGCCGTGGAGCTCGCCGAAGTAGCGGATGTTCTCGCGCGCGGTCAGGCGCTTGTACACGCCGCGCGCGTCGGGCAGCACCGCCAGAGCGCGCCGCGCGGCTTCCGGGTCGGCGGCGACGTCGCGGCCGTCGACCAGCACGCGCCCGCTTTCGGGCTGCATCAGCGTGTACAGCATGCGCAGCGTCGTGGTCTTGCCGGCGCCGTTCGGGCCGAGCAGGCCGGTGATCTCGCCGTCGCGGGCCTCGAAGCCGACGTCGTCGACGGCGACTACGCGGGTCTTGTCCTTGCCCTTGCCGGGGAAGGTCTTGCGCAGGTGCTCTGCAATGATCATGTGCGTTGTCCTCTTGCGCGGGCGCCCGGGGCGCTCACGGCTCCCAGCCGTTGAACGAAATGAAGGGCGGCACGTAGCCGAGCGTGTCCAGGCACTTGCCGTCGAGCGCCTTCGCGTCGGCGGTCTCCAGGAACTGCGCGAACAGCTTCGGCATGCAGCCGGCGCCGATCACGTTGTGGCCCTGGCCCTTGAGCACGAACAGGCGGCCGTTGGGCAGCGTCTTCACCACTTCCTCGCCGTAGCGGGGCGGGGTGACCGGATCGAATTCGCCTTCCAGCACCAGCGCGGGGACGTCGCTGCGCAGCGGCTGGTGGAAGTCGGCGGGCATCGCGCCCTTCGGCCACAGCGCGCACTGCTCGCCGAGGAAGTCGGAGAACTGGTTGCCCAGCAGCGTGCCCTCCAGCGCGGGATCGGACTTGAGGCCGAACGCGTCCTCGCTGCACACCACCGACAGCTGCATGCCCATCGCCATCTGCCCGCCGATGCTGTCGCCGAGCATCCGGCTGAGCGCCATCAGGCCCTCGTAGCGGCCCTGCGCGGCCTCGTGCAGCTCGAGCGGCAGCAGCGACGACGCCAGCGGCATGTAGGCGTACATGCGCATCAGCCCGGCGACGGCGTCCGCGGTCAGCGGCTCCTCCTTCGACTCGCCGGTCGCGGCGTCGCGGTAGCGGACCATCGGCGGCGCGGCGCGCAGCGTCGCCATCAGCGCGTCGAGCTGCGCGCGCGGGTGGCCCAGCGCCTTCGTGCACGCGTCCGACTTCTCGCACTGGCCGAACTGCAGGTCGAGGGCGCGCTCCAGGTTGGCCGCGAAGTCGTTGCCGAGGATCAGCGTGTTCGGCGCGACCGAGTCCAGCACGATCGCGCGCGTGTTCGCCGGATGGCGCATGGCGTACTGCTGCGCGACCCGCGTGCCGTAGGAAATGCCGAGCAGGTCGATCTGCGCCGCGCCCAGCGCCTTGCGCACGTCTTCCAGGTCGCGGACGGCGTCGGTGGTGGTGTAGAAGCGCGGGTCGGCCGACTTCGACAGTGCGTCGAGGCAGCGCACGGTCTCGGCGCGCACCGCCTCGGGGCCGGCGTCGTCGGGCAGGTCCTTGCCGCCTTCGCACTTCAGCGGGTTCGACTTGCCGGTGCCGCGCTGGTCCACCAGCACCACGTTGCGGTGCTTGAGCACTTCGCGGAACGCGGGCGCGACCTGCGGATAGACCTCCACCGCCGCCTGGCCGGGACCGCCGGCGAGCAGGAAGACCGGGTCGGGCGCGACTTCGGCGTCGTCGTCCGGCGCGATCCAGGCGATGTTGAGCTTGATGCGGCGGCCGTCGGGACGCGCCGGATCCTCGGCGACCTCGTAGCTGCCGCACTGCGCCTCGACGCCGTCCTGGCCGAAGAGGGGCTCGAGCGTGCAGGGCGTGAACGCGATCCGGCCGTACATGCGCGGCTTCGCAGGCGGCGCGTCCGCGACGCGCGCGGGCTTCGCCGTCGCCTTCGCCGCGGCCGCGGTGGCGCCCGGTGGCGCGTCGTCCGTGGGCGCGTGGTGGTCGCGCCAGTAGCGGTAGCCGGACAGGCCCGCCAGGATGGCGATGGCGAGGATGAACCTGGTTTTGCGGGACATCGGAAGGATCCCTGGAGCGGTGGAAGGGAGACGCGGCCGGATCAGCGGCCGCGCCGGCCGCGCGCGATGAACGCGATGCCGAGGCCGACGAAGGCGAAGCCCGGGCCGGTGAACGCGGCGCGGTCGCCGAGGTACGCGGCGATGAGGTAGGCGGTGCCGGCGGCCAGGTAGCCGAAGCCGGCGGCGCGGACGTTGCCGCGCGGACGGCAGGCGAGGGAACGGAACAGGCGCATGCGGGACCTCAGGCTTCGGGAATGAAGATGGCTTCGATCGGCTCGCCGAACAGGCGCGCCAGGCGGAAGGCGAGCGGCAGGCTCGGGTCGTACTTGCCGGTCTCGATGGCGTTCACCGTCTGCCGCGACACCTCGAGGCGTTCGGCGAGCTCGCCCTGCGACCAGCCGAAGCGTTCGCGCAGTTCGCGGATGCGGCTGTGCATGTCTGCGTCCCCGGATTCGCGCGCGTCAGCGGTAGCGGCCGGCGACGAACGCCTTGGCGAGGCCGTACACCAGGCAGATCATGGGAAACACCCAGAACATCGCCTGGCCGGAGGGAATGTCGATCACCTTCGCCATCTGCAGCAGGCCGCCGGCGAAATACAGCATCGACACGAGCGCGGTCGCGACGCTCACGGCTTCGAGCTCGATCCGCCGCTGCAGCTCGTCGCTGTCGCGGACGTGGCGGACGATCGCGCGCACCGCGAGCCCCACCGGCGGGACCGGCAGTAGGGCGAGCATCGCGCGCAGCACCGGCTCCTCGACGATCTTCAGCAGCCACAGCGACGCGCCCAGGGCGAGGACGTAGCCGGCCATCGCCGGCAGGAACTCGCGCAGGTAGCGCCGGCGGAGCGCCGCCGTGGAGCCGTCGCAGGCCGCCTGTTCGGCCCAGACGCGCAGCGACGGGACCGCGCGGACCACGATCATCAGCACGGCGGCGATGCCCATGCCGGCCAGGATCCCGGCGACGAAGCCCCGCACCTCGTCGGGCAGCGGGCTGCCGGGCGCGAAGGCGAGCCACGCGCAGGCGGCGGCGGCGAGCAGGATCAGGAGGATGCGGCGGCGGGGAAGCTGGGTCGAGGGGTTCACGGCGGTGGGTGTCAAGATTGCTTGACACAAGCCTACGTGCGGCCGGTTCAGCTTGTCAAGCGACCTTTACAGCCCGGACCGGCGGCCGACGGCCGGCGGCCCAAGGACTGGGGGATGCGGCGGTGCGGGAGCCGACCAGGGGTCGGCCCTACTTGCTGCTGACGTACTTCTCGCGGCGGATCCGGCGGATGTCGAGGCCCGCGTCCTTCAGCGACTCGAAGCAGGCGTCGACCATGTTGGGATTGCCGCACAGGTAGGCGACGTCGTCGCCGGCGTCCGGACCGAATTCGCCCAGGAACTGCTGCACGTAACCGTGGCGCTCGTCCGGATGCGGCGCGGGCGAGGGTTCGCGGGAGAGGCAGGGCACGTAGCGGAAGTGCGCCGGATGCGCGTCGGCGAACGCGCGGAACTCGTCGCCGTACAGCAGCTCGGCCGGCGTGCGCGCGCCCTGCAGCAGCACGACGCGCAGGTCGCGCGCCGCGAACAGCGCTTCGAGCTGCGGCAGCATCGCGCGGTAGGGCGTGACGCCGGTGCCGGTGGCGATCAGCAGGTAGCGTCCGTTCGCATCGTCCGGCATCAGGCAGAAGCGCCCGTACGGGCCGCTCGCCTGCACCTCGTCGCCGGGCTGCAGGCCTTCGAACAGCGCCGTGGCCGCGCCGCCGGCGACGTAGCTCACCGCGATCTCGACCGATTCCGCCGGCCCGCCCGCATGGTCGTGGCGCGTCGCCAGCGAGTACGAGCGCTTGGTCGCGGTGCCGTCGCCGTAATGGAAATGCACCTGCAGGAACTGGCCCGGGACGAACGGCATCGGCTGGCCGTCGGCGCGGGCGAAGCCGAGGTGGGCGACGGTCGGCGCCAACATCCGGCGCGACACGAGCTTGAGCGGGAACTGGACGATGGCCAAGGCGGGGGATGCGCTGCAGCGGCGGCCGGGGTGCGGCCGCGGGACGCCTATACTACCGGCTCCGCCGCGCAGGCCGCGGCCATGGATGTGCCAATGTCCCCCATGAACGACGCGCCGGCGCTGCAGGTTTCGGCGCTGCGCAAGACCTACGACAACGGCGTCGAGGCGCTCAAGGGCGTCTCGCTGGAGGTCGCGCCCGGCGACTTCTTCGCGCTGCTCGGCCCGAACGGCGCCGGCAAGTCCACGCTGATCGGCATCGTCAGCTCGCTGGTCAACAAGACGTCCGGCGACGTGCGCGTGTTCGGCACCGACATTTCCTCGGATCGCGACGCGGCGATGCGGCTGCTCGGGCTGGTGCCGCAGGAAATCAACTTCAACATGTTCGAGAAGCCGCTCGACATCCTGGTGAATTACGCCGGGTTCTACGGCATTCCGCGCGCCGAGGCGCTGGCGCGCGCGGAGCAGGAACTGAAGGCCGCGTTCCTCTGGGACAAGGCCGACAAGATGTCGCGCACGCTGTCGGGCGGCATGAAGCGCCGGCTGATGATCGCCCGCGCGATGATGACCCGGCCGCGCCTGCTGATCCTCGACGAGCCCACCGCCGGCGTCGACATCGAGATCCGCCGCGGCATGTGGAAGACGCTGCGCGAGATCAACGCCGCCGGCACCACGATCATCCTCACCACCCACTACCTCGAGGAAGCGGAGAGCCTGTGCCGCAACCTCGCGATCATCGACCACGGCACCATCGTCGAGCAGGGCCCGATGCGCGCGCTGCTCGCCAAGCTCGACGTCGAGGGTTTCCTGCTCGACGTCGACGGCGCGCTGCCGGCGGCGCTGCCGGAGATCGCCGGCACGACGCTGACCGCGCAGGACGCGCACACCCTCGATCTGGAGATGCCGCGCGCGATGGACCTCAACGGCGTGTTCGCCCGGCTCAGCGAGGCCGGCATCCGCGTGCGCTCCATGCGTACCAAGTCGAACCGGCTCGAGGAACTGTTCGTGCGCCTGACCGGCGACAACGCCGCGCGCGAAGCCGCCGCGCGCCAGGGGGCCGCGGCATGAGCGCGCCCGCCACCGGCGCCACGACCGGCTTCGACGCCGGCATGCCCGGCGTCTCCCGCCGCAACTGGATCGCGCTGGGCACCATCGCCCGCCGCGAGGTCAGCCGGATCCTGCGGATCTGGACCCAGACGCTCGTGCCGCCGGCGATCACCCAGACCCTGTACTTCCTGATCTTCGGCGGCCTGATCGGCTCGCGCGTCGGCACGATGGACGGCATCAAGTACATGGATTTCATCGTCCCCGGCCTGGTGATGATGAGCGTGATCCAGAACAGCTACGGCAACATCTCCTCGAGCTTCTTCGGCGCGAAGTTCGGCCGCCACGTCGAGGAGCTGCTGGTCAGCCCGATGCCGAACTGGGTGATCCTCGGCGGCTACGTCGCCGGCGCCGTGCTGCGCGGGCTGATGGTCGGCATCATCGTGCTGTGCATCGCGATGCTGTTCACGCGCGTGCGCATGCCGCACCCGTTCGTGACCCTGACGACGGTGCTGCTCGGCGCGACGATCTTCTCGCTCGCCGGATTCGTCAACGCGGTGTTCGCGAAGAAGTTCGACGACGTGGCGATCGTGCCGATCTTCATCCTGACGCCGCTGACCTACCTGGGCGGCGTGTTCTACTCGGTGAAGCTGCTGCCGGGCTGGGCCGAGGCGCTCACCCACGCCAACCCGATCTTCTACATGGTCAACGCGTTCCGCTACGGCCTGCTCGGCGTGAGCGACGTGCCGCTGTGGGTGGCGTATGCGTTGATGCTCGGCTTCGCCGCGGCGCTCGCCGCGGTCGGGCTGTGGCTGCTGCGCCGCGGCACCGGCCTGCGCAGCTGACCGCTACAGCTTGAAGAAGGCGCGGGCGGTGGCGGTGGTCGCCGCCGCGGTGACCGCGACGTCCTCGCCGCGGTCGCGGGCGAGTTCCTCGACGATGTGGGCGAGGTACATCGGCTCGTTGCGGCGATGCGATGGCTGCGGCTTCACCGTGCGCGGCAGCAGGTAGGGCGCGTCGGTCTCGATCATCAGCCGGTTCGCCGGGATGTTCGGCACCAGTTCGCGCAGGTGCGCGCCGCGGCGCTCGTCGCAGAGCCAGCCGGTGATGCCGACGTGCCAGTCGTGGTCGAGCACGTCGAACAGCTCCTCGCGCGAGCCGGTGAAGCAGTGCACCACCCCCGCGCCGATGCGGCCCTCGACCCCGCGCAGGATCGCGATGAAGTCGGCGTGCGCGTCGCGCTGGTGCAGGAACAGCGGCTTCGGGGTGCCGGCGGCGGCGAGGTCCGCGGCGATGGCCAGCTGCCGCTCGAACGCGCGCCGCTGCGCGGGGCGCGGGGAGAAGTCGCGGAAATAGTCGAGGCCGCACTCGCCGACCGCCACGACTTCCGGCTGGGCGAGCAGGGCACGCATCTCCGCGTCGCACTCCTCGGTGTACTCGGTGGCGTGGTGCGGATGCACGCCGGCGGTGGCGTACAGGAAGCCGGGATGCGCGCGCGCCAGGTCGAGCGCCTTCGGCGAATGCTCGCGGCTGGCGCCGGTCACCACCATCTGCGCGACGCCGGCCGCACGCGCGCGCGCCAGGACCGCGTCGCGGTCGTGGTCGAAGCTGTCGTGGCTGAGGTTGGCGCCGATGTCGACGAGGTCCATGCCGCAGATTCTATCGGGCACGGACTCCATCCGGCGCGGCAACGTATCCTTGCGCGATGGCCGCGCCCGCCTTCCCCGTCTCGCCCCTGCTGCCGGAGATCCGCGCCTCGCTCGCGGCGCATCCGCGGCTGGTGCTCGAGGCGCCGCCGGGCGCGGGCAAGACCACGCAGGTTCCGCTGGCGCTGCTCGACGAACCCTGGCTGGCCGGGCGCAGGATCGTGATGCTCGAGCCGCGCCGCGTGGCCGCGCGCGCCGCCGCCGGCTTCATGGCGAAGCAGCTCGGCGAAACGGCCGGCGAGACCGTCGGCTATCGCATCCGCTTCGAGAACCGGGTCTCGGCGCGCACCCGCGTCGAGGTCGTGACCGAGGGCATCCTGACCCGGATGCTGCAGGACGATCCCTCGCTCGAAGGCGTCGGCGCGCTGCTGTTCGACGAATTCCACGAACGCCACCTCGCGGCCGACCTCGGGCTGGCACTGGCGCTCGACGTGCAGGCGTCGCTGCGCGGCGACCTGCGCATCATGCTGATGTCGGCGACGCTGGACGGCGAGCGGCTGGCGCGATTCCTCGACGCGCCGCGGCTGTCCAGCGCGGGCCGCAGCTTTCCGGTCGGGGTCGCGCATTTTCCCGCGCGGCGCGACGAGGCCGTGGAGTCGCAGGCGAAGCGCGCGGCCGCGCAGGCCTTGCAGTCGCACCCCGGCGACGTGCTGGTGTTCCTGCCGGGCCAGCGCGAGATCGCGCGCGTGCAGTCGGCGCTCGAGGCGGACGACGCGGTGGCGGCGCAGGCGGACGTGCTCGCGCTGCACGGCGAACTGCCGGTGGAGCAGCAGTCGCGCGTGTTGCAGCCGTCGCCGGACGGTCGCCGTCGCATCGTGCTCGCCACCAATGTCGCGGAATCCAGCGTCACGCTGCCCGGCGTGCGGGTGGTGGTCGACAGCGGGCTCGCGCGCGAGCCGCGCTTCGATCCGAATTCGGGCTTCACGCGGCTGGAGACCGTCGCCATCGCGCAGGCCTCCGCCGACCAGCGCGCGGGCCGCGCCGGCCGCGTCGCCGAAGGCTGGGCGTACCGGCTGTGGCCGCAGTCGCAGCGGCTGGAACCGCAGCGCCGTGCGGAGATCGCGCAGGCCGACCTGGCGGGTCTCGCGCTCGAACTCGCGGCCTGGGGCAGCGACGGGTTGCGCTTCCCCGATCCGCCGCCGCCGGGTGCGCTGGCGGCGGGTCGCGACCTGCTGCGGCGCCTCGGCGCGCTCGACGGCGGCGATTCCGGCGGCGCGCGCATCACCGCGCTCGGCCGCCGCATGCTCGCGCTCGGGACGCATCCGCGCATCGCCGCGATGCTGCTCGCGCCCGCGGAAGCGCGCGAACGCGCGCTGGCCTGCGACCTCGCCGCGCTGCTCGAAGCGCGCGACCCGCTGCTCGCGCGAGGTCCCGGCGCGCGATCCGACGCGCTCGCCGACCGGTGGCGCGTGCTGGCCGCATTCCGCGAGGGCAGGGCGGGCGCCGACGCGTCGCGCTCGGCGCTCGCGGCGATCGACGCCGCCGCGAAGCAGTGGCGGCGCCGCACCGGCGTCGACGCCGCGCCGCCGCGCGACGCGCCCCCGCATCTGCTCGGCGACCTGTTGCTGCACGCTTTCCCGGACCGCATCGGCTTCCGCCACGCCGCCGATCCGAAGCGCTACCAGCTCGCGAACGGACGCATGGCGCGCATCGCCGACGACAGCGCGCTGCACGGCGAGCCGTGGATCGTCGCCAGCGAACTGCGCCACGAAGCGCGCGATTCGCTCGTGTTGCGCGGCGCGCCGCTCGACGAGGCGCGGCTGCAGCGCGACTTCCCGCAGCGCTTCGGCGAGGCCCACCACGTCCGCTGGGATCCGGACAAGCGCGCGCTGGTCGCGCAGCGCGAGCGCCGCTTCGACCGCATCGTCCTCGACGCGCACCCGGCCGGGCGCGTCGATCCGGCGCTGGCCGCGCGTGCGCTCACCGAGGCGGTGCGCGAGGCCGGCCTGGACGCGTTGCCCTGGAGCGACGCCGCACGGCAATGGCAGGCGCGCGTGCAGGCCGTGCGCGCCTGGGTGCCCGAGCTCGCCGCGCAGCTGCCCGACCTGTCCGACGACGCGCTGCTCGCCACGCTCGACGACTGGCTGCTGCCCGCGTTCGCCGGCAAGACCCGCCTCGACGCGCTGGACGAAGCCGAGCTCGCCGAAGCGCTGCGCCATCGCGTCGACTGGGCCCTGCGCGCCCGCGTCGACGCGCTCGCGCCGCAGCGCATCGCCGTGCCGTCCGGCATGGAACGCGCGATCGCGTACGCGCTGGAAGCCGACGGCGCGCCGCAACCGCCGGTGCTCGCCGTGAAGCTGCAGGAGCTGTTCGGCCTCGCCGACACCCCGCGCATCGCCGACGGCCGCGTGCCGCTCACCCTGCACCTGCTCTCGCCGGCGGGGCGGCCGCTGCAGGTCACGCAGGACCTGCGCGGCTTCTGGGATCGCACCTGGCCCGAGGTCCGCAGGGAAATGAAGGGCCGCTACCCGAAGCATCCCTGGCCAGAGGATCCGTGGACCGCGCGGCCCACGCACCGCGCGAAGCCGCGCGGCAGCTGACGGCCGGGCCGTCCGCTCGCTGAACGCGCCGCCGCACCTACACGCGCAATCAACGCGGGGCTGCACAGACTGGCGCCAGCCAACGACGCGGGAACCCAGCCATGAACCAGCTCGCCAACCTTCCCGAACGCGCCATGCACCTTGCCGGCCAGGTCGGCGACGGCATCCGTAGCGCGGTCCCCGACAAGGCGGTCCAGTGGGTCGAAACCGGTGCGGCGCTCGCCGCGCTGAAGACCGGCGGCCGCGTCGCCACGCGCTTCGTCAAGCGCAATCCCGCGGTTGCGGTGGCCGCGGTCGCCGGCGCCGGCCTGCTGTGGCTGGCGGCGCGCCGCCGCGCGAAGCGCCAGGACGAGGAAGCCGGCTCGGAGAACGGCCGCAAGACCCGACGGGTCGAGGCGCGCCGCGCGCCGCGCGCGGCGTCCCGGCGCGGCACGCGCAGCGCCAGCGCGAGCCACTAGCAGCGCGAGCCACTAGCCCCTCGGCGTCATCCGGATGCGGGATGCGGGCGCGCCGGCGGCGTGCCCGCGCAGTTATGCGCTTTCGCCCGCCTCGCCGTCGCCGGAGGCGGCCGGCAACTCGATCACGAAGCGCGCGCCGCCCCCCTCGCGATCCTCGTACCAGAGGTTGCCCTCGTACTGCGAAAGGATCTGCTTGGCGAGCGAGAGGCCGAGGCCGCTGGACAGGCCGTCGGTGGGATCGGTGTCGCTCAGGCGCGTGAACGGCTTGAACAGCTGCGACTGCCGCGCCGGCGGAACGCCCGGGCCGCGGTCTTCCACCAGCAGCTGCCAGAAGCCTGGCGCGCTGTTGCGGATCGAGAGATCGATGGTGCTGCCGGGCGCGTACTTCATCGCGTTGCTGACCAGGTTCTCGGCGACCTGGCGCAGCACGAGCCCGTCGATCGCGACGTGGCTGCGCACCGCCGGCGTGCTGATCTGCATGCGCAGGCCGCGGTTCTCCAGCTGCAGCTCGTAACGCTGCACCAGCCACTCCAGGACTTCGTTGAGCGTGGTCGTCGCCGCGGCCGGCGCCGGCTCCTCGCTGCGGCGCGCCTGCGTCTCGAGATAGCGGCGGATGTAGCCGAGCGCGTCGCCGGCGCTGTCGTAGATCATCTCCAGGTAGCGCGGCACGCGCTCCGGCTTGCAGCCGGCGTTGTGCAGCACGTCGCTCGCGAACAGCACGCTGCTCAGCGGATTCTTCAGGTCGTGCGCGACCAGGTTCACCAGCTCCTGGCGCTGGTGCGCGACGCGCGCGAGGCGGTCGCGGGTGAGCTTGAGGCCGACGTGCGCGGTGACGCGCGCGAGCAGCTCCTCGGGGATGAACGGCTTGGTGACGTAGTCGACCGCGCCCGCGTCGAACGCGCGCAGCAGCATCTCGCGGTCCTGGGCGGCGGTGAGGAAGATCGCGGGGATGGACGCCAGCTCCGGATGCTGCTGCACGCGCACCAGCAGGTCGAAGCCGTCCATGCCCGGCATCATCATGTCCAGCAGCAGCAGGTCGGGCACCGCCTGCACCGCCATCGCCAGCGCTTCCTCGCCGGTGGACGCGGTGCGCACCTCGTAACCGTGGCGGCTGAGCAGCGCGCTCACCGCGCGCAGGTTCGCCGGCTGGTCGTCGACGACGAGGATGGAACCGGAAAGCAGGGTGCCGGGGGTCGCCGCAGTGGCCATGTCGGTCTCTTCGGAAGGCGAGGTCGGAACGCTCCCCTGAACATGCGCGACCCCTCGACAACGTTAGCAGAAACCGCGCGGCGCGTTCGTGCGCCGGATACCGCTTGCTCGTTCAGTTTCGGCCGTTCGTCCGCGCCTCCCACGCGCCGGTCGGAAGGCCGTCGAGCGCGTGCCCGCCGGCGGCGACGCGAACCAGGCGCAACGTCGGCAGGCCGACGGCGGCGGTCATGCGCCGCACCTGGCGGTTGCGGCCTTCGCGGATCGACAGCTCGAGCCAGGCGTCGGGCACGGTCTTCCTGAAGCGCACCGGCGGATCGCGCGGCCACAGCGCGGGCGGCGTCTCGAGCAGCCGCGCGCGCGCCGGCAGCGTGGCGCCGTCGTTCAGCGCGACGCCGTCGCGCAGCGCCCGCAGCTGCGCTTCGCCCGGCGCGCCTTCCACCTGCACGAGATAGGTCTTCCACTGCTTGTGGCGCGGGTCGGTCAGGCGATGGGCGAGCGCGCCGTCGTCGGTGAGCAGCAGCAGGCCTTCCGAATCGAAGTCGAGGCGCCCGGCCGGATAGGCGCCGGGCGGCAGGCCGAACGCCGCGAGGGTGCGCCGTGGCGGATCGCTGCGGTCGGTGAACTGGCAGAGCACGCCGTAGGGCTTGTTGAAGGCGATCAGCATGGCGCCGCGAGCATGCCGGGCCCGGGCGGCCCGTTCAACGCTTGACAGGCGCGTGGTGTATTGTTGTAGTAATACACATGGACGCAGCCTCGCTCCACATCCGCCCCTCCGCCCCCGAGCCGATCTACCGGCAGATCGTGGAGCAGGTGCGGCGCCTGGTGGCCGGCGGCCAGCTCGCCGCCGGCGAGGCGCTGCCTTCGGTGCGCGAGGTCGCCGCATCGCACGCCATCAACCCGATGACGGTGTCCAAGGCGTACAGCCAGCTCGAGGCCGAAGGCGTGCTCGAGCGGCTGCGCGGGCGCGGCATGGCGGTGGCGGCGCAGGGGCGGCGCAGGCAGCTGCCTGCCGTGCAGCGCTGGGCGCTGCTGCAACCGGCGATCGACGCGCTCGCGCGGCAGGCGCGCGAACTGGAATTCGACCCGCGCGACGTCGTCGCGCGGCTGCAACAACGGCTGGAGAAGGAACGATGAACGCGATGCCCAGGGAATGGAACGAAGCCGCCGTGCCGGTCGAGGCGGAGCGGCTGGAAAAGCGCCTCGGCGAGCGCACCGCGCTGGCCGGCGTGTCGTTGCGGATCGAGCCGGGCGCGGTGCTCGGCCTGGTCGGCCGCAACGGCGCCGGCAAGACGACGCTGATCCGCGCGCTGCTCGGACTGATCGAGCCCGACCACGGCGAGGCCCGCATCTGGGGCGCGCCCTCGCTCGCGCTGGACGATGCGGCGAAGGCGCGGATCGGCTACGTGCCGCAGCAGCCGGAGGCGCTCGCCTGGCTCGAGGTCGGCCAGATGCTCGAGTTCGTCGGCCGCTTCTATCCGCGATGGGACGCGGGGTTCGTCGACGCCACGCTGTCGCGCTGGGGACTGCCGCGCGATGCCGCGCTCGGAAGCCTGTCGCCCGGCGAACGCCAGCGCGTCGCGCTCGTGCGCGCGCTCGGCCCGCGGCCCGACCTGCTGGTCCTGGACGAGCCGGCCGCCGCGCTGGATCCGGTCGCGCGCCGCGACCTGCTGCGCGAAATCGCGGAGCGCGCCGGCGAGGCGGGTGCGACGGTGCTGTTCTCCACCCACATCGTTTCCGACCTGGAACGCGTGGCGTCGCACGTCGCCTTCATGCAGGAAGGCCGCCTGCTGCTGCACGCCGAGCTCGACGCGCTGAAGGAACGGCACCTGCAGGTGCGGATTCCGCCCGCGGCCGCGGCGACGCTGTCGGGCCGCGTGCCCGGCGAGATCGCGCGCAGGCGCCTCGCCGACGGCGGCCTGTCACTGCTGCTGGTGCGCGAAGCGGGCGCGGCATGGCCGCCGATCGCGCACGCTCCGGGCGTGACGGCGGGCACCCTGTCGCTCGAGGACATGTTCATCGAGGTTGCGGCATGAACGCCTGGGCGGCGCTGCGCGCTGCGTGCCCGGCGCGCGAGCGGTCCGTGCTGTGCTGGTTCTACGGCGGCTTCGCGTTGCTCGCGGGCCTCGTCTCGGCGGCGCTGCCGAAGCTGGACTTGACTGCGGTGATGACCGTGCTCGCGCTGCCCACGATCTTCGTCTGGGCGGGCTGGTTCGTGCGCCTGTTGCTGCTGCAGCGGGAGATGCGCCTCGCGCTGCTTCCCGGCGGCGATGCGGCCGTCGCGTCCGCGCTCGCGCTGGCGGTCGCGGCGACCGTGGCGCTGCCGGCGGCGCTGGTCGCCACCCGCGGCATGCCCTGGTGGCAGGCGCTTTCCGCGATGGCGATCCTGGCGGGCGGCGGCGCGCTCGTACCGCTGCTCCCGCGCGGGATCATCCCGGTGATCGCGCTGCTGCCGATGGGGTTCGATGCCGTCGGCGCCGGACGCGTCGCGATCGCCCGCAGCGAGGCGATCCTGCCCGCGGCCGCGGCGATGCTGCTGCTCGCCTGCGCATGGCGCTGGCGGGCCGTCCTGCGCGGCGGCACGGGGCGCCTCGGCGAATGGTCGCAACCCTACGTGCTCGCGGTCGGCGAACGTGGTTCGCTGTGGCGGACGAGTGCGTGGAGCGATCCCAGCGCGCAGCTCGCCGCGCGTCCTCGATGGATGCGCGCGAAGCCGCCGCTCGCCGGCGTCGGGCCGGCCAATCCGGTTCCCGCCATGCGCACCTGGCTGGGCGGCCCGTTCTCGCTGTTGTCGGGAAGGATGGTGGCGGCGCAGGCCGCAACGTGGCTGTTCATCGCCGCGATCGGCTGGCGCTGGATCGCGACGAGCCGGCGCGCTGCGGATGCGGGCGGCATGATGCTCGCATCCGCGATCATCGTCGGCGGCGTGACGCTCGCGTTGGCGCCCGCGCTGCGCCTGCAGGCGTTCAAGCGCGCGGCAAGCGGCGAGATGGCGGAACTCGCGCTGCTTCCCGGCTGGGGCGCCGCGCCGGCCGCGCGCCGGCTGCTGCTGGCCGCGGTGGCCAGGCCGATGGCTAGGACGCTGGCGGCGACGGTGCTGGTGACCATCGGCGCCGCGGCGTGGCTGCACGAGGACGCGCTGCGCTTCGCGATCGTCATCGTGGCGCTGTGCGCGGTGGCGGCGACGGCCGCGGCGGCCTGCCTGCGCGCGCTCGCGGGCCAGTCCCTGGGCGTGACCGGCCGGTGGCTGGCGGGGCTCGTCGGAGTGCTGCTGCTGATCCTGACCACGACCGCGATGGGCGGGCGGGTGATGCCCGCCTGGCTGGCGACGACGATGGCGGCCTGGAGCGCGCTCGCGCTCTGGTCGGTGATAGCGTCGCGCGCGGCCTGGTCGCGCTGGCACGCCGACCCGCATCCCTTCGTCGCCGCCGTGCCCGCGTCTCCTTGAGCGCCGGAATGCGCGCGCGGGGCGCGCGCATTCCGCGGATCAGAGCGCGGCGAGCGCGGCGTTGAAGGTCGCGCTGGGCCGCATCGCCCCGGCCATCTTCGCCGGGTCGGGACGGTAGTAACCGCCGATGTCGGTCGGCTTGCCCTGCACGGCGACCAGTTCCCCGACGATCTTCGCCTCACTGTCCGCCAGCGCCTTCGCCAGCGGCGCGAAGCGCGCCTTCAGTTCGGCGTCGGCGTCCTGCGCGGCCAGCGCCTGCGCCCAGTACATCGCCAGGTAGAAGTGGCTGCCTCGGTTGTCGATGCCGCCGAGCTTGCGGCTCGGGGACTTGTCGTTGTCGAGGAACTGCGCGTTCGCCGCATCGAGCGCGTCCGCGAGCACCTTCGCGCGCGCGTTGCCCGTGGTGTTCGCCAGGTGCTCGAGCGAAGCGGCCAGCGCGAGGAACTCGCCGAGCGAATCCCAGCGCAGGTAGTCCTCCTCGAGGAACTGCTGCACGTGCTTCGGCGCGCTGCCGCCGGCGCCGGTCTCGAACAGGCCGCCGCCGGCCATCAGCGGCACGATCGACAGCATCTTCGCGCTGGTGCCCAGCTCCATGATCGGGAACAGGTCGGTGAGGTAGTCGCGCAGCACGTTGCCGGTGACCGAGATCGTGTCCTGCCCCTGGCGGATGCGAGCGAGTGAGTGCTTCATCGCGTCGACCGGCGAGAGGATGCGGATATCCAGGCCGCTCGTGTCGTGGTCCTTCAGGTACTGCTCGACCTTGGCGATGATCTGCGCGTCGTGCGCGCGCACCGGATCGAGCCAGAACACGGCCGGCGTCGACGACAGGCGCGCGCGGTTCACCGCGAGCTTCACCCAGTCGCGGATCGGCGCGTCCTTCGTCTGGCACATGCGCCAGATGTCGCCCGCGGCGACGCGGTGCTCCATCAGCGCCTCGCCCGACGCGTCGACCACGCGCACCACGCCCTCGCCGGCGAGCTGGAAGGTCTTGTCGTGCGAGCCGTACTCCTCGGCCTTCTGCGCCATGAGGCCGACGTTCGGGACGCTGCCCATCGTGGCCGGGTCGAACGCGCCGTTCGCGCGGCAGTCCTCGATCACCGCCTGGTAGATGCCGGCGTAGCAGCGGTCGGGGATGAGCGCCTTGGTGTCCTGCAGCTCGCCCTTCGCGTTCCACATGCGGCCCGAGTCGCGGATCATCGCCGGCATGGAGGCGTCGACGATCACGTCGCTCGGCACGTGCAGGTTGGTGATGCCCTTGTCGGAGTTGACCATCGCGACGCCCGGCCGCTGCGCGTACAGCGCGTCGATGTCGGCCCGGATCGCGTCCTGCTGCGCCTGCGGCAGCGCGCCGAGCTTCGCGTACAGGTCGCCGATGCCGTTGTTGGCGTCGAAGGCCACCGCCTTCAGCGCGTCGGCGTGCTTCTCCAGCACCGGGCGGTAGAACGCGCGGACCACGACGCCGAACATGATCGGGTCGGAGACCTTCATCATCGTCGCCTTCAGGTGCAGCGAGAACAGCACGCCCTGTTTCGCCGCATCGGCGATCTGCGCCTCGGCGAAGCGCTCCAGCGCGGCGGTGCGCATCACCGCGGCGTCGATCACCTCGCCCGCCTGCAGCTTCAGGCCGTCCTTCAGCACCTTGCGCGCGCCGTCGGCGCCCTCGAACTCGATGCGCACGGTGCCGGCGGCCGGCATCGTCACCGACTGCTCGCTGCCGTAGAAATCGTCGTCGTCCATGTGCGCGACGTGCGACTTCGAATCCGCGCTCCACTTGCCCATGCGGTGCGGATGCTTGCGCGCGTACGCCTTCACCGAGGCCGGCGCGCGGCGGTCGGAGTTGCCCTCGCGCAGCACCGGATTGACCGCGCTGCCCTTGACCCGGTCGTAGCGCGCCTTGACGTCGCGCTGCGCATCGTCGGCGGCGTCTTCCGGATAGTCCGGGAGCGCGTAGCCCTGCTGCTGCAGCTCGGCGATCGCCGCGCGCAGCTGCGGCACCGAGGCGCTGATGTTCGGCAGCTTGATGATGTTGGCTTCGGGCGTGGTCGCGAGCTTGCCGAACTCGGCCAGGTCGTCGGCGATGCGCTGTTCCGGGCGCAGGGCCTCGGGGAACTGCGACAGGATCCGGCCCGACAGCGAGATGTCGCGGGTCTCGACGGCGATGCCGGCGGTGTCGGCGAAGGCCTGCACGATCGGCAGCAGGCTCGCGGTCGCGAGCAGCGGCGCCTCGTCGGTCAGCGTGTAGAGGATGGTCGGGGCCTGGGGCATGGGCGGGCTCGCTGCGCGGAAAGCGGCCATTGTCCGGCCTCCGGCCGACGCGGGCAAAGGGGCCGGTCCATTCACGGCGGGCCCGGGCGCTTCCCTGTATGGTGCCGCGATGCAGGAACACGAACCGCCGGCAGGTCCCTCCCCCGATCCGACGATTTTCTGGGGGGAACTGGCGCCCTGCGAGCACCTGGTCCAGATCTACGGGGAAGAGGGTGGGTTCCTGGACAATCTCGCCAACTTCGCCGCCGCGGGTTTCTCCGCCGGCGAGGCGGTGATCGTGATCGCCACGGCCGCGCATCGCTCTTCGCTGGAAGCCAGGCTGGCGGCGCTCGGCGTCGACGTCGCGGCGGAACGCGGTCGGCGGATGTACGTCGCGCTCGACGCCGCGGACGTGCTTTCGCGGTTCATGGGCGAGGAATGGCCGGACGAGGACCGGTTCACCGAAACGATCCTGGACATCCTGGCGCAGGTGCCCGCCGGGACGCGCGTCCGTGCGTTCGGCGAGATGGTCGCGTTGCTGTGGGCGCGCGGCAGCAACGGCGCGACCGTCAGGCTCGAACACCTCTGGGACGACTTCTGCCGCAACCACGCGCTCGCGCTGTTCTGCGCCTACCCGCGCATCGGCCCGACGCGGGACCTCGGCGAATCGTTCGCCGAGGTCTGCGCGCTGCACTCCCGCGTGCTTACTTGATGTCGAACTCGCGGGTCTGCACGACCATGCCGTTGTTCAGCACTTCCAGCTTGTACTGACCGGCCGGCCAGCCGTCGGGCTTGCTGATGCTGAAGTCGGTGACCTGCGCGCCCGCCGGGACGGTCTTGTCCTGGGTGTCCACGACCTGTCCGTCCTGGAAGGTCCAGCGCGCCGTGAGGTCGCCGCCCGCGCCGTCGGTGGCCACCGACGCGTGGATGGTGTCGGTGCCCGCGAACGAGGTCGCCGGCGCGGTGACGCGGTTGTCGGCGCCGACTGCGTTGCCGAGGTCCACGGTGGTGACGGTCACGCCGGCGGGCGCGGGCGCAGTGTCCTGCATCGGCGGCGTCGCGGCGGGTTCCGTCGTGGCCGGCGGCGGCGTGGTCGCGGCGGGGGTGTCGGCGTTGTCGTTCTTCTTGCAGCCGGCGAGGGCGATGCCCGCGAACAGCGCGGCCGCGATCGCGGCGTTGAGGGTGGTGCGTTTCATGGAAGCCTCCGTGGGGGAATGGATCATTCGGCGGGGAGCCTGAGGACCTGGCCCGGATGGATCAGGTCGGGGTCGTCGATCTGGTCGCGGTTGGCCTCGAAGATCGCGTGCCAGCGGCTGGCCTTGCCGTAGTGCCGCTGCGCGATCGCCGAGAGCGTGTCGCCCTGCTGCACGGTGTAGGTCGTGTTGCCGCCGTCGGGCAGCGTGCCGGCGGGCACGGTGTCGGCGTGGCCCTGGACGTTCGAGAAATCCGGCTTGCCCGCCGGACCCGATGCCGGGACCGTGTCGGCGCGGCCCTGCACGTTCGAGAAGTCGGCGCGTCCGCCCGCCGCCTTCGACGGCTGCAGCGAAAGGCCGCCTGCGTCATTTCCGTTCTGCGTCGCCATGCGTGCATCTCCTGCGCCGTGGGTGGCGGCAGGCTCGCATCGCGGGCGTTAAGCGCGCATGGGCGCGGCGTGACGGCGCGCGTAGACGAAATTGAATGGGCGGCGCGCATTCCGCGCCGCGCTGCGTCGGCTGCGCGCGGCTACTGGCGCTCGTCGCGCAGCACGGCGGGCTGCGGCAGTCCCGGCGTCGCCCGCCACGGGTTGATGTCGAGGCCGCCGCGGCGCGTGTAGCGCGCCTCGACCGAGAGCGTGCGCGGCGCGCAGCGCGCGGTCACGTCGGCGAAGATCCGCTCCACGCACTGCTCGTGGAATTCGGCGTGGTCGCGGAACGAGACCAGGTAGCGCAGCAGCCCGGCGCGATCGATGCGCGGGCCGCTGTACGCGATGCGCACGCTCGCCCAGTCGGGCTGGCCGGTCACCGGGCAGTTCGATTTCAGCAGGTCCGAGCGCAGGGTCTCGGCGGCGATGTCGCCGGCGTCCGCGACGAGCAGCGACGCGTCGGGCGGGCCGTACGCGGCGATGTCGACGTCGAGCGTGTCGAGCAGGAACGCACCGCCGGCCCCGGCCTCGCCGGGCCGCGAAGCCATCGGCGGCAGCCCGCCCGCGACGTGCACCGGGCCGCCGGCGACGCGCGACAGGTCGGTGGCGATCCGCGCGCGCACTTCGGCGGCGTCGGCGAAGCGGGTCGCGTTGAAAGCGTTGAGGTACAGCTTCAGCGACTTCGACTCGACCAGGTTCGGCGTGTCCGCGGGCACGGTGATCGTGAGCGTGGCGACCACCGGCTTGCCGCGCGGATCGAGCCAGGACACCTCGTACGCGTGCCAGCGGTCGTTGCCGGCGAACGGCAGCGGCGCGCCTTCGGCAAGCCCCAGCGACGCGCGGCCCTGCGCGCGCGGGATCGCGAACAGCAGGGTCGCGTCGTAATGCCGCGGGTAGTCGACGCTGCGGCCGAGGACGCCGCTCACTGCACGCTGAAGTCGACGATGCCGGCGGGGACGCCGTCGACGTCGATCTCGACGTTGTACTTGCCCGGGACCATGCCGTCCGCGCGCGAGAACGCGAAGTCGACGTTGGCGCCGGTGATCGCCTTTTCCTCTTCCTCCACCGAGAGGCCGTTCTCGCCGCTCCAGTACACCTTCGCCTTGCCCGAGCGGCCGGCCGCGGCAAGCGAGGCGTGGATGGTGTCGCCGACGCCGTAGACGGGCTTGCCGGCGGTCGCGGCGCCGTTCGCGTCCACCGCGGTGCCGACGCGGACGGCGTCGGCCGCGACCGAGACGGGCTCGATCGGCGCGGTGTCCGAGGAAACCACGGGGCGCGCGCCCTGCGCGGGCGCGGTGGCCGCGGGGGCGGCGCCGTCCGGCGAGGCTTCGCCCGCCGTCGCGGTGTCGGCGGCGGGCACGTCGAACTTCTCCTCGCAGCCGGCGAGCACGGCGGCGGCGACCAGGGCGCACAGCGCAAGGCGAACGTTATGCATGGGACGTCCTTGGGGGCAGGATTCGGGGCGCGAGTATACGCTCGCGCCGCGTGCGCCCGCGTTCAGCCGCGGTGTTCGGAGGCCAGGTATTCCGCGGAGCGCATCTCGACCAGCCGCGACGCGCAGCGCTCGAAAGCGCCCGCGAGGCGCTCGCCGGCGTACAGCGCTTCCGGCGGCGCGTCGGCGGTGCAGACGAGGTTGACGTGGCGGTCGTACAGCTCGTCCACCAGGGTCACGAAGCGGCGCGCGGCATCGTCGCTGCGCGCGTCCATCACCGGGATCCCGCCGAGCAGCACGGTGTGGAACTCGCGCGCGATCTCGATGTAGTCGCCGGCGCCGCGCGGCCCTTCGCACAGCGCTTCGAAGTCGAACCACGCCATGCCCTTGCTGCGCGCGCGAACCGCGATGCGGCGCCCGTCGACCTGGATGCCCGCGTCGCGGTGGCGCCCGTCGACGACGTTGCTGTCGCCGCCGAGCTCGTGCCAGCGCGCCTCCAGCCAGGCATCGGACCGCGCGTCGAGCGGCGCGCGGTATACCGGCGAGCGCGTCAGCGCCCGCAGCCGGTAGTCCTGAGCGCTGTCGAGGTGGACCACGGCGCAGGCCTGTTCGATCAGCGCGATCGCCGGCAGGAAACGCGCGCGCTGCAGGCCGTCGGCGTAGAGGCCGTCCGGCGCGATGTTCGACGTCGTCACCAGGACCACGCCTTCCGCGAGCAGGCGGTCGAGCAGGCGCCCGAGCAGCATCGCGTCGCCGATGTCGGTGACGAAGAATTCGTCGAGCACCAGCACGCGCAGCTGCTCGCGCCATTCGCGCGCGATCGCCGCCAGCGGATCGGCTTCGCCGGCGTGCGCGCGCAGGCGCTCGTGCACGCCGCGCATGAAGCGGTGGAAGTGCGTGCGGCGCTTCCGTTCGATCGGCAGCCCGGCGTAGAACAGGTCGACGAGGAAGGTCTTGCCGCGGCCGACGCCGCCCCAGAGGTACAGGCCGCGCGGCGGCTCGGCCGCGCGCCCGCCGAACAGGCGCGCCAGCACGCCGGGCGCGGAACCGTCGCTCCCGGTCAGTGCCGCGTGGATGCGGTCGAGCTCGCGCAGCGCCGCGTGCTGCGCCGGATCGTCGTTCCATTCGCCGCGGTCGACGCCGTCGGCATATCGCTGCGACGGCAGCGCGCCGCCGGCCGCGGCCGGCTTCCCCGGCGCGTCCTCAGCCATGCGGCAGCCAGGCGCGCACGCCGTGGCGGATCGCGCCGCGCAGGTCCATGAGCTTGCGGTGGAAGAAGTGGCCGGTGTCGGGCATCCGCACCAGCACCGGCGGGTGCGGCAGCTTCGCGACCCAGGCCGCGACCGCGTCCGCATCGACGATCTCGTCGGCATCGCCCTGGATCACCAGCCACGGACACGACGGCGGCACGACCGCCTTGAAGTCCCAGCTGCGGCCGACCGGCGGCGCGATCGAGAGCAGCGCGGCAGGCTGCAGTTCCGCGCTCATGCGCAGCGAGACGTACGCGCCGAAGCTGAAGCCGGCGAGCCACAGCGCGGCATCGGGCCGCTGCGCGCGCACCCAGGCGGCGACGGCGCGCAGGTCGTCGCTTTCGCCGTCGCCCTCGTCGAACGCGCCCTCGGAGGCGCCGACGCCGCGGAAGTTGAAGCGCACCGTGTCCGCGCCGCATTCGCGCAGCGCGCGCGCGGCCATGGTCACGACCTTGTTGTGCATCGTGCCGCCCTCGGTGGGCAGCGGGTGGCAGAGCACGGCCACCACCGGCAGGCGCTTGCCTTCGGCCGGGTCGACGGCGACCTCGATCGCGCCGGCGGGGCCGGCGAGCGACAGGGTTTCGGCAGTGGAGGGGAACGCGGGGCCGGTCATGGGGTCATGCGCGGCGCGGGCGGGACGCGATGCGTGCCGCCCGGGGGCAGGTCAGATCTGCGACAGCATCCAGTCGACCGTCGCCTTGACCTGCTCGTCGGTCAGCGCCGGGTTGCCGCCCTTGGCCGGCATCACGCCGCCGTCGGGGCCGGTGAAGCCCTCGATGGCGTGCTTGTAGAGCGTGTCCTTGCCCTGGGCGATGCGCGCCGTCCAGTGCGCCTTGTCCAGCGTCGGCGCGTTGCCGGCGCCGGAGGTGTGGCAGCCGGTGCAGAGGTTGTTGAAGACGACCGAGCCGTCGAGCGTGCCGCCGTAGGCGACCTGCGAGGCGGCGGCGGCCTGGGCCGCGGCGCTGGCGGCGGCCTGGGCCGCGGCACCGGTGGCGCCGGCGTAGACCGCGCCTTCGGGCGCGATGCGGGCCTGTTCGCGCGCCTTCGCCTGCGGGGTGACTTCGGCCGGGATCAGGCCGTTGAGGTGGGCGCCGAACAGGATCAGCCCCAGCGTCACCAGCATGAGGAAGCCCACCACCATCGCGAAACGCTTGAGGAAGTCGAGGTCGTAGTTGCGCACGATGCACCCGTCGATTTGAGCCAATGCCAGGCCGCGCCTGCCGAGCGGAACGATGGCGCGCCCGGAGGGATTCGAACCCCCGACCAATGGCTTCGGAAGCCACTACTCTATCCGGCTGAGCTACGGGCGCAGGGTCCGTTCCGCGGCGGTGGAGCGGCCGCAAGCCGTCATTCTCGCATGATTGCGCGACGGGGCGCGACGGCGGACCCCGCGCCGGGCCGTCGCGCGGCGCATCGCGCGCCCGCGCCGGACCCGCTGCGACGGGCCTTGCTACGCTTGCGGCGATGGACGATTTCCCGGCGACACACCCCGCTTCCGCCCCCGATCCGGACTCCGGCCGCGCCTGGCGCCGCCGCGCCCGCCTGTACTGGCGGCTGGTGCGCGGCGACCGGCCGATCGGCTGGCTGCTGCTGCTGTGGCCGACGTGGTGGGGCCTGTGGCTGGCCGCGGGCGGGGTGCCGCCGTGGTGGCCGCTGGTCGTGTTCACCCTCGGCGTGTGGCTGACGCGCTCGGCCGGCTGCGTGATCAACGACTACGCCGACCGCTGGCTCGACCCGCAGGTCGCGCGCACCCGCGGCCGACCGCTCGCGACCGGCGAGGTTTCGGGGCGCGAGGCGCTGGCGGTGTTCGCGGCGCTGATGCTGGTCGCGTTCGCGCTGGTGCTCACGCTCAACCGGCTGACGGTGTGGATGAGCCTCGTCGGCGTGGTGCTCGCCATGAGCTACCCCTACCTCAAGCGCTACACCTACCTGCCGCAGGTCTATCTGGGCATGGCCTTCGGCTGGGGCATCCCGATGGCGTTCGCGGCGGTGCAGGGCAGGGTGCCGGCGATCGGCTGGCTGCTCTACGTCGCCAACATCCTGTGGTCGACGGCGTACGACACCTGGTACGCGATGGTCGATCGCGACGACGACATCCGCATGGGCGCGAAGTCGACGGCGATCCTGTTCGGGGACATGGACCTGGCCGCACAGGGCGTGCTGTATGCCTCGTTCTTCGTCGCGCTGGCGCTGGTGGGGCGCGACGCGGCGCTCGGCGCGCCGTACTGGTGGGCGTTCGCGCTGGCGGTGGCGCTGGTGGCGTGGGAGTTCCGGATTGCGCGGGGGCGCGACCGCGATGCGTGCTTCCGCGCATTCCTGCACAACCACTGGGTCGGCGCGACGGTGTTCGCGGGGATCGCGATCGCGCTGTGGCGACAGGGACCCGTTCCGCCGATCGTGCCCTAGCCGGCGATCCCGCCGATCAATCACCATCGCAAGGAGCCGCCATGTCCAGCGCCAACAGGTTTCTCTCCATCTACGCCGGCGTGCTCACGCTGGTCTTCGTCGGCGGCGCGGTCTACGGGAACGGGAAGGACGGCGGCATCCAGGACGAGATCACGGTGCAGCGCATCAACATCGTCGAGCCGGACGGCACGCCGCGCATGGTCATCTCCAACCACGCGAAGCTGCCCGGCGTGCTCGTGCACGGCAGGGAGAATCCGCTGGACCGGCCGCAGGCCGGGCTGATCTTCCTCAACGACGAGGGCTCGGAAATCGGCGGGCTGATCTTCGGCGGGCGCAAGGACAAGGACGGCAAGGTGCGCGATTCCGGCGGCAGCCTCTCGTTCGACCGCTACGAGGCCAACCAGGTCGTGCAGCTGCTCGGCGTCGACGATGCGGAGGACCGCATGGCCGGCTTGTCGATCTCGGACAGCCCGTCGGGCAACGATGTCCGCCGCCGGATCTGGCTCGGCCGCGGCGACGACGGCGCGGCCACGCTCGCGCTGCTCGACGGCGCCGGCAGGAAGCGGATCGTGATGGCCGTGGCCGAGGACGGCGGGTCGCGGATCTCGGTGCTGGACGCGTCGGGCAAGACGGTGCGCGAACTGCTGCCGTAGTGTCCGACCGCGCGCGCTGCGCCTGCGCGCGCGTCACGGCGCACGCGCGCAGGTCCATGCGTCGACGCGTTCGACGCCGGCGTCGAGCAGCGCCCGCGCCGCCGCGTGCAGGGTCGCGCCGGTCGTCATGACGTCGTCCACCCGCGCGACGTGCGCCGGCAAGGCGCGCGCCTTCGCATTCGCGGCGAGCGCGAACGCGCCGCGCAGGTTGCGCTGCCGTTCCGCGGCGGCCAGGGTGGATTGCGCGGACGTGGCGCGGACGCGCAGCAGCAGGTCGCGGCGCAGCGGCAGGGCGAGCGCGCGGGCGAGCGGCTTCGCGAGCTCGAGCGCCTGGTCGTAGCCGCGCGCCCGCAATCGCGTCCGGTGCAGCGGGACCGGGAGCAGGGCATCCGGTCGCGGCGCGTCCGCGCAGGCCGCGAGCATCAGCTGGGACAGCAGGCGTCCCGCGGCGAGGTCGTGGTGGAACTTGAAACGCGGCAGCCAGCGGTCGAGCGGCGGCGCGTACAGGAACGGCGCGACCACGCGCCCCAGCGGCGGTGGGGTTTGCCGGCAGGCCCCGCACTGCGAAGACGCGGGCCCGGATTCCGGCGCGACGCCGTCCGCCACGCCGGCACGGGCGAGTGCGCCACGCGGCGGCGCCGCAGGCAGCGGCAATCCGCAGCCGGCGCAGGCCCGGCGGATCCGGGGCAGGGCGGCGTCGCAGGCCGCGCACAGGTCGCGCGCCCCTGTGCCGCGCTCGCCGCAGCCCTGGCAGCGCGGCCGCCAGAGGCGCCAGCGGGGATCGCGGCGGTGGGTGCCGTCAACCGGCAAACAAGGTTCGCGGTTGACACGATCCGGCATGGTTTCCAGACTGCCCAGCTCCGGTCCGCGCCGCCATCGGGAAATCCCCATGTCCTCCGTCAGCCAAGCCCCCGTCGGCCACGCCCCCGTCGCGCAGGTCCTCGCCCAGGCGTCCTCGGCGCAGCCCCGCCACGACTGGACCCGCGAGGACGTGCTGGCGCTGTTCGCGCTGCCCTTCACCGAGCTGCTCTACCGCGCCGGCACGGTGCATCGCCAGCACTTCGACCCGTCGCAGGTGCAGGTCAGCACGCTGCTGTCGGTGAAGACCGGCGGCTGTCCGGAGGACTGCGCGTACTGCCCGCAGGCGCAGCGCTACCACACCGGGGTCGAGGCGCAGAAGCTGATGTCGACCGAGGCGGTGCTGGAGAAGGCGCGGCAGGCGAAGGCCGCCGGCGCGTCGCGCTTCTGCATGGGCGCGGCCTGGCGCTCGCCGAAGGACCGCGACATCCCGAAGGTCGCGGAGATGATCGCCGGGGTGAAGGCGCTCGGCCTCGAGACCTGCGCGACGCTCGGCATGCTCAGCAGCGGGCAGGCGACGGCGCTGAAGGCGGCGGGTCTCGACTACTACAACCACAACATCGACACGGCGCCGGACTTTTACGGCGAGATCATCCACACGCGCGAATTCCAGGATCGCCTGGACACGCTGTCGCACGTGCGCGACGCGGGCATGAAGACCTGCTGCGGCGGCATCGTCGGCATGGGCGAGTCGCGCGAGCAGCGCGCGGGCCTGCTGCAGGCGCTGGCGACGCTGCCGGCGCATCCGGATTCGGTTCCGATCAACCGGCTGGTGGAAGTCGCCGGCACGCCGCTGGGAGACCGCCATACGTCGAAGGAACTCGATCCGTTCGAGTTCGTGCGCACGATAGCGGTCGCGCGCATCCTGATGCCGAAGTCGATGGTGCGCCTGTCCGCGGGCCGCGAGGCGATGAGCGACGAGCTGCAGGCGCTGTGCTTCACCGCCGGCGCGAACTCGATCTTCTACGGCGAGAAGCTGCTGACCACGGGCAACCCGGACACCGAACGCGACATGGCGCTGTTCGCGCGCCTGGGCCTGGTGCCGATGCCGGTCGAGGTGGACGCGGACGGGCACGACCACGCCGGCACGGTCCATGCGAGCATTTCCGCGGAGCCCGAAGCCGCGGCCATCGCCTGAACGCCATGAACCGAATCCGCCTGCAGGACCGCATCGACGCCCAGCGCCTGGAACGCGAGGCGCTCGGCCGCCGCCGCAAGCGCCGCGCGGTGAGCCGCCGCGACGGCGTCGGCTGCGAGGTCGACGGTCGCTGGCTGCTGGATTTCTGCGGCAACGATTACCTCGGCATGGCCCAGCATTTCGCCGTGGTCGACGCGCTGCAGGACAGCGCCGCGCGCCACGGCGCCGGCGGCGTCGCCTCGCACCTGGTCAGCGGCCACCACGCCGCGCACGAAGCGCTCGAGCGCGAGCTCGCCGACTGGCTGGAAGTGCCCGCGGCGCTGGTGTTCGGCAGCGGCTACGCGGCCAACCTCGCGGTCGTGCAGTCGCTGCTCGGCGACGGTGACGTGTGCGTGCAGGACAAGCTCAACCACGCCAGCCTGATCGACGCCGCGCGCCTGGCCGGCTGCCGCCTGCGCCGCTATCCGCACGGCGACGCCGAAGGCGCGATCCGCCAGCTGCGCGCGCACCCGGAAGGCGCGGCGATGGTCGCCACCGACGGCGTCTTCAGCATGGACGGCGACGTCGCGCCGCTGCGCCAGCTCGCGCTGGTGGCGCGCGCGCAGAACGCGCTGCTGTACGTCGACGACGCGCACGGCATCGGCGTCCTCGGCCCGGACGGGCGCGGAAGCGTCGCGGCAGCTCGGCTCGGCGTGGCCGAAGTGCCGCTGCAGCTCGCGACCTTCGGCAAGGCGCTCGGCAGCCATGGCGCCGCCGTGTGCGGCGACGCGGCGCTGGTGCGGCACGTCGCCGAAACGGCGCGTCCCTACATCTACACCACGGCGATGCCGGCGGCGCAGGCGGCGGCGACGCTGGCCGCGGTGCGCCTGGCGCGCCGCGAGCAGTGGCGGCGCGACAAGCTGCAGGAATCCATCGCCCATTTCCGCGCCGGCGCGCAGCGGCGCGGCCTGCCGCTGCTGCCTTCGGACACGCCGATCCAGCCGTTGCTGGTCGGCGACGACCGCGCCGCCGTCGCGATGGCGCAGGCGCTGGAAGCCCGCGGCTTCTGGGTCGCCGCGATCCGTCCGCCGACGGTGCCGGAAGGCACCGCGCGCCTGCGCATCACCCTCGGCGCCGGACACGACCGCCTGCAGATCGACGCGCTGCTGCAGGCGCTCGACGACGCGCGCGACCAGGCGCGCGCCCGCGCCGCCACGGCGCCGGCATGAAGCCGCCGGAGCACGGCCGGCGCCGCGCGCTCGCGGCGCTCGCGCTGTCCCTGCTGTCCGCGCTGTTCTTCACCCAGACCTACCTGCTCAACCGGGCGATCGCCAACGACGGCGGCCACTGGGCGTGGACGGCGTCGCTGCGCTACCTGATCACGCTGCCGCTGCTGCTGGCGCTGATGCCGTGGCAGGGCGGCGCGGCGCCCGTGCTGCGCGCCATCCGCGCGCACCCGTGGGCGTGGCTGCGCTGCGGCGCGATCGGCTTCGTCCTGTTCTACCTGATGCTGTCGTACGCGGCCGACCGCGGCCCATCGTGGCTCGTGGCCGGCGGATTCCAGTTCACCGTGGTCGCCGGCATGCTGTGCGCGCCGTTCCTGTACAGCGATGCGCGCCGGCGCGTGCCGCGCGCCGCGCTGGGCGTCGGCCTCGTCGTGCTCGCGGGCGTGCTGCTGATGCAGTTCGGCTACGCCGACGGCGGCCTCGGCCGATCCGGCTGGATCCTGCTGGCCTGCGTGCTCGCAGCGGCCACGCTGTACCCGATCGGCAACCGGTTGTTGCTGCTGCATCTCGAGCGCACCGGCGAAACGCTCAACGCCACCCAGCGCGTGTTCGGGATGACGCTTGCCAGCCAGCCGCTGTGGCTGTGCGTCGCCGCGTTCGCGTGGCACCAGGCCGGCGCGCCGCCGTTGCCGCAGGTGCTGCTGGCCGGCGGCGTGGCGCTGAGCGCAGGGGTGGTCGCGACGATCCTGTTCTTCCAGGCCACCGGCATGGTCCGCGACAATCCCGCCGCGCTCGGTGCCGCGGAAGCGATGCAGGCGGCCGAGCTGCTGATCACGACGCTGCTCGGCGTCGCCTTCCTGCACGAAGCGTGGCCGCGCGGGCTGGCGCTGTGGGGCGCGGCGCTGGTGATCCTGGGCATCGCCGGATTCGCGTGGGTGGTGGCGCGGCCGGGCGCAGGGGCGGTGGCGGCGGATCCGCGCGTGTTGCGGACGGATCGCGGCGCATGAGCACGCGCGCCGCAGCCGATCATGGGTCGGCCCTGCATGTGGAGGTGGTCGGCAATGGACCGCCGTTGGTGCTGCTGCACGGATGGGCGATGCATGGCGGCGTGTTCGCGCCGCTGGTCGAGCGCCTGCGCGATGCGCGCACGCTGTACGTCGTCGACCTGCCCGGCCATGGCCACAGCCGCGACTGCGACGTGCCGTTGCAGCTCGAACCCTGCGTCGCGGCGGTCGCCGCGGCGGTGCCGGCCGCGCCGTGGTGCGGCTGGTCGCTCGGCGGCCTGCTTGCGCTGCACGCGGCGGTGACGCGTCCGGAGGCGGTGCCGGCGCTGGCGGTGCTGTGCGCGACGCCGCGCTTCGTGCGCGGGCCCGACTGGAAGTACGGCGTGTCCGCGGAGATCTTCCGCGACTTCGCCGCGGGCCTGCGCGAAGACTACCGGGGCACGCTCGACCGCTTCGTCGCGCTTGAGGCGTTCGGCTCGGAGCATGCGAAGGACGAGATCCGCGCGCTGCGCGACGACCTGTTCGCGCGCGGCGAGCCGGCGGCGAGCGTGCTCGCCGACGGCCTGGAACTGCTGGAGACCGCCGACCTGCGCGGCGCGGTGCCCGGCCTCGCGGTGCCGAGCCTGTGGGTGGCGGGCCGCCGCGACCGGCTGGTGGATCCGCGCGCGATGCGCGATGCCGCCGCCCTTGCGGACTCCGCACATGATGCGGGCGCGACGTCCCGCGCGGGCGGCGCGCACGTGATCGAACACGCGGGCCACGCGCCGTTCCTGACCCACGCCGGCGAAGTCGCCGCGCACCTGCGCGGCTTCCTGGACGCGGCGGGCGCATGACGCTTTCCGGCGAAGTCCGCGACAGCTTCGACGCGCGCCAGGTGCAGCGCGCGTTCTCGCGCGCCGCCGCGGGCTACGACGAAGCCGCCGCGCTGCAGCGCGAAGTCGAGGCGCGCCTGCTCGAATCGCTCGACTTCTGGCCCGCGAAGCATGGCGACGACCGCCCGCCGGCCTGCGCGGTCGACCTCGGCAGCGGCCCCGGCCGCGGTGCCGCGGCGATGCGCGGGCGCTGGCCGAAGGCGCGGGTGCTCGCGATCGACCTGGCGCTGCCGATGCTGCGCGAAGCGCGCCGCCGCGAGCGCTGGGGTTTGCTGGCGCGGACTCCGTTGCGCAAGAGCATCGACCGTGTCTGCGCGGACGCGCGCGCGCTGCCGCTCGCCGACGGCAGCGTCGACGTCCTGTTCTCCAACCTCTGCCTACAGTGGATCGAGGACCTGCCCGCCGTGTTCGCCGGCTTCCGCCGGGTGATGCGCCCGGGCGGGCTGCTGATGGTCTCGACCTTCGGCCCCGACACGCTGTTCGAACTGCGTGCCGCGTTCGCCGCCGGCGACGACGCGCCGCACGTCAGCCCGTTCGCCTCGATCGCGCAGTTCGGCGACGCGCTGATGCACGCCGGCTTCCGCGATCCGGTGCTCGACCGCGACGAAACCGTCTCGCGCCACGCCGACCTGTCCGCGCTGGTGCGCGAACTGCGCACGCTCGGCGCCACCAACGCGCTGCGCGCGCGCCGGCACACGCTGACCGGCAAGGCGCGCTTCGCCCGCGCCGCGCAGGCCTATGCCGCGGAATTCGGCGACGCCGGCGGCAGCCTGCCCGCGACCTGGGAGACGATCACCGCGATGGCCTGGGCGCCCGAGCATGGCGCGCCGATCCGCCAGGGCGGCGCCGAGGTCGCCAGCTTCCCCGCCGCCCGCATCCCCATCCGCCGCCGCTAGCGCGCGACGGACTTTCCCGTCAGCGAGTCGCGGCGATGGCGCGCACGCGGAACAGGGTGCGGCCCTGGTAGGGCGTGCCCTGCACGACGGCGTCGTAGCCGAGGGCGCGCAGCCGCGCCCGCACCGCGGGGAAATGGTCCTGCTTCGTGATCCACAGCGCGTCGGCGGCGTAGCCGCGCTGCAGCGCGGTCGCGACGTCGGTGTCGTAGTCGGGACCGAAGCGCGGGTCGCCGGGGCGTGGGGCCAGCGACAGCTTTTCCACGTCGGCGCCCATCTCGAGGTTGAGGCTGTAGCGGGCCATGTCCTCGACGAAGTTCACCCGCGCAACGCGACCGGGCACGCGCGCTGCGATCGCGGCACGCCACGCGGCGCCGTCCTTGTGCGTCGGCCAGGCCGCCGTCGCGGCTTCCAGCGCGAGCAGCAGCGCCGCCCACGCGAGCAGCCAGCGCCAGCGCGGCAGCCCGCGGCCTTCGCCGGCGCGCTGGCGCGCGGCCAGCACGGCCAGCGGCACGAACAGCGGCAGGATGTAGAGCGGCATGCGCGAGCGGGACACGCAGAACACGAGCAGCGGCAGCGCGATCCACAGCGCGAGCAGCAGGTCCGCGCGATCCCCGGCGCGCCCGTCGCGCGTGCGCCATGCGCGGATCCGCGCCGGCAGCGCGCGCAGCCAGCGCCACAGTGCCGGCGTCCACGGCAGCGTGCCCACCACCAGCGTCGGCGCGTAGATCGCGAGCCAGCCGTACCACTCGCCATGGCGGTTGAAATCGTCGCTGGCGACGCGGTCCACGACCTCGGCGCCGACGAAATGCTGCAGCAGCCCCGGGTTGCGCAGCACCACCGCGAGGTACCACGGCAGCGCCACCAGCGCGAACATCGGCAGCGCCCACCACTGCAGCGCGCGGGGCCGCGGCGTGCCGCCGGGCGCCGTCGCCGGCGCCAGCAGGTCGAACGCGAACACCGCCAGCAGCGGCAGCAGGCCCGGTGGTCCCTTGCACAGGAACGCGAGCCCGAACCCGGCCCACATCAGCGCCAGCCAGCGCCGCGCGCGCGCCGCGTCGCCGAACCGCGCCTCGACGAAACCCCACATCGCCAGCGCTTCGCACCCGGCGAGCAGATAGTCGGTGGTGATGTACTGCGCCGCGCCGAACGGCAGCAGCATCGTCGCGAACACGAGCGGCGCCTGCAGCGCGGCATCGCTTCGCGCGGCGGGAACCACGGCCGAGGACGCCTCGCGCGCCGGCACCAGCCGCAGCGCCATGCGCCACGCGAGTAGCGCGCACAACAGGTACGACAGCGTCGCCGGCACGCGCGCCGCCCACGGGTTGCGCCCGAAGACCTCGACACCCGCCGCGATCGCCCAGTACGTCAGCGGCGGCTTGGTCCAGTGCCCCGTGGCCTGGCTGCGGTGCGGCTCCAGCCAGTTGCCGCCGTCGACCATGTGCATCGCGACGTTGGTGTAGCGGCCCTCGTCGGGATCCCAGGTGCCGCGCACGCCCGGCAGCAGCAGCGCGAGCACCAGCGCGAGCGCGGCGATCCAGGCGGCGGGCGAAGCCAGGGGTCGCGCGTCGCGCATCAGAGCATCCGGCGCAGCGTGTCGTCGCGCCGCCACGCGTGGTGGTACAGCGCGGCGACGATGTGCAGCCCGAACACCCAGTAGAAGATCTCGCCGATCTCGCCGTGAAGGTCCTCGATGCGATGCGCCAGCGCGCGGTCCACCGGCAGCGGCGACGGCAGCGCGATGCCGCCGAACGGAAGCTGCAGGGTGCGGCCGCCGCTCCACATCGCCGCCATGCCCAGCAGCGGCATCACGACCAGGAAGGCGTAGATCGACAGGTGCAGGACGCGCGACAGCCCTTCCTGCCAGGTGGGCAGGGCGGGCGACACCGGCGGCACGGTGCCGCGGGCGCGCACGCGCAAGGCGATCCGCCACGCCGTGAAGGCGAGGATCGTGGTGCCGGTCCAGAAATGGCCCTGCATCATCGCGGTGCGGCCGGTGCTGCCGCGCGGGAAGAGGCCGCGCTGTTCGATCAGCAGGTACGCCGCCGCGACCAGCACGACGGTGAGCCAGTGCAGGCGCCGCAGGCCCGCGGGATAACGCGACATCGGGGCAATGCTCATGGATGACCTCGTCGTATCGCGACCTCGGGTCGCGCCTGTGACAACGCTGACGGTTGCGGCGCGTCCCGGCCTTGAGCCAGGTCAAACCGCGGCCGGATCATGCCCCGGCCGCGTGCGATGCGGATGCGAATGTTTCCGCGATCGCGTCCAGGTCCACGTTGCCGCCGGTGAGGAGCACGCCGACGCGCTTGCCGGCGAGGCGCTCGCGCTGGTCAAGGACCGCCGCGAACGCGATCGCCGAAGACGGCTCGACCAGCAGCTTCAGCCGCGTCCACAGCAGGCGCATCGCCGCCACGGTGCGCGCGTCGTCCACGACCACGGCGCGCGCGCCGCTCGCGCGCAGGATCGCGAAGCCCGGCGCGCCGAGGGTGCCGCGCAGGCCGTCGCAGATCGTGTCGGGAACGAAGTCGGTGTCGAGCCGGCCCGCGGCGAGCGAACGCGCCGTGTCGGCCGCGCCGGCGGGTTCGGCCAGCAGCAGCTCGCAAGACGGCGCCATCGCGCCGATGGCGAGCGCGCAACCCGAGGCGAGGCCGCCGCCGCCGACCGGCGTGCTCAGCGCGTCCAGGCCGCCGCTGGCGTTGAGCAGCTCGAGCGCCGCGGTGCCCTGGCCCGCGATCACGCGCGGGTCGGTGTAGGGATGCACGAAGGTCGCGCCGGTCTCGCGCTGGACGCGCGCGGCGGTGTCCTCGCGCGCGGCGATGGTCGGCGCGCAGCGGTGCAGGGTGGCGCCGTAGGCCTCGATCGCGGCGAGCTTCGCCGCCACCGCGCCGTCGGGCACCACCACATGGCAGGGGATGCCGCGCGTGCGCGCCGCGAGCGCCAGCGCGGCGCCGTGGTTGCCCGAGGAATGCGTGACCACGCCGCGCGCCGCCTCGTCCGCCGGCAGCGACCAGACCGCGTTGCACGCGCCGCGGAACTTGAACGCGCCGGCGCGCTGCAGCGGCTCGCACTTGAAGTGCAGCTCGCAGCCGGCGATCGCGTCGAGCGTGCGCGAGCGCAGCACCGGCGTCACGTGGGCGTGCGGCGCGATGCGCGCCGCGGCGGCGAGCACGTCGTCGAAGGTCGGCAGCGTCATGGCGTCCATGCGCCATCGTAAACCGTTCAGGAAGCCGGCCGCCGCAACGGGCAGGATTAAGCACCGATTCAATGCCCGGCGCCGATGCTGGCCGTGCCAGAAAGTGGGGACCCGACATCCATGATCCGCAAGCTGCTCCTCCTGCCCGTCGCCGCCGCCGCGCTGCTCGCGGGCTGCGCCACCTACGGCTACGGCTACCGCACCGGCGGTGCCGGCGACTACTACTACGGCCAGCCGAGCGCCGACTACGGGTACTACGGCAGCTACGGCTACGGGTACGGCTATCCGGGTTACTCGAGCTATTACGGCTACGGCGCGCCCTACTGGGGCGGCAGCATCGGCTACTACCGCTACTACGTGCCCAACCGGCACTGGCACGGCGACGGCCACGATCATGGCGGCAGCCACGACGGCGGCCATGACGGGCACGACGGTCATGACGGCCACGATGGCGGAAACAACACCCCGGACCGGCCGCGGCCGCCGTGGCGCGACCTGGGCAGCGTCACCGAGTCCCGGCCCGTCAAGCGCTATGCGGATGCGCCCCGCGCGCCGGTGCAGGCGCCTAGGCCGATGGTCCCGCGGCAGGCGCCGCGTGTTCAGGAACCCCAGCGCGCGCCTCGCGTCGGCGGCTGGAAACGCGACGACCGTCGCACTCCGGCGCGCTGACCACCCTTGCGCGGCTTCGGCCGCGCGCCCAAGCTACGTGTCGTCGCGCCCGGTCGTCCACGGCGCGCCGCAACCGCAGCCAGCCCCACGCTGCCGTCCGCATGCTTCGCCGCACGCTGCCGTACGAGTTTTCCATGCCGACGCCCGGCGGGGTTCTCCGGATCCCCCCTGTTCCGCTCCTCCGACGGGCGTCGGCGCCTACTCGCGTGCGACGCCCGCGCGGCCTGAGCCGGCAAGGCCGCCAGGGACCCGAAAAGGATGAGGGGCCGATGCCCCCCGACATCGGCCCCCCGGTGCTTCCCCGTCGTGCGCCGGCCAGCCCTGTTCCATCCTGGCCCGAGCGCCCCTGACGCCTGTTGCCACGCCGGGTGCATGCAGGGGTACGCAGGAAGCGTGCCAACCCGCGTGCCCGCCATGTTTCCGCAGGTTCCCGCCCCCGCCTGCGCCAGCGCGCGATAATTGGGGAGCCGCGACTGACGCTGGACGTCAGCCGGTGCCCTTCCCTGACCAGGCGCGCCCATGCCCGCCCGCAACCCGACCCTCGCCGGCTTCCACCGCTACGACGTGATCGTGGTCGGCGGCGGCCATGCCGGCACCGAGGCCGCCCTCGCCGCGGCCCGCGCCGGCGCGCGCACGCTGCTGCTGACCCACAACATCGAGACCGTGGGCGCGATGAGCTGCAATCCGGCCATCGGCGGCATCGGCAAGGGCCACCTGGTGAAGGAGATCGACGCGCTCGGCGGCCTGATGGCGCGCGCCGCGGACGCGGCGGGCATCCAGTGGCGCAGGCTCAACGCGTCGAAGGGCCCGGCGGTGCGCGCGACGCGCTGCCAGGCAGACCGCGCGCTGTACCGCGCGTTCGTGCGCCGCGCGGTCGAAGCGCAGCGGAACCTCTCGATCTTCCAGGCGGCGGTCGACGACCTCGTGATCGAGGGCGGCGAAGTGCGCGGCGCGGTCACCAACACCGGGCTGCGCTTCGACGCGCCGGCCGTCGTGCTCACGGCGGGTACCTTCCTCGCCGGCAGGATCCACGTCGGCGAGACGCAGTACGCCGCCGGCCGCATGGGCGACGCGCCCGCGACCGCGCTGGCGATGAAGCTGCGCGAGGGCCCGTTCGTCGTCGATCGGCTGAAGACCGGAACGCCGCCGCGCATCGACGGGCGCACGCTCGACTATTCCGCGATGGACGTGCAGCCCGGCGACGATCCGCGTCCGGTGTTCTCGTTCCTGGGTTCGCGCGCCGACCATCCGCGGCAGGTGCCGTGCTGGATCACGCATACGTCGGAGCGCACGCACGACATCATCCGCGGCGCGCTGCACCGGTCGCCGATGTACTCCGGCCAGATCGAAGGCATCGGCCCCCGTTACTGCCCGTCCATCGAGGACAAGGTGGTGCGCTTCGCCGACAAGGCTTCGCACCAGGTGTTCGTCGAACCGGAGGGGCTCGACGTCGTCGAGATCTACCCGAACGGCATCTCCACTTCGCTGCCGTTCGACGTGCAGCTCGAACTCGTGCATTCGATCCGCGGCTTCGAGAATGCGCACATCACGCGCCCGGGCTACGCGATCGAATACGACTTCTTCGATCCGCGCGGGCTGAAGGCGTCGCTGGAGACGAAGGCGGTCTCGGGCTTGTTCTTCGCCGGCCAGATCAACGGCACCACCGGCTACGAAGAAGCCGCCGCGCAGGGCCTCCTCGCGGGCCTCAACGCCGCGCGCTTCGTGCAGGGCGCCGAGGCCGGGTGGCCGCGCCCCGCCCACGCCGACAACGGCGTGCTGGTGGACGCCCCGGTGACGCAGGGCACCTCCCCGCCGGTCCCCCGGTTGA
>JBQCJF010000170.1:0-4166 GCA_051953015.1 Luteimonas sp.
GCCGCGAACAGGAGGCCGTGCACGCCGACGCCGGCGATCGCGACGAACGCATCGCCCGGTCGCACGTCCCGGCTGTCGAGCACCAGGCCCGAGACGACCAGGCCCGGGGGCACGGCCGCCACGTCGGGCAGCAGTTGCGAGAGGCGCATCGCGCGGGTCACTGCACCGCTCCGGTGGACGCAGACGCGGGCGCGGGCGCGGCGGCGCCAGCTTCGGCCAGCGGCGCACCCGCGGCAGGCGCTGGCGCGGGCGCCGTGGCCGCGGCGATGCGCGGCTTCGCCTTCTGCTGCTCCTGCGCCGCCAGCCAGCTGCCGATGTCGTCCGGCGGCACGTCCATCAACCGCAACGCGCCCTGCATCACGTCGTGGAAGACCGGGCCGGACACCGAACCGCCGTAGTAGCCGCGGCGGCTGGGATCGGGCTCGCTCACCACCACCGCCATCGCGAAGCGCGGGTTGTCCACCGGCACGACGCCGGCGAACGTCGAGATGTACTTGCGCGCGGCGTAACCGCCGCCGCTGGCCATGCGCGCGGTGCCGGTCTTGCCGGCCACGTGGTAACCGAGGATCGCGGCCGTCGTCGCGGTGCCGCCCGGCTCGGTCACCGTCTGCATCATCTTCATCACTTCGTGCGCGATCTTCGGATCGAGCACCTGGCGCGGCTCGTTGCGCTGGCCCTTGACGAAGGTCGGCGCGATCATGCGCCCGCCGTTGGCGAACGCGGCGTAGACCTCGGCGATCTGCAGCGGCGTCGCCGACAGGCCGTAGCCGTAGCCCATCGTCTGCTTCGTCGTGCCGGACCAGCCCGGGCTCGACGGCGACGGCAGCACGCCCGCGGATTCGCCGGGGAATCCGCTGCCCGGCTGGCTGCCGTAGCCGAAGCGGCGCACGAAGTCGTAGTACGTCCGGTCGGGCAGCATGTTGACGATCTTCGCCGCGCCGACGTTCGAGCTCTTGGTGATCACGCCGGTGACGGTGAGCACGCCATGGTTGCTCGTGTCGGTCGTGCGGTAGCGGCCGTTCGGCATCCAGCCCGGATTGGTGTCGATCAGCGTGTCCGGCGTGACGACGCCCATCGAGAGCGCGGCGGCGACGGTCACCGGCTTCATCGTCGAGCCGGGCTCGACCACGTCCGTCACCGCGCGGTTGCGGTGCGCGTCGCGGTGGCTGCCGTCGACGGCGTTCGGGTTGAAGGTCGGCAGGTTCGCCATCGCCAGCACTTCGCCGGTGGCGATGTCGAGCACCACCGCCGACGCGCTGCTGGCACCGGTCTCGAGCAGCGCGCGCTTGAGCTCGCGGTAGGTGAGGTACTGGATGCGGCGGTCGATCGACAGCGTCAGGTCGTGACCGGGCGCCGCGGGGCGCACCAGGTCCACGTTCTCGACGATGCGGCCGCGGCGGTCGCGGATGACCTTCTTGATGCCGGGCGTGCCGCGCAGCCAGTCGTCGAAGGCGAGCTCGACGCCCTCCTGACCGCGGTCGTCGATGTTGGTGAAGCCGAGCACCTGCGACAGCACTTCGCCCTGCGGATAGAAGCGGCGGAACTCGCGCTGCGAGGACACGCCCGGGATGTCGAGCGCGAGGATCGCCTTCGCCTCGTCCGGGTTGATGCGGCGCTTGAGGTAGACGAATTCCTTGTCGCTGCGCTGCCCGAGCTTGCGCGTCAGCTGGTCGAGCGGCAGGCCCAGCGCCTGCGCGAGCTGCGGCAGCCGGCCGGGGTTGCGCAGCAGTTCCTGCGGGTTGCCCCACACCGACTCGACCGGCGACGACACCGCGAGCGGCTCGCCGTTGCGGTCGGTGATCATGCCGCGCGAGGTCGGGATCGGGATCTCGCGCACGAAGCGCGCGTCGCCCTGCTGGCGGTAGAAGTCGTTGTCGACGAGCTGCAGGTCGACGGCGCGGCCGACGAGCGCCAGCGAGCACAGGCCGAGCGTGCCGGCGACCAGCGCCAGCCGCGCGCGCAGGCCGAAGCCGCGGGCCTGCCGGTCGCGCGCCGGCTTCGGCTTGCCGGGGCGGGCGGAACGGGGCGTGCCGCGCGCGTTCACGGGCGCACCAGCACGATGTCGCGGGTTTCGGGGAACACCATGCCCAGGCGCGTGCGCGCGACCTGGTCGATGCGGTTGCTCTCCGCCCACGTCGCCTGCTCGAGCTGCAGGCGGCCGAACTCGATGTTGAGGTCGTCGCGCGACTTCTCCAGGCGCGTGAGCTCGATGAACAGCTGGCGGTGCTCGTGGCGCGCGAAGACGATGCCGATCGCGCTGAGCACGTCGGCCAGGACCACCAGCGCGAGCACGATGCGCAGGGTCACGCGGCCTCCGGTCGGCTGTCGGCCGGGATGCGTTCCGCCACGCGCAGCACCGCGCTGCGCGCGCGCGGGTTCGCCGCGAGCTCGCGCTCGCCCGCCTTGCGCGCGTCGCAGACGAGGCGCAGCGTCGGCACGAACGCCTGCGTTTCCGGGAACCGGCGATTGGCCGGCGGCGCTTTCGCGCGCGCAGCCATGAAGCGCTTGACGATGCGGTCCTCGAGCGAGTGGAAGCTGATCACGGCGAGGCGGCCGCCGGGCTTCAGGCGCGAGAACGCGGCGTCCAGGCCGTCCTCGAGGTCGCCGAGCTCGCGGTTCACGTGGATGCGGATCGCCTGGAAGCTGCGGGTGGCAGGATGGCTGCGGTCCTTGCCGCGCGGCACCACGGACGCCACCAGGTCGGCGAGCTGCGCGGTGCGCTCCAGGGGCTTCTGCGCGCGGGTGGCGACGATGGCGCGCGCGATCCGGCGCGACATGCGCTCCTCGCCGAGCGTCCACAGCACGTCGGCGATCTCCTTCTCTTCGGCGCGCGCCAGCCACTGCGCAGCGCTCTCGCCGCGCTCGGGATCCATGCGCATGTCGAGCGGGCCGTCCTTCGCGAACGAAAACCCGCGTTCGGCGACGTCGAGCTGCGGCGAGGACACGCCGAGGTCGAGCAGGACGCCGTCGAGGCCCGCGGCGGTCGCGTCCCAGCGGCCGAGGTCGGCGAAGCTGCCGCGGAAGATCGCGACGCGCGGGTCGCCGCCGAACTCGCGTTCGGCGCTGGCGATCGCTTCGGGATCCTTGTCCATCAGCAGCAGTCGCCCTCCGGGGCCCAGCTCCGCGAGCACGCCGCGCGCGTGGCCGCCGCGCCCGAACGTGCCATCCAGGTACGTTCCTTCCGCCTTCACCGCGAGGCCTTCCATGACCTCGTCGTAGAGCACCGGAAGGTGGCCTGCGCGGGCATCCGCGTGGCCACCGGCCGTCATAGCCGCAACTCGAGCAGGTCGTCGCCCAGGTCGGCGTCGCCGAGCGTCTGCCGGATCTGCGCGTGATGCGCCTGCTCGCTCCACAGTTCGAACTTCTCGCCCATGCCGAGCAGCACCGCGCGCTTCTCGAGCGCGCACGCGCTGCGCTGCGATGCGGGAATGGAGATGCGACCGCTGCCGTCGGGCTCGACGAAGCACGCCGCGCCGACCAGCTTCAGCTGCAACTGGCGGTTGACCGCGCGCGTGCGGGGCAGCGCGTTGACCTGGTCGCGCACCTTTTCCCACACGTCGTGCGGGTAGATGTAGAGGCAGCCCGCGTCGAACGGGTTGTAGGTCACCACGAGCCGGTTGCCGGACGCGCGCGCGACGACGTCGCGGTAGGCGGTCGGGATCGCCAGCCGGCCCTTGTCGTCGATGGTGATGGCGGTCTCGCCCTGGAACATGCCTGCCCGTTTCCCCGTCTCAAGCGGGTTTGCGATCCAAGAGAAACCACTAATTTCCCGGTTTCCCCACGAGCTGCCACCTTAGGAGTGGCCCAGAGGGTTGTCAACAAGTTTCGGCGGGCAATTTCGCTAGGCGCGTCAACGACTTGCGGCAAACTTCAGAGACTTGTTAAAGCTTTATCCACAACCCCATGTTTCATCTCAAATTTTGAGATTCGTCACGTTCGACCCCGCCCTGCCGGCGCCCGTCCGCCCGCCGCCGCATTCACTTTGCGGCGCCGCAACATCGCGCCCCCGCTCCTCCGTCAGGTCGCGACATCGCTCCGGTGAGGAACCAGCCCCCTGAGTCAGGGGGCGATCGCGCGCAGCGCGATGGGGTCTGGCGGCATTCAGCGCCGGGGCCCAAACCGCGCCGCGGCGTGGGGTGTGGCGGGGAACCCCCCGCACAACGCGC
>JBQCJF010000171.1:0-6569 GCA_051953015.1 Luteimonas sp.
CCGTGGCGGCGGGCGCGGGGCCGCTGCCGGTGGATCCCCGCCTCTTACGCGCCGACCACATACGCGGCGGGGTCGGGTAGACGCAGGAACCCGGCGGCGCCCAGGCGATCGGCCGCGCCGTCGGCTCGCTGATGCACGAGCAGGGCGCCACCGACATCGTGGTCGGCCGCGACGGCCGCCTGTCGGGGCCGGATCTCGTCGCCGGCCTCGTCGCCGGCCTGCGCAAGGCCGGCCGCAACGTCATCGACCTCGGCATGGTGCCGACGCCGGTGGTGTACTTCGGCACCTACCACCTGCACACCGGCTGCGGCATCGCCGTCACCGGCAGCCACAATCCGCCCGACTACAACGGCTTCAAGATCATGGTCGGCGGCACCACGCTGTCGGGCGACGCGATCACCGCGCTGTACGAGCGCATCGCCGGCAACCGCCTGCACGCCGCCGAGGCGCTCGGCAACCTGGTCCAGCGCGACATCGGCGGCGACTACGTCAACCGCATCGCCTCGGACGTGCAGCTCGACCGCCCGATCAAGGTCGTCGTCGACGCGGGCAACGGCGTGGCCGGCGAACTCGGGCCGCGCGTGCTCGAAGCGATCGGCGCCAAGGTCGAGCCGCTGTACTGCGAGATCGACGGCACGTTCCCGAACCACCATCCGGACCCGAGCGAACCGCACAACCTCGAGGACCTGATCAGGCGCGTGCAGGCCGGCGACGCCGAGCTCGGCATCGCCTTCGACGGCGACGGCGACCGCCTGGGCGTGGTCACGCGCGACGGCCACAACGTGTTCCCGGACCGGCTGCTGATGCTGTTCGCCGCCGACGTGCTCGACCGCAACCCCGGCGCGGTGGTGGTCTACGACGTGAAGTGCAGCGGCCGCCTGCAGGGCCACATCCTGCGCCATGGCGGCAGCCCGCTGATGTGGAAGACCGGCCATTCGCTGATCAAGGCGAAGATGCGCGAGGTCGAGGCGGAGCTGGCCGGCGAGATGAGCGGCCACTTCTTCTTCGCCGAGCGCTGGTACGGCTTCGACGACGGGATCTATTCCGCGGCGCGCCTGCTCGAGATCCTGGCGATGGGCGAGGGCACGCCGAGCGAGCAGCTCGATGCGCTGCCCGACGGCGTGTCGACGCCGGAGATCAAGGTCGACGCGCCCAACGGCGACCCGCACGCGTTCGTGGAGCGCTTCCGCGAGTCGGCGATGTTCGACGGCGCGCGCGCCTCGACCATCGACGGCTTGCGCGTGGACTGGCCGGACGGCTGGGGCCTGGTGCGCGCGTCGAACACGACGCCGGTGCTGGTGATGCGCTTCGACGCGGATTCGCAGGAGGCGCTGCAGCGCATCCAGGGCCTGTTCCGCGACCAGCTGCTGGCGCTGGAGCCGGGGCTGGCGCTGCCGTTCTGAGTCAGGGCGACGGCGCCGCCGCTGCCGCGGGCTCGCCCTTCATCGCCCGGTAGCGTTCGATCGCATCGGCGAGGTCGCCGTCGAGCCCGGCGCGCTCCTCGCGCTGCGCCGCGGCGATGCGCTGCTGCTTCACCAGCTCCGCGTGCTGGCTGCGCAGGCTGTCGAGCATCTTCTTCGGGATCGGCTTGTTCGCGAGCTCCAGGTCGTTGGCCTGGTCGAGCAGCGACACGAGGCTCAGGCGCAGGTTCGACTCGGCCAGGCTCGCGGACTTGAGCGCGTCGTCGAGCAGGCTGATGCGCTCGCCGTAGGCCTTGCGCAGGTCCGCCTCGGTCGCGTACGACTCGATCATCGCCAGGTCGCGGCGCTTCTGCTCGGCGGCGGCGACGGCCGCGGCCGCGGCATCGCGCGCGGCCTGCGCGGCGGCGTCGCGCTCGCCCTGGGTGAGCGCGCGCGCGACCTGGCCGGTGGTCGCGCCGCTCTGCGCGTTGATCTCGGTGCGGGCCAGGTCGGTCGCGCCCGGCGGCAGTTCGTCGCCGCACACGCGCGTCCCGTTCTCGTTCCAGCAGTACAGCTTCTTCGCGGTCTTCTGCGGCGCGCCCCTGTGCTGTGCGCCCGCGCCGGCGGCGAAGGCCAGCAGCAGCGCCGCGGCGGCGCCGGTCCGGAGGATGTGCATCGTGTGTCGCCCCTGTGTCATTCGCGAAACGTCGTTCCAGTCACCGCGTGCAGCCGTAGCGCGCCCGGTAATCGAGCAGGCGCTCGCGCTGGGCCACAAGTTCCGCGCTTTCGCCGGCGAACGCAAGCAGGTCGTCCAGGCCCGCGATCGCGACCACGGCGATGCCGGCGTCGCCCGCGAGCGCCTGCGCGGCGGAGCGTGGATCGCCCTCGGCCACGGCTTCCTGGCGGTCGAGCGCGATCGCGACCGCCGCGACCGTGCCGCCGGCGCCGCCGACCGCGGCGAGCGCCTCGCGGATCGCGGTGCCGGCGGTGATCACGTCGTCCACCACCAGCACGCGGCGTCCGGCCAGCGACGCGCCGACCAGCGTGCCGCCCTCGCCGTGGTCCTTGGCTTCCTTGCGGTTGTAGGCCATCGGCAGGTCGCGGCCGCGGCGCGCGTACTCGCAGGCCAGCGCGGCGGCCAGCGGGATGCCCTTGTAGGCCGGCCCGAACAGGCAGTCGAAGTCCACGCCGGCCGCGTCCACCGCATCGGCGTAGCAGCCGGCGAGGGTCGCGAGCGCGGCGCCGGAATCGAAGCGGCCGGCGTTGAAGAAATACGGGCTGGCGCGCCCGGACTTGAGCGTGAACTCGCCGAAGCGCAGCGCCTGCGCCTGCAGCGCGAGTTCCAGGAAGCGGCGGCGGTGGGGCTGCATGTCGGGTCCGTGGCGGCGGGATGCGCGAATTGTGCATCAGCGCCGCCCGTGGCGCCGGCACGGGCCCGTCGGCGCGCGGTTTTGGGTTAGGCTCACCCGGTCCGCGACCGCCGGGGATCGCCCGCTTGCGCATCATCAGCTTCAACGCCAACGGCCTGCGCTCGGCCGCGTCCAAGGGCTTCTTCGACTGGTTCCGCGCGCAGGACGCCGACCTGTTGTGCGTGCAGGAAACCAAGGCGCAGGAACACCAGCTCGCGGCGCCCGAGTTCGTGCCCGCGGGCTACAAGGCCTGGTTCCGTGACGCGACCACGAAGAAGGGCTACAGCGGCGTCGCGATCTACGCCAGGCGCGAGCCCGACGAGATCCGCACCGCGCTCGGCTGGGAGGCGTTCGACGAGGAAGGCCGCTACATCGAGGCGCGCTTCGGCAACCTCAGCGTCGTCTCGTTCTACATCCCGTCCGGCTCGTCGGGCGAGCTGCGCCAGGGCTTCAAGTTCGAAGTGATGGCATGGCTGCGGCCGATCCTCGAATCCTGGCTCGACAGCGGCCGCGACTACGTGCTGTGCGGCGACTGGAACATCGTCCGCAGCGAGCTCGACATCCGCAACTGGAAGTCGAACCAGAAGAATTCGGGCTGCCTGCCGCCCGAGCGCGAGTGGCTCAACGGCCTGTGCCGCGGCGCCGGCGGGGACGACGCCGATACCGGCGGCTGGGTCGACGCGTACCGCCACCTGCACGCCGAAGGCCAGGACTACACCTGGTGGAGCAACCGCGGCGCCGCGCGCGCGAAGAACGTCGGCTGGCGCATCGACTACCAGTTCTGCACGCCCTCGCTGCGCGACCGGCTGCGCGCCTGTGCCATCGCGCCGTCGCCGCGCTTCTCCGACCACGCCCCATTCACCGTGGACTACTCCGAACCATGATCCAGGCCCTGCGCAACTGGTGGCGCTCGCTCGACGTGTATGCCGACCCTCGCGTGCGCGGGATGCTGTTGCTCGGCTTCTCGTCCGGGTTGCCGTTCCCGCTGGTGCTGACCACGCTGTCGGCGCGCCTGCGCCTGGCCGGCATCGACCGCACGACGATCGGCATGTTCGGCCTCGTCGGGCTCGCCTATTCGCTGAAGTACTTCTGGTCGCCGATCGTGGACCGCATGCCGCTGCCGGTGCTAAGGCGACTGGGCCGGCGCCGCAGCTGGATGCTGCTCGCCCAGATCGGCATCGTCGCCGGCCTGGTGATGCTGGCCGCGGCCGATCCCGCCGTGGACGCGCAGAAGGTCGCGCTGCTGGCGGTATTCACGGCGTTCTGCTCCTCCACGCAGGACATCGCGGTCGACGCCTGGCGCATCGAGGTGGTCGGCACCGAATCGGCGGGCGCGATGGCCGCCGCGTACCAGATCGGCTACCAGGTCGCGCTGATCGCCGCCGGCGCGGGCGCGCTCGTTGCCGCGGCGGGCTACGGCTGGTCCACGGCCTACCTGATCATGGCCGCGTGCGCGTGCATCGGCATCGCGACCACCTTCCTCGTCCGCGAGCCCGCCACCGGCATCGACCGCTCCGCGCTGGCCGACGAGCCGCTGGTGGCCCGGTTCCTCGCCGCGTCGACGGGCTGGCCCGCGTCGCTGCGCAACGTCGTCGCGTGGCTGGTCGGTGCGGTGGTCTGCCCGTTCGCCGACTTCTTCGCGCGCTTCGGCCTGCGCGTCGGCATCCCGGTCCTGCTGCTGGTCGTGACCTACCGCCTGAACTACACGACGATGGGCATGGCGGCGAATACCTTCTACCTGGACATGGGCTTCACCCTGGACCAGATCGCGCTGGTGTCGAAGATCTACGGTGTGATCATGACGATGGTCGGCGCAGTGCTCGCCGGGCTGCTGATCCGCCGCTACGGCATCCCGCGCACGCTGCTGGCCGGCGTCATCCTGCTCACCGCGGCGAACCTGGTCTACGCGCACATGGCGTCGATCCATCCCGGCATCGCCTGGCTCGCCACCGCGGTGAGCGCCGACAACGTGGCCAACGGCATCGCCGGCACCGCATTCATCGCCTACATGTCCTCGCTCACCAGCCCGGCCTACACGGCGACGCAATACGCGCTGTTCGGCACGCTGTGGAGCCTGCCCGCGAAGACGATCGGCAGCCAGTGGGGCCGCATCGTCGACGCCTGGGGCTATCCGCCGTTCTTCGTGTACACCGCCCTGATCGGCCTGCCGTCGCTGGCGCTTGTGCTCTGGCTCATCCGGCGCGATGCTCGCTCCCGCAAGGAGGTCGCCGCCGCATGACGCCGTTCGTGCTCGACGCCATGGATCCGCTGCTGTCCGACCGGCTGCGCAAGCTCGCCGGGCGCCGCGGCTGGAGCGAGAGCGAGGCGTTGCGGCACGCGGTCGAGCGCGGCCTGCTGGTGCTCGAGGGCGAAGTTCCGAAGACGCTCGAGCACGACGACGAGGACGAGGCGCTGCGCGCGGCGATCGCCGCGCTCGAGCAGATCCCCGACGCGACCTTCGCCTCCGTCGGCAAGGTCGATTCGCCGGACGAACGCTGAAGATCCGCGCCAAAGCCTCTACGCGGGGTGGATGGCGCCGAGGATGCGCGGGCCGCGCGCGCCGGTGACGGAGGGCACGTTGCCGGGGCGGCCGGCGAGCGTCTCGCGCGCGAACCACGCGAAGCCCATCGCTTCGACGAAATCCGGATCGACGCCGTGGGCGGCGGTGGATTCGACGACGACCCCCGGCAGCCGCGCGCGCAGGCGGTCGAGCAGCAGCGGGTTGTGCACGCCGCCGCCGCAGGCCATGAGCCGGCGCGTGTCCGGCTGCTGCGCGAGCAGCGCGTCGGCGACGCTGGCGGCGGTCAGCTCCAGCAGCGTGCGCTGCACGTCCACGGCGGACTCTCCGCCGCGCAGGCGCGGTTCCAGCCAGCCGAGGTGGAACTGCTCGCGGCCACTGCTCTTCGGCGGCGGCTGCGTGAACCAGGGTTCGTCGAGCAGGCGCGCGAGCAGCGCTGCATCGAGCCTGCCGGCGCCGGCCCACGCGCCGCCGGCGTCGTAGCCGTGGCCGAGGTGGCGCTCGCACCAAGCGTCGAGCAGCGCGTTCGCCGGTCCGGTGTCGAAGCCGCGCACCGCGCCGCCGCCGGTCGGCAGCAGGGTGAGGTTGGCGATGCCGCCGAGGTTCAGCACCGCGCGCGATTCCGCCGCGTCCGCGAGCATCGCCGCGTGCAGTGCCGGCAGCAGCGGCGCGCCGTGGCCGCCGGCCGCGACGTCGCGGCGGCGCAGGTCGGCGACGGTGCCGATGCCGGTGCGTTCGGCGATGCGGTTGGCGTCGCCGATCTGCATCGTGAACGGGATCGGCGCGCCGGGGCGATGGCGGATCGTCTGCCCGTGCGAGCCGATCGCGCGCACCGCGCCCGCCTCGACGCCGGCTTCGGCCAGCAGCGCCAGCGTGGCGTCGGCGAAGGCGATGCCGACTTGCGCGTCGAGCGCGCCGAGTTCGTCGAGCGGGCAGTCGCCGCCCTGGCCGAGCGCGACCAGGCGCGCGCGCAGCGCCGGGTCCCAGGCCAGCGTGCGGCCCAGCAGCAGCCGGCCGTGGCGCGCGTCCGCGAAATCGACCAGCGCGGCGTCGATGCCGTCGGCGCTCGTCCCCGATATCAGGCCGATGAACAGCTCTCCCATCCGGGAAGTGTATGCGGTGGTACGTCGGTTCGGGGCGGGCGGCGGAACCGCGGGCATCGGCTTCGGACGGGGCGGCGGAAGCGTGCGCGGAATTCCGGGGGACGCCGCAAGTACGTCCATGTAGGCTCCGTGGCGGCAT
>JBQCJF010000172.1:0-13404 GCA_051953015.1 Luteimonas sp.
GTACTTCGCCGACCGGCTCGATCCCTACGTCGCCGAGCCGGACGTGGACATCGCCATCGACGAGATGCCCAACAGCCTGACCGTCGCGCTGCTGCGCCACGGCAAGCCGCTGTACGGGCCGTCGGCGCGGCTGCGCCGCGAGATGGGCGTGGTCCTCGACGGCCTCAGCGGGCCCGACAGCGCCGACTGGCTCGGCGTGCCGATGCGGCGCGAGGGCCGCGTCGCCGGCGCGATCGTGGTCCAGAGCTACGACCACCCGGCCAGCTACAGCGACGAGGACCGCGCGCTGCTGGAATACGTCGCCCAGCACATCATGACCGCGCTCGACCGCAAGCATGCGCGCGTCGAGCTGGAGCGCCGCGTCGACGAGCGCACGCTCGAGCTGCAGCAGGCCAACCTCGTGCTGCAGGCGCAGATCATCGAGCGCCAGCGCGCCGAGCGCCTGCAGCGCGCGCTCTACCGGATCACCGAGATGTCGGTCACGGCCGGCAGCCTCGAGCGTTTCTACGCCGACGTCCACGGCGTCGTCGGCGAGCTGCTGTTTGCGCGCAACTTCTACATCGCGCTGCTCACGCCGGAAGGCGACCAGATCGCGTTCCCCTACTCGGTCGACGAGCGCGACGCCGCGCGCACCACGCGCAAGCTCGGCAAGGGCCTGACCGAGTACGTGATCACCCATGGCGAGCCGCTGCTGGCCGACCGCGCGCGCATCGCCGAGCTCGAGGCCGCCGGCCACGTGCGCAGCCACGGCGCGCTCGCCCACAGCTGGCTCGGCGTGCCGCTGATGCGCGACAGCGCGGTGGTCGGCGCGATCGCGGTGCAGAGCTACACCGCGGACATCGAGTTCACCGAGCGCGACCAGGAGCTGCTAATCTTCGTCGCCCACCACATCGGCGGCGGCCTCGGCCGCAAGCGTGCGCAGGAGCACCTGAAGGCCGCGCACGCCGAGCTCGAGTTCCGCGTGGAGTCGCGCACCCAGGAGCTGGCCGACGCCAACCGCGAGCTGCGCGCGCAGATCGGCGAGCGCGTGCGCGCGGAGCAGCGCCTGACCCACCAGGCGCGCCACGACGCGCTGACCGGCCTGCCCAACCGCGCCCACCTGCTCGAGCGCCTGGACGCCGCGATCGGCCGCGCCCGCGCCGAGGAGATCTGCGGGTTCTCGGTGCTGTTCCTGGACCTGGACCGCTTCAAGCTGATCAACGATTCGATCGGCCACGCCGCCGGCGACGAGATGCTGGTCGAGATCGGCCGCCGCATCGCCAGCGTGCTCGACGAACGCAGCATGGTCGCGCGCTTCGGCGGCGACGAGTTCGCGATCCTCGCCGAAGGCACCTGCGAGACGCCGGGCAGCACCGCGCTGGCCGCGCGCGTGCTCGAGGCGCTGGGCCGGCCGCTGTGGCTGGGCGGCCGCGAGCTGTTCCCGTCGGCGAGCATCGGCATCGCCCACTGGGCGCCGCGCTACCGCCTCGGCGAGGAACTGCTGCGCGACGCCGACGCCGCGATGTACCGCGCCAAGGCCGAGGGCCGCGACCGCAGCGCCGTGTTCGACGAGGACATGCGCGCGCACGCGACGCGCCTGCTCGACCTCGAGGCCGACCTGCGCCGCGCGATCATCAGCGAAGCCTTCGAGCCGTACTTCCAGCCGATCGTGCGCCTCTCCGACGGCGCCACCGTCGGCTACGAGGCGCTGCTGCGCTGGGAGCACGAGCTGCACGGCGCGCTGCCGCCGGCCGAGTTCATCGGCGTCGGCGAGGACAGCGGGCTGATCGAGCAGGTCGACTGGCTGGTCTACGAGCGCGTGGTCGACTGGCTGCGCCGCGGCGGCGACGCCTACGTCTCGATCAACGTGTCGCCGCGCCACTTCCGTTCCGACGACTTCGCCGACCGGCTGCTGCGCATGCTCGACGCGGCCGGCGCCGATCCGCGCCGGCTGCGCATCGAGATCACCGAGGTCGCGCTGCTCGACGACGCGCCGCGCGCGCTGCGCATGCTCAACACCCTGCGCGGCCGCGGCGTGCAGGCGCTGCTCGACGACTTCGGCACCGGCTTCTCGGCGCTGTCCTACCTGCACCGCTTCCCGATCCAGTCGCTGAAGATCGATCGCAGCTTCGTGTCCGGCCTCGACGGCGATACGCAGGCCGAAAGCCTGGCGCTGGTGCGCGCGATCCTGGCCCTGGCCGGCACGCTGGGCATCGACTGCATCGGCGAGGGCATCGAGACCCGCCAGCAGCGCGACATCCTCGCCGAGCTGGGCTGCCAGTTCGGCCAGGGCTTCTACTACGGGATGCCGGCGCCGGTCGGTTGAGGCGACGCGCGCGCGGTGCGCGCGCCCGCGGAGGGCTTTACGGCGGGGTCGCGCGCCTTTCCCACTCGCGCTGCGCCGCGTCGCGGACCTGCTCCCAGGCGTAATCGTGGGCGACGCTGTTCCAGGCCCGGCGCACGTGTTCCTCCACCGACGCCCAGTCGTGCCCGGGGAACATGAGCGTGGCCGCCTCGAGGATCGAGCGCAGCATCGCGGGCAGGGGCGGGGTGCGGTCCATCGCTTCCATCAACGTAGGTCCGCGCCGGGCGCGCCTCCGTGCGGTACCGCACATTGCGCCAGCGCGGCGTACTGTCGGTGCAGCAGCCCGTAGCACTCGCAGGCGCGCTGCTCGAGCGCGTCGCGCTGCTCCAGGCGGATGCAGCCGCGGCTGTAGCTGATCGCGCCGGCGTCCTGGAGCCTGCGCGCGGCCTCGGTGACGCCCTCGCGGCGCACGCCGAGCAGGCTCGCCAGGGTCTCGTGGGTCACCAGCAGCGGCTCGTCGCCGGTGCGGTCGAAGCCGAGCAGCAGCCAGCGCGCGAGCTGGCGCTCGATCGGATGGTGGCGGCTGCAGATCGCGGCCTGCGCGAGCTGGCTGAACATCCAGCGCACGTGGCGCATGACCATCGCCTGGAACGCCGGCTCCTGCCGGAACTCGCGCACCGCGATGTCGGCGCGCAACGCGTACGCCTCGGCGCCCGGCGTGCGCACGACCGCGCGCGTGCCGGTGACCACGCCTTCGCCGAGCAGCGCGCTCATGCCGACGATGCCTTCGTTGCCGACGCTCGCGATCTCGCCCGTCTCGCCGTTGGCGGTGACGTAGGTCATCGAGACGAATCCGTGGCGGATGAAGTGCACGTGGCTGGGAACGGCGTGCAGTTCCTGCAGCACGCGTCCCGCGGGCAGGTCGATGCGTTGCAGGTCCGGCAGGAGGCGACGGCGCACCGGGTCAGGCAGGCAATCCAGCACACAGCCGAGCGCGTCCGGTTCCCGGTCCATCCTCATGCGTCGCGTGGCTCCGTCGATCGTGTGTTTCCCCGCTTCGATTCTCGGTGGATGATGAATGCGCGTATGTACGCAAGCGCACATTGTCGGCCCGCGCCCGGCCGGTGCGGACGCGGCACGCTGAACGCGTTCAGTTAATCCGCCGCGGGCTCGGCGTCGGTGGCGTGGATGCGGTCGAGGGCCGCCGCGATCGCGCCGGCGCCGAGCGGCCGGACCACGCGCGCGAGTTCGACGCCGTCGCGCAGGAACAGCAGCGTCGGCCACAGCTTGACGCGATAGGCGCGGCCGAGCGCGCGCCCGGGGCCGTCCTCGATCTTCAGGTGGCGCACGCCGGGCGCGGCGGCGAGCGCCTGCTCGACGAACGGACGCGCGGCGAGGCAGTGCCCGCACCAGTCGGTGCCGAACTCGAGCACGGTCGGTCCCCGCAACGCGGCGACGTCGGCGCGATCGGGCGCTTGCGAGGTGTAGTAGGCGCTGGCCTTGTCCATGCACACGAGGATCGGCGCAGCCCATTCATCGCGCCGTGAATCCGCGCATTCAGGCGGCGTTCGGTCAGCTGGCGTTGAAGCACGCGCCGCGGGCGCTCGCCCGCGGCGCGCGTGGAGCGCGTCAGCTCACGTTCGGCTCGCTGAAGGCCTCGGGCTCGCCCGCGAACGCGTTGATCGGCACGCAGCTGCAGAACACGTTCTTGTCGCCGTAGACGTTGTCCACGCGCGCGACCGGCGGCCAGTACTTCTGCAGCTTCAGCGTCGCCAGCGGGAACGCGGCCAGCTCGCGCGGATACGTGTGCGCCCACTCGCTCGCCGAGACCTGCGCGGCGGTGTGCGGCGCATGCTTGAGCGGGTTGTCCTCGCGGTCCAGGCGGCCGTCCTCGACCGCCCGGATCTCGTCGCGGATCTGGATCATCGCGTCGATGAAGCGGTCCAGCTCGTGCAGCGACTCGGACTCCGTCGGCTCGACCATCAGCGTGCCCGCGACCGGGAAGCTCAGCGTGGGCGCATGGAAGCCGAAGTCGATGAGGCGCTTGGCCACGTCCTCGGCGCTGATGCCGGTGGCGTCCTTGATCGGGCGCAGGTCGAGGATGCACTCGTGCGCGACGAGGCCGTTGCGGCCGGTGTACAAGGTCGGGAAGTGCGGTTCGAGCCGCTTCGCCAGGTAGTTGGCGTTGAGCATCGCGACCTGGGTCGCGCGGCGCAGGCCTTCGGCGCCCATCATCACGATGTACATCCAGCTGATCGGCAGGATCGACGCCGAGCCGAACGCCGCCGCGCTCACCATCCCGACGGCTTTTCCATGAGGAGTGCGGCCATGGATGGCCGCTGTTTGACTTTCGCCGGCATGGATGCCGGCATAGGTAACGGAGGGAAGGTAGGGCGCGAGGTGGCTTTTCACCGCGCACGGCCCCACGCCCGGCCCGCCACCCCCATGGGGAATGCAGAAGGTCTTGTGCAGGTTGAGGTGCGAGACGTCCGAGCCCCACTTGCCGGGCTTCGCGACGCCGACCAGCGCGTTCATGTTCGCGCCGTCGGTATACACCTGCCCGCCGTGCGCATGCACGATCTCGCAGATCTCGACCACGTCCTCCTCGAACACGCCGTGCGTGGACGGGTAGGTCATCATGATCGCGGCGAGGCGGTCGGAATACTTCTCGGCCTTGGCGCGGATGTCGGCGACGTCGACGTTGCCGTTCGCGTCGCAGCGGGTCACCACCACGCTCATGCCGCACAGCTGCGCGGACGCGGGATTGGTGCCGTGCGCGGATTCCGGGATCAGGCACACGTCGCGCTGCGGCTGGCCGTTCGCGCGGTGCCAGGCGCGGATCGCGAGCAGGCCGGCGTATTCGCCCTGCGCGCCGGAATTCGGCTGCAGGCTGACCGCGTCGTAGCCGGTGCATTCGGCGAGCATCGCCTCGAGCCCGGCGATGAGTTCCTGGTAGCCCTGCGTCTGCGACGCCGGAGCCAGCGGATGGATGTTCGCGAACTCCGGCCAGGTCACCGGGATCATCTCCGCGGTGGCGTTGAGCTTCATCGTGCACGAGCCCAGCGGGATCATGGTCCGGTCCATCGCCAGGTCCTTGTCCGCCAGCGAGCGCATGTAGCGCAGCATCTCGTGCTCGCTGTGGTGGCTGTTGAACACCGGGTGGGCCAGGAACTTCGAGGTGCGGCGCAGTTCGTCGGGGATCAGCGACGGCGCGGACGCGTCGAGCGCCTCGATGTCGGGCAGCGTCGCGGCATCGCCGCCGAAGATGCGCCACAGCAGTTCGATGTCGGCGCGCGTGGTCGTTTCGTCCAGCGAGATGCACAGGTACTCGCCCCACGCCTTGCGCAGGTTCGCGCCCATCGCCACGGCGCGCGCCGCGATGGCGTCGGTGCGGTCGCCGGCCTTGATGCTGACCGTGTCGAACGCGCTGTCGTGGTGCGACGCGGTGAAGCCCAGCTGCTGCAGGCCGGCCTTGAGGATCGCGGCCAGGCGCGACACGCGCGCGGCGATGCGCCGCAGGCCGTCGGGCCCGTGGTAGACGGCGTACATCGAGGCCATCACCGCCAGCAACACCTGCGCGGTGCAGATGTTGGAGGTGGCCTTCTCGCGGCGGATGTGCTGCTCGCGCGTCTGCAGGGTGAGGCGGTAGGCCCGGTTGCCCTCGGCGTCGATGGACACGCCGATCAGGCGGCCCGGCATCGAGCGCTTGTACGCGTCGCGGCAGGCCATGAAGCCGGCGTGCGGGCCGCCGAAACCGAACGGCACGCCGAAGCGCTGGGTGTTGCCGACGACGATGTCGGCGCCCATCTCGCCCGGCGTCTTCAACAGGGTGAGCGCGAGCAGGTCGGTGGCGAAGATGGCGAGCGCGCCCTTCGCGTGGATCTTCGCGACTTCCGCGCTCCAGTCCAGCAGCCAGCCGCTGCTCGCCGGGTACTGGATCAGCGCGGCGAAATAGTCGTCCGCGGCGATCGCGGCGTCCCAGGCTTCCTCGGAATCGGCCAGCTTGATCGACAGGCCCAGCGGCTCGGCGCGCGTGCGCATCACCTCGATGGTCTGCGGGTGCGTGTCGCCGAACACGACGATGGTGTTGCCCTTCGCCTTCGCCGAGCGGCGCGCCAGGGTCATCGCTTCGGCCGCCGCGGTGCCCTCGTCGAGCAGCGAGGCGCTGGCGATCTCCATGCCGGTGAGCTCGGCGCACATGGTCTGGAAGTTGATCAGCGCTTCCATGCGGCCCTGCGAGATCTCCGCCTGGTAGGGCGTGTACGCGGTGTACCAGGCCGGGTTCTCGAGGATGTTGCGCAGGATGACGTTGGGCGTGTGCGTGCCGTAGTAGCCCTGGCCGATGAAGCTGCGGAAGACCTGGTTCTTCGACGCGAGCGCGCGGATCTTCGCCAGCGCGTCGACCTCGGTCATCGGCGCGGGCAGGGCCAGCGGCGCGGTCGAGCGGATCGCGGCGGGCACGATCGCGTCGGTCATCGCGTCGAGCGAGTCGTGGCCGACCATCGCGAGCATGCGCGCGATCTCGGCATCGTCCGGGCCGATGTGGCGGCCGATGAAGGCGTGGGAATGCTCGAGGTCGCGGAGGGAAGGCTGCTGGGCCATGTCGGGGGCTCGTCCGTTGCCGCGTCGCGGCGGGTGGTGGGATCGGGCGCCCCTCTGTCCTTTTGCCTGAGAGTTTGGCTGCGCGGGCGGGGGAGGAGATCCTGCGCTGCTTGCCCCTTCGGCGCCGGTTCTCCCGCGGGCGGGAGCCGGTCTCTCCAGAGTGTTTGCGCGCGGCGGTTACGGGGCCTGAGCGATTCCGGGCGTTTGCGCCTTCGGCAGCGGTTCCGCCAGGTTGGCCGGACCGCTTCTCCCACCGCGTGCTGGTCGAATTATAGCCTGCTTCCCGCAGCCGGCTCCTACAATGTGCGGCCGCCGCAGGGCCGCTCCCGGAACGACCCGATGACGCCAACCCCGCCCCCGAACGTGCGCCGCCTGGCCCTGCTCCTGGGCGGCTTGGCCATGTTCGGGCCGTTCTCGATCGACACCATCTTCCCGGGCTTCCCGCAGATCGGCGCGGACCTGGGCGCCGACCCGTTCCGGATGCAGCAGACGATCAGCGTGTACCTGGTCGCCTACGCGCTGATGAGCGTGGTCCACGGGCCGCTGTCGGACGCGCTGGGGCGGCGGCCGGTGATCCTCGGCGGGCTGGCGGTGTTCGCGGCGGCATCGGCCGGATGCGCGCTGTCCACGGATTTCGGCGAGCTGCTGGCCTGGCGCGCGCTGCAGGGCCTGTCGGCGGGCGTGGGCATCATCGTCGGCCGCGCGGTGATCCGCGACCTGCTGCACGGCGACGACGCGCAGCGGCTGATGAGCCAGGTCTCGGTGATCTTCGGCATCGCGCCGGCGGTCGCGCCGGTGGTCGGCGGCTGGCTGCTGGGCTGGCAGCGCTGGCCGGCGATCTTCTGGTTCCTGGTCGCGTTCTCGCTGGCGCTGCTGCTGGCGACCTGGCTGGCGCTGCCGGAAACGCACCCGAAGCCGGCGCGCCTGGCGCCGGCGCCGCGCGCGCTGCTGCGCGACTACGCGGGCATCTTCGTCAACCCGCGCTTCCAGCGCCTGGCGGCGGCGGGCACCTTAAACTTCGGCGCGCTGTTCCTGTACATCGCGTCGGCGCCGGCCTTCGTGCTCCAGCTGCTGCGGATCGACGGCCGCCACCTGCGCGCGGACGAGTTCGCGTGGTTCTTCGTGCCGATGATCAGCGGCATGATGCTGGGCGCGCTAGTGTCCGGGCGCATGGCCGGCCGCGTCGGCGGCGCCGCGCAGACCCGCATCGGCTTCGCCTGCTGCGGCACGGCGATGGCCGCCAACGTCGCCTGCAACGCCTTCGCGCCGTCGCTCGAAGTGCCGTGGGCCGTGCTGCCGATGATGCTCAACGCCTTCGGCATCGCCCTGGTGTTCCCGATCCTCACGCTGGCGATCCTGGACATGTACCCGCGCATGCGCGGCAGCGCGTCGTCGCTGCAGGCCTTCACCGGGCTGGTGTGCAACGCCGCGATCGCCGGCCTGCTGTCGCCGCTGCTCAGCGGCAACGGCCTGCACCTGGCGATCGGCGCGGCGGTGTTCGCGTTCCTGGCCTGGGCGATCTGGCGCTGGGAGATGCGGGCCGGGGCGCGCCTGCCCGCCGGCGATCCGGAACTGGCGGCCGCGCTGGAGCCGACCGACCGGCTGTGACGTGCGGCGCCGCGGCGTCGCGGGTTTACGGCGCCGCGGAGGGCGTGGCGCCGCGGCCGCGCCGCAGCCGCATCCACGCGTACACCGGCACGCCGGCGAGCAGCAGCACCGCGCCCCAGGCCAGCGCTTCGGCGCCGGCGCCGAGGATCGCGTACACGCTGTACGCCAGCGCGAGCAGCGCGACGATGCGGCCCTCGCGCCCGCCGCAGCGCAGCCACGCCGCGCTGCTCGCCGCGTAGGGCAGCAGGATCGCGGCCGTCGCCAGCAGCAGCACGAAGGTGAACAGTTGCACCAGCGAACGGCTGTAGTTGGCGATCACCATCGCGCTGGCGAGCGCCGCGCCGACGACGACCCCGAAGACGGGCGTGCCGTTGCGGTCGACCTTGGCGAAGCGGCGCGGGAACAGCCCGTCGTTGGCGGCCGCGAGCGGCACCTGCGCGCAGACCAGCACCCAGCCGTTGACCGCGCCGAACGTCGACACCGCCGCGAGCACGGCCACCCCGAGCGCCGCCGCCGGGCCCCACAGCCGGCCCGCGGCTTCGGCCATCGGCGCCGGCGAAGCGGCGAGCACCTGCGTCGGCACCAGGCCGATGACGACGGTGCAGGCGAGGATCGTCGCGCCGCCGGCGAGCAGCGTCCCGAGCAGCGTCGCGCGCGGGATCGTGCGCTGCGGATCGCGGATGGCCGCCGCGGGGACGGTCGCCGCCTCGAGCCCCGCGAACGCCCACATCGTCAGGATCACCGTTGCCTGGGCCACCTGCGGCAGCGTCGCCGTGCCCGGGTTGAACGGGCGGTATCCGCGCGCATCGACGAACCACAGCGCCAGCAGCCCGAACAGCAGCAGCGGCAGCAGCTTGAGCGCGGTCACCGCGACCTGCATCCGCCCGGCTTCGCGCAGGCCGGCGATGTTGACCGCGGCGCAGGCCCACAGCGCGGCGAGCGCGCAGGCCGCGCCGCGCGCGGGCGTGGCGGTGAGCGCGGGGAAGATCGCGCCCATGCTGCCGGCGAAGCCGACCGAAATCGCCGCCAGCCCCGACCAGATCGAGATCCAGTAGCTCCACGCGATGGCGAAGCCTGCGCCGTCGCCGAAGGCCTGCCGCGCGTATGCGTAGGGCCCGCCCGTGCACGGCCAGCGCACCGCCAGCCGCGCGAACGTGGCGGCGAGCAGCAGCGCGCCGCACAGGGTGATGCCCCAGCCGACCAGGCTCGCCGCGCCGTAGGGCGCAAGCGCGGCGGGCAGCATGAACACGCCGCTGCCGATCATGCTGCCGACGACCAGGGCGGTCGCCATCCACAATCCGAGCGGCCGTGCGGGGCGGGGCGGCGCTGCGGTTCCGGCGTCCGGCGCGGCGCTCACGCGGGCGCGTCCCGGTAGGCCGCGCGCAGCAGTTCCTGGAAGTGGAACACGCCGCTTTCGCGCAGCGGGTTCAGCCGCCCGGCGACGTAGGAACCGGAGGCGAGTCCGCGCTGCACGTCCTCGCAGATGCGCAGGTCCTCGAGCTGCACCGCGTCGCTGAAGTCGCGGTCGGCGTCGCGGCGCGCGCGCAGCTCGCCGTCGTCGTCCGCGCCTTCGCCGCCGACCCCGCTCTCGGCCAGCGGATAGTAGAAATCGAATTCCACCCGGCAGCGGTCCACCGCCAGCGGCACCACGCGATTGGTCTGCAGGCGGCCCGGCAGGATGTTGAGCGTCGTGTTCGGCCACAGCCAGTAGTAGAGCGCCTCGCCGTCGCCGTACAGCGCCGGGTCGCTCTCCAGCGGGCTCCACTGCAGCGAATGCCACTGCGCAAGTTCGGTGCGGTAGCTGCGGTAGTCGAGCATGCGGTTGAGGGCCGGATGCACGTGCGGCACGTGGTAGCCCTCGAGGTAGTTGTCGATGTAGGCCTTCCAGTTGCAGGCGATGTCGTAGGCCACGTGCCGGTGGTGGCCGTAGCCGGCGAGGCCGCGCCCGCCCTTGCCGGCGCGCGCGCCGATCCGCGCGTCGATGCCGGCGACGAGTTCTTCGAACGGCATCGCGCGCGCCGCGTCGACGGCGCCGAACACCAGGCCCTGCCATTCGCGCACCGCCAGTTCCGGCAGGCGCACCTCGGCGACGTCGAAGCCTTCGGCCGACTGCATTTCCGGCGCGGACTTCAGCTGCCCGTCGAGCGCGTAGGTCCAGCCGTGGTAGCGGCAGCGCAGCGATTTCGCCGCCAGGCCGTCGCACTGCGCGATCGGGCCGGCGCGGTGCCGGCAGACGTTGTGGAAGGCGCGCACGACGCCGTCCGCGCCGCGCACCGCGATCACCGGCAGCCCGCCGCAGTCGGCGACGACGTGGTCGCCGGGGTCGCGCAGGCGGCTGGCGTGCCCGAGCAGGTGCCAGGCGCGGTCGAAGATCGCGGCGCGCTCGAGCGCCACGGTGGACGGGTCGCAATACCAGCGCGCGGGCAGCGCGGTGGCCGTGGCGAGCGATTGCGCCGAAAGGTCCATCGTCGCTCCGGCGCCCGCCGGCGCTACTTGATCTTGGTCGTGCGGTTGACCAGGACGACGGCGGTCTGCGACTGCACGCTGCCGTCGGCGGAAAGGCGCAGGACCTCGTACGTGCCCACCGGCAGGTGGCGGACGCTGAACTTGCCGGTCTTGTCGATCTTGATCTCGCGGGTGATGCCCATGTCGCCGCGCAGGACGATGGTCTGGCCTTCGACCGCTTCCCCGCTGATCGTGCCGTCGGTGGCCTGCGCGGACGCGAGTCCCGCGAAACCGATGGCGGCGGCCAGCAGCGCCGACTTCAGCGCGATGTTGCGATGCTTCACTGCGTTTCCCCTTGTTTCCCCTTGTCCCCGTCCGAACCTAAGCGCGATCCGCCGCCGCTGGCAAGTGCCGATGGCTCGGTCCATCCGCAGGCGCGGCCGGCGTTCTCCTCCGCCAGCCACGCGCGCAGCGGCGCGAAGTACTCCAGCATGGCCGACGCGTCCATGCGGCCGGTCCCCGCGAACTGGCGCAGCGTGTCTTGCCAGGGCCGGCTCGCGCCGGCGGCGAGCATCTCGCGGTACTTGCGGCCCGCGGCGGCGTTGCCGTGGAAATCGCATTCGTACAGCGGGCCCTTGAAGCCGGCCGCGCCGCACAGCGCCTTGTAGAACTGGAACTGCAGGATGTCGGCGATGAAGTAGCGCGTGTACGGCGTGTTCGCCGCCACGTGGTATTTGGCACCCGGGTCGAACTGGTCCTCGCCGCGCGCCTCGACCGGGGCCACGCCCTGGTAGCGCGCCTTCAGCGCCCACCACGCCTGGTTGTATTGCGACGGCGGGATCGAGCCGTCGAACACGCCCCAGCGCCAGCGGTCGATCATCAACCCGAAGGGCAGGAACGCCACCTTCGCCAGCGCCATCCGCATCTGCGCGTCGACCAGCGCCTCGTGGGAGCGCCCGGGCGCGCCGGCCAGACCGATCGAATGCAGGTACGCCGGGGTCATCGACAGCACGATCGTGTCGCCGATCGCCTCGTGGAAGCCGTCGTTCGCGCCGGCCTGGAAGATCGGCGGGAGCTTGTTGTACGCCAGCGCGTAGTAGACGTGCCCGAGCTCGTGGTAGAGCGTGGTGAAGTCTTCCTCGGTCGGCCCCGTGCAGGTCTTGGTGCGCACGTCGCCCTGCATGTCCATGTCCCACGCGCTGGCGTGGCAGACGACGTCGCGGTCGCGCGGCTTGATGAACTGCGAGCGCTGCCAGTAGCTGTCGGGCAGGGCGGGCATGCCGATCGACACGTAGAAGGATTCGGCGCGTTTCGCCATCCGCAGCGCGCTGTCCAGGCGCGCGGTGCGCAGCGCCTCCGCCGCGGCTTCCGGCGTCGGATGCTCGCCGGCGTCGGCGAGCGCGGCGTCGCGGTCCTCGCGGAAGCGCGCCTGCAGCGCTGCGGTCACGTCCAGGTCGCTGGCGTCGGCGTAGGGCGCCAGCAGGTCCCAGAGATTGCTCCAGTCCTGCTGCCACATGTTGCCCAGCAGGTGCGCGGGCAGCAGGTTCCCGGGCAGCGCGCCGCGCGCCGCGCCGTAGCGGGCCTGCAGGCGGGCGCGGGCGTAGCAGTGCAGCTGCTCGTACAGCGGCTTGACCTGGCCCCACAGGCGGTCGGTTTCGGCGGCGAGCTGCGCCGGCGGCATGTCGTAGCCGGCGCGCCAGGCCTCGCCCGCGTCGGCGAAGCCCATGTCGCGCGCGCCTTCGTCGACGAGCTCGACGAAGCGCGCGTAGTCCTTGCGCATCGGCGCGGCGGTCGAATGCCAGCCGCGCCATGCGTCGAGCTGCGCGTCGTAGTCGCGGTTGCCGCGCAGCACGTCCTCGAGCTCGCCGAGCTGGCGGCAGCGTCGCGCGTCGCCTTCCCCGGTGCAGTAGCGCGCCGAGCCGTATTCGCCTTCCATCCGCGTGGCGAGGCGGGTGAGCTCCGCGCGCTTCGCCGGGTCGCGCGGCGGCGGCATCGGCGACATCAGCTTGAGCAGCGACAGCGCGCGCGCCGTCTCCGGCTTCATCGGCCGGCCCTCGAAGCGGCGCGCCTGCGCGATCCAGCCGTCCAGCTGCGCCAGCCAGCGCTCGTTCGCCTTCGCCGCGAGCAGCTCGCTGTCGGTGTTGATGTAGGTGGACGAGACCCATTGCGCCGCGCTCAGTTCGGCGTAGCCGGCCTGCATTTCGCGATTGACGCGCGCGATGAACGCGTCGGCGTCCTCGTCGGCGGGTACCGCGCCGGCCTGCGTCGCGGCGGGCGCCGCGTCGCGCCGGCAGGCCGCGGGGGCGAGCGCCAGCGCGGCGATCGACAGCGCGAGCAGCAGGCGGGGCAGGAGGCGCAGCCGCGTCATGGGAAGGTCCCGGGACGAAAATCGCAGGCTAGTGGCCCCGCAGCGGCGGTGCAACCCGGCTTCCCGTGGCGCGCGCTGCCGTGCGGCGCGCCCGCGC
>JBQCJF010000173.1:0-10888 GCA_051953015.1 Luteimonas sp.
CACTGCAGCAGGCGCTGGCGGAAGTACTCCAGCATCAGCGGGCTCATGTATTCCTCGTCGACCGACGGCCGGTAGCCGTTCGGGACGATCGGGCGGCCGGTCTCGTCGACCTTGTGCGGCACCACCTTGACCTTGCCGCGCGGCGCGGGCGCGCTCGGCGCGGCGACGCGCGCGACGGCGACCTTGCCGACGGGCCTGGCCCGGGCCGGCGACGCGCCGGTACCGGCGGCCTTGCCCGCAGCGGCGGACTGGACCGCCTCCACGGGCGCCTGCTTCGCCGGACGGGTCGCGGCCTTCGCGACCGGGCGCGCGGGCGCCTTCCTCGCGGCCGGGGCCGGAGCGGGAGCCGGCTTGCGGGCGGGGGCCGGCGCCGCGGCCTTCTTCGGCGCGGGCGCGGGCGCCTTCTTCGCGACCGGCGCGGGGGTCTTCTTCGCGGGCGCCTTGGCGACCTTGGCCGGCGCCTTCTTCGGCGGCGCGACCCTGGCCGGCGCGGCCTTCTTCGCCGGCGCCTTCTTCGCCGCGACCCTGGCGGGCGCGGCCTTCTTCGTGGCGACCTTCTTCGTGGCCGGCGCCTTCTTCGCCGGAGCGGACTTCGCCGAGGCGGCCTTCGCAACGGCGGGCTTGCGGGCCGGGGCCGGCTTGGCCTTTGCGACGGGCTTGGCCGCCTTGGCGGCCTTCTTCGCGGGTTTCTTCACTGCCACGACAGGCGTTTCCTCCGGATTCCCTTGAGACGGGAAAGCGCGCTGTTATACCCTGACCTGACTACAGCGGCAACCGCGCAAGCCTGCGCCGCGCCGCGTCCAAGGATCGTGATCGCCCGCCTGCTCATCGCCCTGCTGCGCGGCTACAAGCGCTGGATCAGCCCGCTGCTCGGACCGCGCTGCCGCTTCGTGCCCACGTGCTCGGAATACGCGATGACGGCGATCGCGCGGTTCGGCGTGCTGCGCGGCGGCTGGCTGGCCGCGCGCCGCGTCGCGCGCTGCCATCCGCTGCACCCGGGCGGCCACGACCCCGTTCCGCCCCTCTCCTGACAACGAAGGAAGCGACATGCCCGGCACGCTGATCGTCAACGCCCGACTGGTGAACGAAGGTCGCGAATCCGAAGGCGACCTGCGCATCCGCGACGGGCGCATCGCCGAGATCGGCAGCGGCCTGTCCGCGGCCGCCGGCGAGGACGTGGTCGACGCGCGCGGGCGCAGCCTGCTGCCGGGCATGATCGACGACCAGGTGCACTTCCGCGAGCCGGGCCTCGAGTACAAGGCCGACATGGCGATCGAATCGGCGGCCGCGGTCGCGGGCGGCATCACCAGCTTCATGGACATGCCCAACACCAACCCGCCGACGCTCGACGCCGCGGCGCTGGAGGACAAGTACCGGCGCGCCGCCGGTCGCGTGTGGGGCAACCACGGCTTCTACATGGGTGCGAGCAACGACAACCTCGACGCGATCCGCATCCTCGATCCGCTGAAGGCGCCGGGCATCAAGGTGTTCATGGGCGCGTCCACCGGCAACATGCTCGTGGACGATCCCGAGACGCTCGACGGCATCTTCCGCGAGGCGCCGACGCCGATCATCACGCACTGCGAGGACACGCCGATGATCGAGGCGAACCTCGCGGCGTACAAGGCGAAGTACGGCGAGGACATTCCGGTCGAGTGCCACCCGGACATCCGTTCGCGCGAGGCCTGCATCAAGTCCACGCGCCTGGCGATCGAGCTGGCGCGCCGCCACGGCACGCGGCTGCACGTGCTGCACATCTCCACCGCCGACGAGCTGGCGCTGTTCGAGCGCGGCCCGCTGGTGCGCGCGGACGGCTCGCGCAAGCAGATCACCGCCGAGACCTGCATCCACTTCCTGCGCTTCGATCGTTCGGACTACGCGCGGCTCGGCAACTTCATCAAGTGTAACCCGGCGATCAAGGATCCCGCCGACCGCGAGGCGCTGATCGCCGCGGTGGCCGGCGACGTGATCGACGTGCTCGCGACCGACCACGCGCCGCACACGCTGGAGGAGAAGTCGCGGCCCTACGCGCAGGCGCCCAGCGGCCTGCCGCTGGTGCAGTACGCGCTGCTCGCCGCGCTGGAACTGGTGCACGAGGGGCGGATGGACGCCGCGCAGGTCGTGCAGAAGGTCTCGCACGCTCCGGCGCAGCTGTTCGACGTCGCCGAGCGCGGCTTCCTGCGCGAAGGCTACTTCGCCGACCTGGCGCTGATCGACGATGCGCCGCTGACGGTGCGCCGCGAGGACGTGCTGTCGAAGTGCGGCTGGTCGCCGTTCGAGGGCACGACGTTCCGCTCGCGCATCGCGGGTACCTGGGTCAACGGCCAGCGCGTGTGGGACGGCGCGAAGCTCGTCGGCACCCCCGACGGCCAGCGTCTCCGTTTCGCCCGCTGACCCAACGCCTTTTTTTGCCACGGATCAACACGGATCTACACGGATCTACACGGATCTACACGGATAAAGCTTTTTATATTGGTTCTGCTTTATCCGTGTTTATCCGTGTTCATCCGTGGCTGAAAACTGTCACCCGGAGACGCGGGCGACGGCGTCGTGCGGATGCAGTGACTCGAAGTGCGAGACCTCGGCGTCGAAATGCTCGACGCGCGGGTCGGCGGCCAGCGCGTTCGCCACGCGCCGCGCGGCGTCCTCGCAGAACATCAGGTTGGCGGCATTGAGCTCGGCGAAGGCCTGCTCGTCCTCGCGCTTCACCGCCGCCTGCACCGGCGTGCCGAGCGCGGCCTCCAGCAGGTCGACGAGCGCGGCGACCGGCAAGCCGTCGAAGGACTGGCGCAGCTCGACGCGCACCTTCGCGCGGCTGCGTTGCGCGTGCGGCGTCGCGGCCAGGCCGCGCTCCGACGCGAGCCAGTCGCGCACCACCTCGGTCGACAGCGGCCGGGCCGCGGCGAAATCCTCGGCGAAGCGGCGCGCGTTGAGCTGGCGCGACAGCGCGGCGGATGCCGGGCACGTGCTCGAGTATTCGACTTCCAGCGCGAGCGCGACCTTGATGTGGCCGTCGCGCAGCACCGCCTCGATCGCGACGGGATAGCCCTTCCAGCCCAGCAGGCCGCTGGCCAGCGAACCGCGCTGCAGCAGATGCTCGTAGCGCACGGCCAGCCGCGCCGACGTCGACAGGCCCTGCTGCGAATCGACGAGGTCGTCGAGGACGCGGCGCAAGCCGCCGGGCGTGATCGCATCGGCCGCGAACGCGTCCTGCAGGCGCAGGTACAGCCGCGACATGTGGATGCCGCGCGCATCCGGATCGCGCAGGTCCACGGCCACGTCGACCGACGCGGCGACCTGCATCGCCTCGCCGCCCTGCCCCGCGATGCGGACCGGCAGCGCGATGTTGTCCATGCCCACCCAGTCGAGCGGGCGCGACGACGCCGCCGGATCGGCGGCGACGTCGGGGAGCGGCGATGGGCGCGTGGTGTGCGACATGGGTTCATTGTACCGGCGGTGGCGCCGCCGACCGGTCACGCCGATGGAAAGCTGCGTCCGGCCTGCCACGCCACCCACAATGTGTGCCACGACGAGGGCGTGCGGTTGCGTCGCGGCGCGGCGAGCGCGCGCAGGCGCTGGCGTGCCAGCGCCGTGAAGATGCGGTCCGCGCGCGTCCCCGCCGGTCGGGCCGGCCAGGCGGCGAGCAGCGCCGCGGCTGCGGCGGTGTCGCCGCTGCCCGCCAGCGCGCGCATCGCGGAGAGGCCCGATGCGAGCGCCGCGGCGCGATCGCCGGAAGCCGGCGCCGTCGCGGATTCGCCCGCGATCGCGGCGGAGATGGCGCCCGCGGCTGACGCGAACGGCGCGAGCGCGCCATGCGAGGCCGTGACGCCGCCGCCCGCGGCCGGCAATGCGTCGCGCGCCGCGGCCAGCAGCGGCAATGCCTCCGCCAGCGCGTCCCAGCGCGCGCCCTCGATGCGTTGCAGTTCCAGTCCCAGCGGATGGCGGCGCCGGCCTTGCGCCCAGCCGTGCAGCTCGTCGCTCCACCACGCCAGCTTGGCCGCGCCCGGACGCGGATCCGCGCCTTCCCACGCCGCGTCGGCGAGCTCCTGGCGCAGCGCGAGCCACGCGAGCGTCGCCGCGCGTTGCGGCGCCGGCACGAACGCTTCGGCGATGCGCCACTCGGGCCACCGCGTCCGCCACTTGTCCAGGAAGGCGCCGAGCGCCTCGCGATCGCTCACGGCCGCGGCCACGCGCCCGCGTCGAGCAGGTCGCGTGGCGTCTCCGCCAGCGACGAGGCTTCCCACGCCAGGGGATCGTCGCTGTCGAGGCGATAGCCCCACAGCGCGGCGATCGACGGCATGCCGGCCGCGCGCGCGGCGAGGATGTCGCGCTCGTCGTCGCCGACGTAGGCGCAATCGGCGGCGTCGAGGCCCTGCGCGCGCGCCGCATGCAGCAGCGGTTCCGGATCGGGCTTGCGCACCGGCAGCGTGTCGCCGCCGACCAGCACCGCGCAGCGTCGCTCCCAGCCCAGCAGCGGCATCAGCGCGCGCGCCAGCGCCTCGGGCTTGTTGGTGACGATGCCCCAGCGGCTGCCGGCGTCCTCGATCGCGGACAGCAGCGTCTCGATGCCGTCGAACGGCGCGCCGTGCCGGCCCAGCTCCTGCCGGTAGACGTCGAGGAACGGCTGCACGAGCGCCTCGCGTTTGCCTTCGTCCAGCGCCGGGAACGCGGCGGCGATCATCGCGCGCGCGCCCGTCGACACGTGCGGGCGCAGCGCTTCGGGCATCATCGGCGGCTCGCCGCGGCGCGAGCGCAGCGCGGCGATGGTGGCGACGAAATCGGGCGCGCTGTCGAGCAGCGTGCCGTCGAGGTCGAAGAGCACCAGTTGCGGGAACAGGCTGTTCAAGGGCATGCCGGGGTCGCCGCCGCGCCGCTCACGCCGCGGGCTTCGCCGCGCAGGCGAGGTAGTTGACCGAGGTGCCGCCGCCCACGCGCGCGGCGTTGCGCCAGGGTTCGTAGGCGAGCCCGCTCACGTCCTCGAGTTCGAGGCCGCAGTCGCGCAGCCAGGCCGCGAGTTCCGACGGGCGGATGAAATCGCGGTAGGCGTGGGTGCCGCGCGGCAGCATGCGCGCGACGTACTCGGCGCCGACGATGGCCAGCGCGAACGCGGCCGGCGTGCGGTTGAGCGTCGACAGGAGCAGGCGGCCGCCCGGCTTGAGCAGGGTCGCGCAGGCCGCGAGCACCGACGCCGGGTCCGGCACGTGCTCGAGCATCTCCATGCAGGTGATCGCGTCGAAGGACGCCGGCGCTTCCGCGGCCAGCGCCTCCACCGGCTGCTGGCGGTAGTCGACGCGCACGCCCGATTCGAGCCCGTGCAGCTTCGCGACCTTCAGCAGGTCGGGCGCCAGGTCGATGGCGACGACGTCCGCGCCTTCGGCGGCGAGCGCCTCGCTCAGCAGGCCGCCGCCGCAACCGACGTCGAGCACGCGCGCGCCGCGCAGCGCCGTCCGCGCCTCGACGTAACCCAGGCGCGCCGGGTTGAGCGCATGCAGCGCCTTCTGCGGGCCCTGCGGATCCCACCAGCGCGCGGCCAGCGCGTCGAACTTGTCGACCTCGGCCTGGCGATGGTTGCCCGCGGCCGGCGCGTTCATGCGCGCCCCGCGCCGGACAGGTCGATGGCCGCGATGCGCTCGCGCCACTGGCGCGCGTTGGCGACGATCGCCGCCTCGTCCATGTCCACGAGCGCGCGGTCGCGCAGCTTCGCGCGGCCGGCGATCCAGGCATCCGTCACCTGCTGGCGGCCGGTCGCGTAGACCAGCTGCGACAGCACGTGGTGCAGCGGCTGCGTCTCCAGCGGCGCCATGTCGACGACGATCAGGTCGGCCTGCTTGCCCGGTTCGATCGAACCGACGAGATGGTCGAAGCCCAGTGCCTTCGCGCCGCCGAGCGTGGCCGCCCGCAGCGCGCTCGCGGCGTCGAACGCCGCGGCGTCCTGCGCCACCGCCTTGGCCAGCAGCGCCGCGGTGCGCATCTCGCCGAACATGTCGAGGTCGTTGTTGCTGGCGCAGCCGTCGGTGCCGATCGCCACGTTGACGCCGGCGCGCGCCAGGTCGGCGACGCGGCAGAAGCCCGAGGCCAGCTTGAGGTTGGATTCCGGGCAATGCACCACGCTCGCGCCGCGCTGCGCGCACAGCGCGATCTCGGCGTCGGTGAGCTGGGTCATGTGCACCGCGATCAGCCGGTCGTTGAGCAGGCCGAGCCGGTCGATGCGCGCGATGGCGCGCTGGCCGTGCTTCTGCTGCGACTGCTCCACTTCCTGCGCCGTCTCGTGCAGGTGCAGGTGCACGGGGATGTCGAGCTGGTCGGACAGCATCCGGATCCGCTCGAAGTTGGCGTCGTTCACCGTGTACGGCGCGTGCGGCGCGAAGGCGGTCGCCACCAGCGGATCGTGCCGCCACTGGTCGTGGACCTCGCCCGCCTTGTCGAAGTATTCGTCGTCGCTCCCCGCCCAGGCGGTCGGGAAGTCGATCACCGGCAGCCCGACGCGCGCGCGGAAGCCGTGCCGCCTGTAGGTCGCGGCCTGCACGTCGGGGAAGAAGTAGTTCTCGTTGCAGCAGGTGGTGCCGCCGCGCAGCATCTCGGCGATCGCCAGCGCGATGCCGTCGGCGACGAAGCCGGGGCCGATCACCGCGGCCTCGATCGGCCAGATGTGGTCCTGCAGCCAGGTCTTGAGCGGCAGGTCGTCGGCGACGCCGCGCAGCAGCGTCATCGGGTTGTGGCAGTGCGCGTTGACCAGGCCCGGCAGCAGCACGCCGTCGGGCCTCGACACGGTTTCCTTCGCGGCGAAGCGCGCGCGCGCCTCGGCGACCGGCAGCAGGGCGACGATCGCGCCGTCGCGCACCGCGACGGCATGGTCCCGCAGGACCACGCCGTGCGGCTCGACCGGGACGACCCAGCCGGCTTCGATCAATACGTCGCAGGCGGCGCTTGCTTCGCGGGAGCCGGGCGCGTCGGTCATCGCTTACTTGACGCGCGAGACGTATTCGCCCGAGCGCGTGTCGACCTTGATGGTCTCTTCCTGGCCGACGAACAGCGGCACGCGGACCACCGCGCCGGTCTCGAGCGTGGCCGGCTTGCCGCCGGTGCCGGCGGTGTCGCCCTTCACGCCCGGATCGGTCTCGACGATCTTCAGCTCGACGAAGTTCGGCGGCGTGACCATGATCGGCGTGCCGTTGAACAGCGTGACCACGCACTCCTCCTCGCCCTTGAGCCACTTCTCGGCGCCGCCCATGCCGGCCTTGTCGGCCTGGACCTGCTCGAAGGACTCCTGGTTCATGAAGTGCCAGTACTCGCCGTCGGCGTAGAGGAACTGCATGTCGGTGTCGACGACGTCGGCGGCCTCGACCGAATCGGTCGCCTTCATCGTGATTTCCTGGACCCGGCCGGAGCGGATCTGGCGGAACTTGACGCGGGTGAAGGCCTGGCCCTTGCCCGGCTTCACGTACTCGGTGTCCGTGATGATCGCGGGTTCGTTGTTGACCAGGATCTTCTGTCCGGTCTTGACGTCGTTCATGCCGAGGCTGGCCATCGAAAACTGCTCCTGCGTGGTCCGCCTTGGCGGCCGGTTAAAATGGGCCGTCCATGATACCCGCTGCCTCCCCCGCCCTGCAGCCCGGCCCCGCCGGCGCCGCGCCCGAGCCGACCCCGCTCCAGCCCGCCGGCTGGCAGCGCGCGTGGCGCGAGGCCGTGCGCGATCCGCGCGAACTGCTGGACATGCTGGGCCTCGAGGGCCTGGCGGCGGGGGTCTCCGGCGAAGCCGCGGCGGGCTTCCCGCTGCGGGTGCCGCGCGCGTTCATCGCGCGCATGCGCCACGGCGACCCGTCCGACCCGCTGCTGCGGCAGGTGCTGCCGGTGACCGACGAGGACCGCGTGGTCCCCGGTTTCGCCCTCGACGCGGTCGGCGACGGCGCCGCGCGCGCCGGGCGCGGGGTGATCCGCAAGTACCGCGGTCGCGCCCTGCTGGTGGCCACGGGCGCGTGCGCGGTGCACTGCCGCTACTGCTTCCGCCGCCACTTCCCCTACGCCGAGGAAACCGCGGCCGCCGACGGCTGGCGCGACGCGGTCGCCGCGATCGCCGCGGATCCGTCGATCGACGAGGTGATCCTCTCCGGCGGCGATCCGCTCGCGCTGGCGACGCCCAAGCTGGCCGAGCTCAGCGACGCGCTCAAGGCGATCCCGCACCTGCGTCGCCTGCGCATCCACACCCGCCTGCCGGTCGTGCTCCCGGAGCGCGTGGACGCGCCGCTGGCGGAATGGCTGCGCGCGCTGCCCTGGCCGTCCACGGTGGTGGTGCACGCCAACCACGCCAACGAATTCGACGGCGCCGTGGACGCGGCGATGGCCGCGCTGCGCGGCGCCGGCGCGACGCTGCTGAACCAGGCCGTGCTGCTGCGCGGCGTGAACGACTCGGTCGACGCGCTTGCGGCGCTCTCGGAGCGCGCCTTCGCCGCCGGCGTGCTGCCCTATTACCTGCACCAGCTCGACCGCGTCGCCGGCACCGCGCACTTCGAGGTTCCGGACGCCCGCGCCCGCGGGCTTCACGCCGCGCTGGCGGCCCGGCTGTCCGGCTACCTCGTGCCGCGCCTGGTCCGCGAAGTGCCCGGCGACACCGGCAAGCGCCCCCTCTGAGCCATGCGTCCCGGTACTGACTTCGCGCATTGGACGCCGGCCCCGGCGATCGTGTAGAAACCCCGGATGCCCGCGAACGACCAGCCGCTGCGCCTGATGATCGTCGACGACAGCGTCGAAGCCGCCGAGGCGATCGTCAGCACGCTGCGCAACGCCGGCATCGCGGTCCGCCCGCTGCGCCCCGATTCGCCCGAAAGCCTGGCCGCGATCCTCGGCGAGGAAGTGCAGTCCGTCGACCTGGTGCTGGCCGCGCAGGCGGCGACGCTGGTGCCGCTCGCCGCGGTGCTCGACGCGATCAAGGCCAGCGGCAAGGACCTGCCGGTGGTCACCATCGTCGACCGCGTCGACGACGCCAGCCTGACCCAGGCGCTCGCCGCCGGCGTGCGCGGCATCGCGCTGCGCCACCAGCCGCAGCAGCTGCTCGGCGTGGTCCGCACCGAATGGGGCGACCTGGAAGCGCGGCGCACGCTGCGCCGCCTCGAGGCGCTGGTGCGCGAGACCGAGCGCCGCTGCGACGCGCTGATCGAGTCCTCGCGCGACCCGATCGCGTACATCCACGAAGGCATGCACATCCGCGCCAACGCGGCGTACCTGGAGATGTTCGGTTTCGACGACTTCGACGACCTCGAGGGCATGTCGCTGCTCGACCTGGTCGCGCCCAAGCACGTGGACGGCTTCAAGGCGCTGCTCAAGAGCCTGAGCAAGGGCGAGCCGCCGCCTCCGCGCTACGAGCTCGAAGCGCACGACGGCGACGGCAAGCCCTTCCCCGCGGTGATGGAATTCACCCCGGCGACGTACGAGGGCGAGCCCTGCCTGCAGGTGATCTTCCGCCGCCAGGAACTCGACCCGGAGCTTGCGCGCGAAGTCGAGGAACTGCGCCAGCGCGACGTCGTCACCGGCCTGCTCAACCGCCCCACCTTCCTGCACGCGCTCGAGGACGCCGTCGCGGCCGCCGCGCAGCGCCAGGGCCAGTTCGGCCTGCTGCTGGTCGAGCCCGACCACTACCGCCGCCTGGTCCAGGAGATCGGCCTGGATTCGGCCGACGACGTGCTGCAGGGCGTCGCCCAGCGCCTGAAGGGCGTGCTCGACGCCGACGCGGTGACCGCGCGCTTCGGCGAGCACACCCTGGCCGCGCTGGTCCGCGGCGACCACGTCGCGACCGCGGCGGCCGCCGAGAAGATCCGCGAGGGCTTCTCCTCGCACGTCGTCGAGATCGGCGACCGCTCCGCCGCGATCACCGTCAGCATCGGCGGCGTGCAGATCGGCGAGAAGATCGCCAGCGTCAGCCAGGTGCTGACCAAGGCCGCCGAGGGCATGCAGGCCTCGTCCAACGTCGGCGGCAACCGCGCGGAGATCTTCGACCCGGGCGCGGTGGACCGCGCCGAACAGGAGCGCGTGCAGGCGTGGGTCACGCACCTGCGCGACGCGCTCGACCACGATCGTTTCCTGCTCCACTACCAGCCGGTGATCAGCCTGCAGGGCGAGACCGGCGCGATGTACGAGGCCTACATCCGCCTCGACGTCGGCTCGGGCGAGATGGTGCCGCCGTTGCGCTTCCACCAGATCGCCGCCGAGCACGGCCTGCTCTGGGAAATCGATCGCTGGGTCGTCGGCCGCGCGATCGACGTCATCGCCGAGCGCGGGCGCGCCGGGCAGCCGGTGACGCTGCTGGTCAAGATCACCGAGGCCTCGCTGGCCGACGACACGCTCGCGAAGTTCATCGGCGAACGGCTCGCCGCCACCGGCGTGGACGGCGAACGGCTGGTCCTGCAGTTGCCGGAAGCGAAGGTGTTCACCCACCTGCGCGCCGCGCAGCAGTTCTGCAATTCGATCCGCTGCAAGGTCGGCCTGGAACAGTTCGGCGTGGGCCTCGATTCGTTCCAGTTGCTCACCCACTTCACGCCCGCCTACATCAAGCTCGACCGCAGCTTCACCGAGGACCTGCCGAAGAACGCGGCCAGCCAGGCGCGGATCCGCGAGATCGCGGAAAAGGCGCAGGGCGCGGGCATCCGCAGCATCGCGGAATTCATCCAGGACGCGGCGTCGATGGCGATCCTGTTCTCGGCGGGCATCGATTACGTCGAGGGGAACTTCCTGGCGCCGGCGGGGCCCGAGATGAACTACGACTTCGAGTAAGCGGGCCTGTCGCTTCGGGCGGGGCGGCGGAAGCGTGCGCGTCGCTTCGGGACGGGGCGCCGGAAGCGTGCGCGGAATTCCGGGGGACGCCGCAAGTACGTCCTTGTAGGCTCCGTGGCGGCAT
>JBQCJF010000174.1:0-7364 GCA_051953015.1 Luteimonas sp.
GGCGAGCGCGGCTTCGCGCGCGTCCTGGCGCGCGACGGCCTCCGCCTGCTGCGCGGGCGGCAGCGGCGGCGGCGGCGCGCGCGTCGGGGCGACCGCGCAGCCCGCCAGCGCGGCCAACCCGATCGCGAGCACCGCGCCCGGCGTCGCGCGAAGGTTCATGCGCCGGTCTTCTCGAGCGCGCGCTGCAGGGCGCGGTTGGCCGGATCGAGCTTGCGGCTCTCGTCGAACCAGCGGCGCGCCGCGGCGCGGTCGCCGGTGACCCACGACACTTCGCCCAGGTGCGCGGCGATCTCCGGGTCCTTCTGCAGCGCATAGGCGCGGCGCAGCTGCACCAGCGCCTCCTCGTTGCGGCCGAGGCGGTAGAGCACCCAGCCGTAGCTGTCGATGATCGCGGCGTTGTCCGGCTCGGCCACGCGCGCGCGGTCGATCAGCTCCAGCGCCTCGGTGTAGCGCGTGGTGCGATCGGCGAGCGTGTAGCCGAGCGCGTTGAGCGTGGCCACGTTGTCGGGTTCGGCGACGAGGATGCGGCGCAGGTCGGCCTCGGCGCGCGGGATGTCGTCGCGGCGCTCCCACGCCAGGCCGCGCGCATAGAGCAGCGCGCTGTCGTCGGGGAAGGCGGCAAGCCCGCGCGCGTAGGCGTCCAGCTCGCCGGCGGCGTCGCCGTCGTCGTGGCGCAGCTCGGCTTCGAGCAGGTACGCGTCGCGGCGCGCGTCGTCGTCGGCCTCGGCCTGCGCCTGCAACGTCTTCAGGCTGGCGTAGGCCTCCTCGCCGCGATGCAGCGCGTGGAGCACGCTGGCCGCGCGCAGCGACGCGTCCCAGCGCTCGTCGCCGCCCGGCACGCTCCGGTACCAGCGCAGCGCGTCCTCGCGCCGCTCGAGGAATTCCGCGACCTGGCCGAGCAGCAGGCGCCGGGCCGGATCGGGCTTCGCCGAATCGCGCAGCAGCGCGTCGTACAGCGCGGAAAGCGCTTCGCGGTCGCCGGCGCGCGCCAGCAGCGACGCGCGCAACTGGTAGCTGCGATCGTCCTGCGCGCCGCGCGCGAGCACTTCGGCCGCGGCCTTCGCGTCGCCCATCGCTTCGTATTCGGCGGCGACGGACAGGCGCAGGTCGGCGCTCGCGCGCGTGGCCGCCTCGAGGCCGGCGAGGACGGCACGCGCCTCGCCGGGCTTGCCGGCCTCGCGCAGCTGGCTGGCGTGCAGCAGCGCGACGCGCGGCTCGCCGGGGACGCGTTCGATGACGCGCGCGACGATGCGCGAGGCCAGCGCCGGATCCTCGAGCTTCTGCGCCAGGCCGCCGAACGCCAGCCAGGCCTGCAACTGCGGCGGCAGGCGGTCGTGGGCGACGGCGTCGGCGACGAGCGTCGCGGCGAGCTTCGGATTGCGGCCGCTGTCGAGCGCCGACAGCGCGTAGCGCCAGCCGTCGGCCTGGCCGGCGCCAAGCAGCACGTCGAATTCGCGGCGCGCGGCCGCGGCGTCGTCGCGGCGCAGCGCGAGCGCGAGGCCGGCGGCATGCAGCGTCGGCGAGGCGGGCGCGCGCTGGCGCCACAGTTCAAGGGCCTGCGCCGAGCGCGCGTCGTCGCCCGCGAGCAGGGCGATGCGGGTCGCCCGCTCGGCCAGCCCGGCGTCGCCGTCGGCGGCATTGGCGGCCTGGAGGTACCAGCGCACCGCCTCGTCGAGCCGTCCGGCCTGCAGCGCGAACTCGCCCGCGATCGTCGGCTCGAGCACCGCCGGCGGCACCCCGGGGCGCGTGGCGGCCGGCGCGGCGAACGCCAGCGCCAGGGCGAGCGGCGCGCACGCGAGCCCGCGAAGCGCGAGGCTGCGCGAACGGGCGCGGGGAACGCTGGCGGCGCGCGCGGCGCCGGGCATGGCGGCCGGGACGGCGCGTGGATCTGGGACGGCGGCGGGCATGGATGGCGGTCGGGCCGTAAAATGGCGGCCCATCGGCGCCGAAGCTTAGCGCACGCGCCTGAACCGCCCCGTCGACGCACCCACCCTTCATGACCCTCGTCGCCATCGGCATCAACCACCAGACCGCGCCCGTGGAACTGCGCGAACGGGTGGCGTTCGCCGACCACGCGCTGCCGGGGGCGCTGGCCGCCCTGCGCGGGCTGCCGGGGGTGCGCGAGGCGGTGCTGCTGTCCACCTGCAACCGGACCGAGCTGTACGCGGTCGCGGACGACGACGGCCGCGCCCTCGACGCGTGGCTCGCCACGCATCCGGGCAGCGACGGCGCAGCGCGGGCGGATCTCCGGCCCTATCTCTACCGGCACGAGGACAGCGACGCGGTCCGGCACCTGTTCCGCGTCGCGACCGGGCTCGATTCGCTGGTCCTCGGCGAACCGCAGATCCTCGGCCAGGTGAAGCAGGCCTGGGCGGCGGCGCGCGAGGCCGGCGCGCTGGGCGGCCAGCTCGACCGCCTGTTCCAGCAGGCGTTCGTCGCCGCCAAGCGCGCGCGCACCGACACCCGCATCGGCGCGAACCCCGTCTCGATCGCCTCGACCGCGGTGCGCCTCGCCCAGGCCTCGTTCGCGCGGCCCGAGGATTCGGTGGTGCTGCTGGTCGGCGCCGGCGAGACCATCGAACTGGTGGCGCGGCACCTCGCGCAGGCGAAAGTGAAGCGGCTGCTGGTCGCCAACCGGACGCTGGTGCACGCGCAGGAACTCGCCAGCCGCCACGGCGGCGTCGCGCTGCCGCTCGAGGAGCTGCAGCGGCACCTCGCGGAAGCCGACATCGTGTTTTCCGCGACGGCGAGCCGCGAGCCGGTGATCCGGCGCGCGCACGTCGAGGCGGCGCTCGCGCAGCGCAGGCGCCGGCCGATGCTGCTGCTCGACCTCGCGGTGCCGCGCGACGTCGAGCCGGAGGTCGCGCGTCTGCGCGATGCGTTCCTCTACACGATCGACGACCTGGAGAAGGCCGTCGAGGACAACCGCCGCAGCCGGCGCGAGGCCGCCGACGAGGCCGAGACCATCGTGGACCTGCAGGTCGCGCGCTACGCGGAAACGCAGGCCGCGGCGTCCCGCACCGCGCCGCTCAGGCGCTTGCGCGCGCACGGCGAAGGCGCGCGCGACGAGGTGCTCGCGAAGGCGCGGCAGCAGCTGCTCGGCGGCCACGACCCGGCGGCGGTGCTGGAATTCCTCGCGCACACGCTGACCAACCGGCTGCTGCACGCGCCCACGGTCGCGTTGCGGCAGGCGGCGCTGGAAGGCGACGCCGCGCTCGCGCGCGCGCGCGAAAAGCTGTTCCCCGCCGCGCCGGCCGCCGATGCGCGCGCCGTTGCGGGTTCCGATTCCGACGCCGACCCAGACGCCGAACCCATCGCCGATGCTCCCTAGCCTGCGCCGCAAACTGGAAGCCCTCGCCGAACGTCGCGAGGAGCTCGAGCGGCTGCTGGCCGATCCCGGCGTGATCGGCGACAACGACCGCTTCCGCGCGCTCTCGCGCGAGTTCTCGCAGCTCGAGCCGGTCGCCGTCGCGCTCGCCGCGGAGGCGCAGGCGCGCCGCGACCTCGACGCCGCGCAGGCGATGCGCGGCGACGCGGAGTTCGCCGCGCTCGCCGAAGAGGAGATCGCAGCGGCGAACGTGCGCCTGGCCGAGCTCGAGTCCGAGCTGATGGCGCAGCTGGTGCCGAAGGACGCGCGCGACGAGGGCAACCTCTACCTCGAGGTGCGCGCGGGCACCGGCGGCGACGAGGCGGCGATCTTCGCCGGCGACCTGTTCCGCATGTACGCGCGCTACGCCGAGCGGCAGGGCTGGCGGGTCGAGGTGGAATCCGCCAACCCGGGCGAGCACGGCGGCTACCGCGAGATCGTCGCCCGCGTCGAGGGCCGCGGCGCCTATTCGAGGCTGAAATTCGAGTCCGGCACGCACCGCGTGCAGCGCGTGCCCGAGACCGAATCGCAGGGCCGGATCCACACCTCGGCGGCGACGGTGGCGATCATCGCGGAGGACGCCAGCGACATCGCCGTGGAGATCAATCCGGCCGACCTGAGGGTCGACACGTTCCGCTCTTCCGGCGCGGGCGGCCAGCACGTCAACAAGACCGAGTCGGCGATCCGCATCACCCACGTGCCCAGCGGGGTGGTGGTCGAATCGCAGACCGAGCGCAGCCAGCACGCGAACCGCGACAAGGCGATGAAGCGCCTGAAGGCGATGCTGGTGGAGGTCGAGATCGAGAAGCGCGCCGCCGCGCAGGCCGCCGACCGCAAGCTGCAGGTCGGCAGCGGCGACCGCAGCCAGCGCATCCGCACCTACAACTACCCGCAAGGCCGGATCACCGACCACAGGGTCGAGGGCCTGACCCTGTACGACCTGCCGAACGTGCTGGACGGCAACCTGGACGCGCTGGTCGAGCGCCTCGCGCGCGAGCAGCAGGCCGACGACCTGGCGCGGCTCGGCCGCGAATGAGCGCGCGCGGCAACGGCGGGCGCCGGAACGCATAGACTGCGCGCATGGACACGACCATCCGCCGCGCCACCGTCGCCGACCTCGACGCGCTCGTCCCGCTGTTCGATGCGTACCGCGTGTTCTACGCGCAGCCCTCGGACCCGGTGCGCGCGCGCGACTTCCTCGCCGAACGGCTGGCGAAGGGCGAATCCGCGGTGCTCGTCGCCGAACGCGGGCCGTCGACGGTGGGATTCACCCAGCTCTATCCGATCTTCTCGTCGGTGCGCACGGCGCGCACCTGGCTGCTCAACGACCTGTTCGTCGCCGAGGGCGCGCGCCGCGGCGGCGTCGCGCGCGCGCTGCTCGACGCGGCCGCCGCGTACGCGCGCGAACAGGGCGCGGCCGGCCTGTGCCTGGAGACCACCCGCGACAACGCGGCGGCGCGCGCGCTGTACCGCGCCGCGGGCTGGCACGAGGACGCGACCCAGTGGTATTCGCTGGCGACGACGGCATGAGCGCTTCGGCCGACTTCATTCCGCTGTCGCTGTGCGTGCTGACCGTGTCGGACACGCGCGGCCCGGAGCAGGACGCCTCCGGCGACTACCTCGTCGAGGCGCTGCGCGCCGCCGGCCACGCGCTGCATGCGCGCGCGCTGCTGCCGGACGATCGCTACAGGTTGCGCGCGCAGGTGTCGGCATGGATCGCGGAAGACGCGGTCGACGGCATCCTGGTCACCGGCGGCACCGGCTTCACCGGGCGCGATTCCACGCCCGAGGCGCTGCTGCCGCTGCTGGACAAGGAAATGCCGGGCTTCGGCGAGCTGTTCCGCGCGCTGAGCTTCGAGGAGATCGGCACCTCGACGCTGCAGTCGCGGGCTTTCGCCGGGCTGGCGAACGGGACCTTCCTGTTCGCCCTGCCCGGCTCGACGTCCGCGTGCCGCACCGCGTGGGAGAAGATCGTGCGCGCGCAGCTGGACGCGCGCACGAAACCGTGCAACCTCGCTACCGTGCGCCCGCGCCTGCGGGAGCGCTGAGCGGCGCCGCGCGCTTGCCGAGCGCGTCGAACTCCGGGCCCGCGAGCCGCAGGTTGGTCTTCAGGTACGCGCGCAGCTCGGCGCCGGGCGCGTCGGGCGCGGCCCCGCCCAGGTGGGCATGCAGCATCTGCACCATCAGGTACGCGTAGGCCTCGCGCGGCACCGGCGCCACCGGCGAGTGGCCGCCGTTCGGCTCGACGTACAGGCTCACCGGCTTGCCCAGGCGCCGCAGCCGCGCCACGTAGTCGATGACCCCGCGCGCCGCGACGGTGCGGTCGGCGCCGCCGGCCATCACCAGCAGCGGCCGCGCCATCCGCGCCGCGTTCGCCAGCGGCGACTGCGCGTGCAGGCGCGCGTAGGTCGCCGGATCCGACGGATCCATGCCGAGCGTGCGCAGCGTCGCCAGCAGCGAACGGTCCGGCAGGTCGCCCTGTTCGCCGGACGCGACCAGCCAGCGCATGCCCCAGCCGAGATCCGGCGGAGGCGATCCGGCGACGCCGACCTTGAACAGTTCCGGCTGGAACGTCAGGGCCTGCAGCGTCGAGTAGCCGCCGAACGAATGCCCGACGATGCCCACGCGCTCCGGATCGCCGATGCCCTGGGCGAGCAGGTAGCGGACGCCTTCGACGATGTCCTGCTGCACGCGGCCGTTGCCGAAGTCACCGTGCGCGGCGAAGGTGTAGCCGCGGCCGAAGCCGGTCGAGCCGCGGAAGTTGGTCTCGAAGACGGCATAGCCGCGATTCGCGAGCAGTTGCGCGACCGCGTCGTAACCCGGGCGGAAGTGGTTGATGGGGCCGCCGTGGACGTCCGCCAGCAGCGGCACGCGCGCGGGGTCGGCGCCGGGCGGCAACAGCAGGAAGCCGTGCACGCGCATGCCGTCGGACGCGGTGTAGTCGAAGGCGATCTTGTGCGACAGCGACGCCTCGGGCAGCGCGCGCGCGGCGCGCGCGCCGCCGGCCAGGATGGTGCGCAGCGCGCCGGTCGCCGGATCGTAGAGGTGCCAGCGCGGTTCGCGCAGCGTGCTATCGCGCTCGGACACGAGCCAGCGCGCGCGCGGGCCTCCCGCTACGTCGATGCCGAGGTCGCGGCCGGGGAAACGCGCGCGCAGCGCGGCGACCGCGGCCTGCGCGCGGCCCAGCCCGTAGGTCGCCGCCACGCTGCCGCGATAGATCGCGACCAGCGGTTCGGAACCGGAGGGATCGAGCACCACCTCGTCGAGGTCGGCTTCGCCCCGCGGGTCGGCATGGAGCGTGCGCAGCGAGCCGTCGAGGCCGAGCCGCAGCACGCGCCGCAGGTCGCCGCCGGTATCGCCGGACAGCAGCAGCGCGCCGTCCCGCGCCACGCCGATCAGCGATCCGCTTTCCATCGGCTGCATGCGCCGCAACTCGCGCAGGCGGCCGCCGGGTTCCACGGCGTCGATGGCGTCGTGGTCGCCCATGAATCGCGCGAGCGCGACGAGGCGGCCCTGCCCGTCGATCGCGACGTCGTGCACCCAGTGCGCGTCTTCCCACAGCCGCGTGCGGTGCCCCCGCGCATCCATGCGCACGATGCGCCAGCGCTCAGCGGTGCCGCTGCGCACGCGCTCGCGCAGGATGACCGCGGCGGGCTGCGACAGGTCGACCTGCATCACCCGGCGCTGGTCGGTGCCGAGCAGCGGGACGCGGATGCCGGCGCCGGTCGCGATTTCCACGGTCGAGAGCGCGCGCGGCGCGAACACGAACAGCCAGCGGCCGTCGCGCGACCAGCCCAGGCTCGTGGCCTGGGTGCGCGCCGAGAGCTCGCGCGCCGCGCCGCCGTCGGCGGGCAACAACCAGAGGCTGCGCGATTCGCCCTGGTCGCGCAGGTAGGCGACGTTGCGGCCGTCGGGCTAGAGCTGCACCACCGGCAGCGCCGGCGGCGCCAGGAACGACTCGCGCGGCAGGCGCTGCGCCGGTGCGCGGGCGCGCTCG